>JANQTF010000111.1 GCA_030731845.1 Bacteroidia bacterium | reverse complement strand
CTTGAAGTGGAAGGCATGGCTCGAGATTCATCCTGAGGCGGAGTTGCCGCCAGAAGAACCCCGCTAGCGTATCTGCCTGTTTTTTGCCTAATGGTATGACGAGCCAACATAACAATAAAGAGGGAGCATCACAGCTCCCTCTACTTGTTAATCAATATAACGTTAGTTTCTGCTCCAACTCCTAGGACAAATAATATCCAATTCGAAGAATTTCAGCGAAAACACCTGCTGCTGTCACCTCGGCGCCGGCTCCAGGGCCTTTGATGACGAGTGGTCGCTCGTGGTAGCGAGTGGTGGTGAATACGATCATATTATCGCTTCCATTGAGCTGATAAAAGGGGCTATCTGGCCCGAGTTCTTGTAGTGAAATGAATGCGCGATCGCCCTCCAGGGTAGCGATGAATCGCAATACCTTGCCTGCTGTAGCAGCTTTTATCCGCATGCCTTCAAATACATCGTCATGTTTCTCCAACTGATCGAGGAAGGCCTCGACTGTGGGTGCTTCAATGCAGGGTTGAGGGAGGATGTTTTCGATTTCGAGATGATCCATTTCCATGGCCTTGCGGGATTCGCGGGCCAGGATGAGGAGCTTGCGTGCCACATCTTTGCCAGATAAATCGATCCGGGGATCGGGCTCGGTGAAGCCTTTTTCACGGGCTTGTTTCACGATGTCTGAGAATCGTTTTCCCTCCGTGAAATTGTTGAAGATGAACGACAGGGACCCCGATAGCACTCCCTCAATCTTGAGAATTCTATCGCCGGAATTTACCAGATCACTGAGGGTGGTGAGAATAGGCAAGCCCGCACCTACGTTGGTTTCATAAAAGAACTTCACGCTGTGCTCTTCGGCCACACGCTTAAGAAGCTGATAGTTTTCGAATTCAGCGGAGACCGCCACTTTGTTGGGGGTGGAAATGCTAATCGCATTGCGGAGAATATCTGCGTAGTAATGGCGAATGCTCTCTTCGGCAGTATTATCTACAAAAACGCAGTTGGCGAGGTTCATTTTTTTCATTCGCTCCACAAATTCCCCCAGATCAGCGGTTTCCTCTGAGTTGTCGAGGGTGTCTTTCCAGGTATCAAGATCGATGCCGTCGGCGTCGAAGACCATCTTTTTGCTATTGGAAAGCCCTACCACGCGAATTTGCACAAATTGCTCGGTGCGGAGGAATTCACTTTGCAGGCGAATCTGCTCTAGCAGGGTGCTGCCAATGAGGCCTACCCCCACCACGAAAATATTGAGTACATAGTAGTCAGAGAGGAAAAACACATCGTGCACCGCGGTGAGCGCCTTGGACTCATCCTCACGATTGATGACGACCGAGATATTTCTTTCGGAAGAGCCTTGGGCAGTGACAATCACATTCACCCCGTTTTTCCCAAGAGCGGTGAAAAACTTACCCGAAATTCCGGGGCGGGACTTCATGTTATCGCCGATCACTGCAATCACGGCAAGGCCATGGTTCATTTTTACTGGCGCAATGAGCTTGGCGCTCATCTCGAGGGCAAATTCTTCCTCAATTCCCCTGCGGGCAAGCTCTGCATCTTCGGGCCTGATGGCAAAGGAGATCGAATGCTCGGAAGAGCCTTGAGTGATCAGGATCGCGTTGATCTGCTTGTTGGAGAGCACATTAAACAAACGGGCAGCAAATCCACTCGCTCCAAAAAGGCCGGAGCCTTCGAGGGTAATGAGTGAGATATCGCTGATCGACGAGATGCCTTTGACAGTATGGGTATAAGGCTCGGGATGATCAGAGATCAAGGTGCCTTCATCTGAAGGATTGAATGTGTTTTTGATCCGGATGGGGATCTTTTTTTCCAGAGCCGGAATAATGGTCGGCGGATAAATGACCCGAGCGCCGAAGTGAGACATTTCAAGGGCCTCTTCATAGCTCATGCTTCTGACCGGAAAAGATTGGCTCACCCTGCGTGGGTCAGCGGTCATCACGCCATCTACGTCTGTCCAAATCTGGATTTCTTCTACTCCCATAGCCGAACCGACCAGAGAAGCGGTGTAGTCAGATCCTCCTCTGCCAAGGGTAGTGGTGATCCCTTCTCGGGTCGAGGCAATAAATCCCGTGACGACCGATACCTCGTCGGGGTAGTTGTGGAAGTGTGCACGAATGTTGTCGCCCGTTTCTTGTGCAAATATTTTAGCCGAGCCGTAGTTATCGTTGGTGATGATTAGCTCACGGGCATTGACATAACGCGCCGGGGTGCCATAGTTATTGAGCACTTGGGCGATCATGAAGGCACTGGAACGCTCTCCGAAGCTCTGGATATAGTCAAGGGTGCGCGGAGTAAGATCACGGGTGAGGTATAGTCCCTGAAGAAGGTTGCTGAGTTCTATTTGACCTTCTACAAGTTCTTCATACACAGGTTCATGTAGGTCTGTGCGGGTGACGAGCGAGTTGACGACTTCCCGATGACGGGCGGAAAACTGCTCCAGCAATTCTTTGTAATCAGTGCTGCCGCTCGCGGCAATTTTGCTCATCTTGATGAGGATATCAGTAGCACCCCCCATGGCCGAAACCACAACGGCGATTTTTTCGCCTCGGTGAACATATTCCTGAATGATGCGGGCTACACGGTCGATTCGTTCTGCGTTTGCGACCGATGAGCCTCCAAATTTGAGGACTTTCATGTTGACTAAACCACTTGCTGAGTTACTTCCGGGGCAGGAGAGTCTTGGTGCAGTAAAGATAGAAGGGAATGTGGGAACTGCCAGAGAATAATGGTGCAGAAAGCAACTTGCATATACCGCCCTTGGATTGGAGGGAATAAAAAAGCGAAACAGAGGACTTGCCGCTGTCTCGCTGTATGTTTGGAGGAAGGTTGGTTTAGGCCAGAATCTTATCCTGCTTCATCATGTTAATAAACTCATCGAAGAGGTACACATTGTCATGAGGGCCGGGCGATGCTTCTGGGTGAAACTGCACCGAAAATGCCTTTCGATTGCGGATTCTGATCCCCTCTATGGTTTGGTCATTGAGATTGATGTGGGTAATGACCACGTTGGGATTCTTTTCGATAGCTTCTTTGCGCACGCCAAACCCATGATTCTGTGACGTGATTTGGCTCTTGCCGCTCATGAGGTTTTTTACCGGGTGGTTGGCACCACGGTGGCCTGTGTGAAGCTTGTAGGTATCCACGCCATTGGCCAAAGCCAGGAGCTGATGCCCAAGACAAATGCCGAAAAGGGGTTCATCTGCGTCAAGGATTCTCTTGAGGGTGTTCACGGCATAGTCCATGGAGGCGGGGTCGCCTGGACCATTGGAGATGAAGTATCCGTGTGGATCAAAGCTCTTGAGCTCCTCATAAGAAGCCTTTGCGGGGAATACTTTGAGGTAGCATCCGCGCTCGGAGAGGTTTTGGAGAATATTTTTCTTCACCCCTACATCGAGCACGGCTACGCGATAGGGCGCGGTGGGGTCACCATGAAAGTAGGGTGTGACGGTGCTCACCTTGCTCGAGAGTTCAAGTCCTTCCATGGGGGGGCATTTTTTGAGGAGTTTTTGCAGCTCCTTCTGAGAGGTCACCTCCGAGGAGATGATGGCGTTCATCGCGCCTTTGTCGCGGATGTGGGTCACAAGCGCGCGGGTATCCACATCCGCGATTCCCACGAGGTTGTTGTGTTTGAGGAAAGATTCGAGCGACTGTTCGGCATCGCTTCGTGAATACAAGCCTGAGAAGTTTCTCACGATGAGCCCTGCGATTTTGGCCGAAGAAGACTCATACTCTAGGCTGTGAACCCCATAGTTGCCGATGTGGGTATGGGTTTCGATGAGGATTTGCCCGTAGTAAGAAGGATCTGTGAACACTTCCTGGTAGCCAGTCATACTTGTGTTGAAGCAGAGCTCACCAGTGGTGGTTCCTTCTTTCCCGATGGAAATTCCTTCAAAAAAAAGCCCATCTTCCAGCAGGAGATAGGCGGGTTTTTTCTGGAGATATTTCATGCTTATGATTCGAAGTTCGCTTGATTTTTCAAAGGAATGGATGAGAAAGGAATCTCTTCATCCTTGTTGAGGCGCTCAATGAGCTCATCTACAGCCTCTTCTGTGAGATTGTGGACGTAGCGGCGGTTGGTGATTTGGGCTACAGGAGCGGTGTCACAAGCCCCGAGACACTCGGCTGCCCGGCACCAGATTTTGCCATCTTTTCCGATCCCTTTGGCGTCGGCTCCAATTTTTTCCTTTACATAATCCAGCATTTCAGGGCCTCCTGTCACGCTGCATGTGAAGCAGGTGCACACCTCAATGAGGTGTTTGGGGACCTTTTCTTTGAAATACATGGTATAAAAGGACGCTACCCCATAGACATGGGAGTATGGCAGATCCAGCGTAGTGGCTACGAGCTGCATGGCTTCTGGCGAAAGCCAGCCAAATTTTTCCTGAGCCAGCCACAAGGCTGGCATCACGGCCGAGCGAGATTCAGGATATTTGGCCACGTGGCGCTGTATTTCCTGGATTTCTGCGGGAGAAAACTCAAAAACAGGTGTGTCTGCCATGAGGAGAATTGAGATGGTTAGTCGGTGCTTCGGTATTCGCTGTCAAAAGTAAGGATTTTCTAGCGCCTTCCCAATCAACATTTCAACTTATCAATAACTGTGTGTAAAGAGAAAATCACCTCTGAATGAGCTCTGTCACCCTATCGGACGATCCGGTTGTAAGAATGTTCCCGTTTAGGTACGATCTGTTACCATTCAAGGAATGATCGCCACTGCTGAGGGTAGATAGGGTTCATAGGCGATAAAGCTGGCCTATCTTTGATCATGTAAGGGGAGACTATTTAAGTTTTTCTTCGTCTTCCCAACGTTCTTTCCCGATGTATTCCCTAGCCTCAAACGTCTTTTTAATATAGCCTTTGCTCAAGGCATCATTTTTCCACCAATTACTTCCTTCGATGAAGGGTTTCCAAATATGAATAGCAACCGGAAAATCTTCAAGGTATTTGTCCTTGTCATCGAGTTTATTATCATCAACCTTAGCTGTAAGCTGGCATATTTTCTGCGTTTTGGAGAATTCAGCGATCCTTCTGAGTCTTATGTGTTCTTCTTCATCACATTTACCCTCGCGTGGATTCTCGCTTCTCTTTTCACAAGTGCCTACGAACAGCGCAAGCTGCTCAACCTCAATCTTTTCCTCCAGAGCTTTGGGGCTACCTTGTTTGTCAACCTTTTCATTGTCACGCTCTACATCGTGTCGGTGAAAATGCGCATCTCCAGGGAATATCTTATCTACACATACCTCATCGCTTCCTCCGCTATTTTCATCTTCCGATCTATCATGTTGCTAGCCTATCGCTACTACAACAGCATGACATATACTATTCGGAAAATTGCCTTGGTAGGCGAAGATGAAGGCATACAAGAACTCTACGAGCATTTTGATTCAAAAAATACCACCATCTTCCGCTTTTTGGAAACCATTGACCCGGCCCTATCAGAGTTTGAGAAGGCTGTTTTGATCAAAGACGAGGTTGAGGCGCTCAAGACATTTTGCAAGAAGGAAGGGGTGAATGAAATCTATATGTCGATCAACTTGCTGAGTGATGAGCTCATCGGTGAGTTATCAGACTTTGCGGATGACAACTTCGTCTATTTCAGGATGGTAACTGATTTCAAGAAATTGGGACAACGATCCGTAAATGTCGATTTCTTTGGGCACACGCCGATTCTCAGCCTTCG
>JANQTF010000110.1:14432-21112 GCA_030731845.1 Bacteroidia bacterium | reverse complement strand
ATCACATCAATGGCGCGGCAATGATCTACCACCCACAGCCAATCTCTTACATTGTCGCCCTTGCCATATACCGGCAATTTCTGGCCATTGACAATGTTGGAGATAAAGAGGGGAAGCAATTTTTCTGGGAATTGGTAAGACCCGTAGTTGTTGGAGCAATTGCTGAGGATAAAGGGCATGCCATAGGTATTGCCATAGGCTCTCACAAAGTGATCGGAGCTGGCCTTGGAGGCAGAATATGGGCTACGGGGGTCGTAAGAGGTCGTTTCGAGAAAGTAATCGCCTTCGGCGAGCGAGCCATACACCTCGTCGGTGGATACGTGGTAAAAGCGCACATCTTTACGGTCTCCCCAGGCGCTTTTGGCAGCCTGGAGCAAGGTCACGGTTCCCATGACATTGGTACGCACGAAGGAAAGCGGATCCAGGATGCTGCGATCCACATGGCTTTCGGCAGCGAGGTGAATGACGCCATCAATTTGCTCTTCTTCGAAGAGCTCGTCGAGCATGGTAGCATCACAGATATCGCCTTTTACAAAGCGATAGTTAGGCGCTCCTTCGATATCAAGCAAATTCTCCAGATTGCCGGCATAGGTAAGCAGATCGAGGTTCACGATCTTATATTCCGGATAGGTACGAACAAAATGGCGAACAAGGTGAGAACCGATAAACCCGGCTCCGCCGGTGATAAGAAGGGAACGCTTCATACTGAGGAGGCTGATTGGATATGAAAAATATCAGAGAATAAGATCATTTATTGACCCAAAACAAAAATAGGGGAAAGGATCGATACCTATATGCTCATTTTCTGATACTCTTACAGACAAAAATGGTTCATTCTCACAGCTAGAAGGTCATCAGAATGCTATGTCATTCTGCCAACCACAAAAACCAGACGGCGTAGGCTTGCCAATCTTTCCAAGGGATGGCAAGTTCATATAGTTCGTCCAAGCTGGGTTTTCGGTCCATTTGGAGCAGGTCTCTCACAGCATTCTGCACGCCAGAATCGCCAGCGACAAAGGCTTCCATGGTGTGAAGGCACTTCATACAGACGTATTGGGCGGTCCAGGCACCGATACCACGCACCGCAGTCATGGCCGCCATTTGCCCGGCGAGGTCCATGGTGAGAAGAGATTCTCGGGAGAAATCGCCGCGGTGCATGGCTTCTGCTATACCAATCACATACTCAGCCTTGCGCTGAGAGATCTGCATAGGCCGCAGATCTTCTATCCGGGCTTTCTCCACGATGTCCTGCGGCGTAGGAAAACGCCACCAAGTTTCGCCGAGATAATCCATCGAGCTCCCATAGGTTTCAGTAATGCGATGCTTGAGGGCATGGGCAAAGGACACATTGATCTGCTGCCCGACAATCCCGAGTACCAAAGCCTCAAACAGGTCTGGCACGCCTACAATTCTGGCACCGCGATTGATTGTCAGGGACTTCCCAAGCAAGGGATCATCCCGGTAGGCTTCATAGAAAGGCGTCATATCACGGTCGAGGTCCCACCACCATCGGAGATAGGTCTCCAGGTGCTGCCTGGACAGATCTCCGTCATGATGCAATTCCAGCTCAAGGTGTTGATCATCCACTGGTCCTAGCCTGGCAAAACCGTCGCCGATGCTGGCGGGCAACCAGAAACAAACATCGTCTCCTGTGACGCGAAAGACCATCCGCTCATAGCGATTGAGCCAACGAAAAATCTGCCGCCAACTCGTATTCGGCGGCAAGGCAAACTGCCATTGATCTATGAGCTGATATCGCATAAGAGATTCTTGCCTGGCAACGGACGCTGGGCAAGATGCGATTTTTTTGGGCTAAAGGAGAGAAGAAAAAGGGGAGATTGGGTCTGTCGGGATTAGAAAATATGGAAGGCAAACACCGATAATGTTTCCTACCCCTTCCAATTTGGCGCTTCCATGGTGTAGATAACAAGATCTACGGCCTTGCCCTTGACTTCGCCTGCATGATAATAAATCCCTTCCCAGTTGAAATCAAGGCGCTTGGGCACGGCTTCTGAGCGCAGGTTGTCGGTTGCACACTTGATGTAAATTTTTGACACATCCTGCTCATCAAAGAGATATTGCACACATCTTCGCACGGCCTTGGTGATCAATCCCTGGCCTTCTGAGTCCACGTCGAGCCAATAGCCCAGGGCGATGCTTTTCTCTTCAGCGTTGCCTTCATTGAAGTCCATGAGCCCCACGAGCTTGCCCTGATATTCGATTCCAAATACCCACCCACCGGCATAGATACTTCGGTAGGTAATGGTTTTGAGGAAATTGCGGGTGTCGGGCAGGTTGTGAATATCTTCGATCCAGGAAAGCCAGGGCTCGAGGTGCCAACGATTGCTTTCGATCATGACATAGAGACGTTCATCATCGGAGGGGCGCAGGGCACGCAAAAATAATCCCTCATCCACCTTGAGGTTGAGCGAGTTGCGTGCAGGCTTGCGAAAACGCAAGATGTCCGAAATATCCGGAATACTGAGGCGACCGCCAGGGATGGGGGATAATTTAGAACCTGGTTTTTTCAAAGGCGTGAGTTTTGTCTATATGAAAGATAAACCGCCAACAGAGATGATTATCCCTCACACGTATTAGTGGTCAGATTATTTGGGTGAATGGCCCAAAATATTCTGATTTCGGAACAAGATGGCTTCTCCAAATTAGGGATCCTGTTAGCCAATATCCTGCAAAAAGGACTCCTTCTTCTTCGAAAATGTTTCTGAAGCCTTCTGATAATCATCAGGAGAGCCAATATCGAGCCAATATCCCTCATGTTGAAAAATGGTAGGTGGATTGCCCACATCTAGCATTTGCCGAAACAGATAATCGAATCCAAGCCTCTCCCCCGCCACACAACGCTCAATCGCATTGCGCGACACGAGATAAATCCCCATGCTCACCCATTCTACGCGGGTAGGCTTTTCCTCGAAGGCGATCATTTGGCCCGCTTCATTCAATTTCACCAGACCATAATCGCTTTGATACTCCCGCTTGCAAACCCCAAGGGTAAGATCCGAATGTTTTGCCAGATGCTCATCCCAGCAATCAGAAAAGGGGAAATCCGTGAGCACATCGGCATTCATCACCAAAAAATGCTCGGGCAGGTCTGGCACCTGAAGTACTGGCCCGAGGGTTCCAAGGGGGGTCTGTTCCAAAGAATAATCAATTTTTACTTTCCATCGTTCCCCGTTTTCAAAATACTGCTGGATCACTTCTGCCTGATGATTGACAGCTAAGGTGAGGTGATCGAACCCGTGAGAGGCAAGTTGCTTGATGATGATCTCCAGAATGGGATAATCACCCAGTGGCATCATGGGCTTGGGAAGGGTGAGGGTATAGGGCCTTAGTCTTACGCCCTGCCCGCCTGCCAGAATGATTGCTCGTTTAGACATGGTAGTGGTCGGGTTTGTATTGGGTATATCTACGAGGATCGAGAAACCAGTCGATGGTATGCTGCAAGCCATCCTCCAACGAAACGCTGGGAGAAGTGCCAGTGAGAGAACGGAGCAAAGCATGATCTCCACACAAGCGCATCACCTCAGAGCCCTCGGGACGCACCCGCCTGGCATCAAGCTCGATGGCCACTTCTACTTGCATGAGCTGCTGAATGGTGTCCACCACGGTCTGCATGGACTGGTCTTGTCCAGTGCAGATATTCACGGCCTTGCCGATGCTCTCCTCTACAGAAGCGATGGCAATGAGGCAGCGACAGGTGTCGGCTACATACACAAGGTCGCGCGTGGGACGCAAATCCCCGAGTTTGAGCGAAGGTACCCCTGCCGCGAGCTGGGTGATTATGGTGGGAATGATGGCCCTGGCCGACTGCCGGGGGCCGTAGGTATTAAACACCCGGGCGATGGTCACTGGCAGACCGAAGCTATAGAAATAGCTACGCACCAAGGCCTCAGCACCGATTTTGGTCGCTGAATAAGGAGATTGCGGCTGCAGGGGATGATCCTCATTGATTGGCACCTGCAAAGCCGTGCCATAGACCTCGCTGGTGGACATGAAAATCATGCGGGTTTCATGCTCACGGCATGCTTCCAGCAGATTGAGGGTGCCGGAGATATTGGTACTGAGATAACTCTCGGGCGCCTCATAGGAATACGGAATGCCGATCAGTGCTGCGAGGTGAAACACCATGTCCACACCTGAGAGCCAGCCATGGCAGGCGCGAGCGTCGCGAATGTCGCCCGACACAATGGAAAGCCGCTCATGAGGGGGTACGTCCTCCATCCACCCCCAATTTTGTTGGGGGTGGTACCAAGTGAGGGCTCTCACAATGGCTCCTTCTGCAAGGAGATGCTCCACAAGATGAGATCCGATGAAACCATCGGCACCTGTGACCAACATGGTCTTGCCGCTGAGGCGCTGGGTATCATTCACAAGGTAAAGGTCAGTAAGCTAACAGGAAGTCTTCACAAATTCTGCCCTCAAACCTAACATCCAAAGCAGGAATTGAGAACGTAAGAACAAGAAATTTCTTCTTGAGCTGGTATTCTCTGCACGGGCATTCTGATAAATCTGCCAAAATCCCTGCAAAAAACCTTACCTTTACGCTTCGATTTTTCAGATTTAGAACCAGAGTCAACATGACCAAGCAAAAACGTGGATTGGGTCGGGGATTGGATGCCTTGCTTCCAACAGATGGAGGCCAAAACCCCTCTTCTCCAGCCAGAGCAGCCGTGTCGGTAGGCACAATTCCGCTTACACAGATCGAGATCAACCCCTTCCAGCCAAGGCAGGTTTTTGATGAAATCACCCTCAATGAGCTGGCAGACTCTATCCGTGTGCACGGGATCATACAGCCCATCACCGTCAGAAAAATCGGAGACAATCAGTATCAGCTGATTTCAGGGGAGCGAAGATTTCGCGCTTCCAAGATCGCTGAACTCAAAGAGGTGCCGGCCTACATCCGTACTGCCAATGACGAGCAGATGCTCGAAATGGCGCTGATCGAAAACATTCAACGCGAAGACCTCGACCCCGTAGAGGTGGCGCTTTCTTACCAAAGACTTATCGATGAGCTGGGCCTGAAGCAAGATGAGGTGGGCGGAAAAGTAGGAAAAGAGCGTTCAACCGTGACCAATTATCTGGCGTTGCTCAAGCTCCCTGATACCGTGAAAGTGGCCCTGAGGGCTGGAGACATCACCATGGGTCATGCCAAGACCCTCAAAAACATGGGCGATCCGGTATTGCAGCTTCAGCTGTTTCAGCAGATTCGGGACAAGCACCTCTCTGTGCGTCAAGCCGAAGACCTCGCGCGCCTGCTCAAGCAGCCCAAAACCGCCAAAACGCCTGCTAAGGAGGCTCCATCCACCCAGCAGATGCACCTCGATAAAATCGCCAAAGACCTGGAGAATAAATTTGGCAACAAAGTGAAACTCTCCCAGCAAAGCGGTGGCAAAGGCGACATTGTTATCTCCTTCAGCTCCAATCGCGATCTCGAGCGAATCCTCGATCTGCTCAATCCATAAGACAAACGCCCGCTCCCTCTAGATACAACCCCGGAGGCTCGCCATCCCCACCTTGGCCTTATATGAAGCGACGTATTCTACTGGCACTGGTACTCATGGCAAGTCTGGGGCTACAAGCCCAGACAGATTCGCTCACCCAAATAATCATGGCTGACACCGTCAATGCCATGAGACCCGCTTGGTATCGCGACAGCGTGAAACAGAAAAAGACCCCTATCTACTCCAAAGCCTGGGAGTATGTGGACGAAGAGCTCCTTCCCAAACTCACCGAAGAAGACGACAAACTCAAATTGACCATCAAAATCCCCTGGCGGGAGGATGTAGTTGTTCCCTATTTCCCCAAAGGCTTATTACCAGCTGATAGTCCCCCACCCTATGATCCTGAAGTGGCCTGGCAGCGATCGACGGTTATCCCAGGATTGGGTCAGATCTATAACAATGCTGGCTGGAAAGTGCCGATCTTTTGGGCAGGATATGGGGCTGCTGCCTGGTGGATCAATTATAACCAATCGCGTTATCAGCGCTTTGGCCGCGCCTACTCCTGGGCCGTGGACGACGACCCCGCCACCGAAGATTCTGAACTAGCTCTTCGCTATGATGCCTCTGGGCTACGAACTGCCCGAAATAATTTTCGCCAACAACGCGACAACGGCTTTCTGATTCTATTGGGATGGCATGGCCTTCAAATCCTCGAAGCATACGTAGATGCACACCTCAATGACTTTGACGTGTCAGAGGACCTGAGCATTCGCTGGTCTCCGGTCATTGATCCAAATGGACTTGGGCTGGCCTTCACATTCTGACCGCTTTAACGCTCCTTTCAAAATAGAAAACATGAGAATCCTCCTCCTTGGATACGGAAAAATGGGCAAAGCCATTGAGGCGGAAGCCATCGGCAGAGGCCACCACATCGTTGCAAAAATCGACCAGCATAACCTGGCCGACCTGAACGGGCTATCAGCTGCCGAAGTGGACGTGGCCATTGAATTTACCCATCCGGGCAGTTTTGCTGGAAATCTGGATCGGATGCTGGAGAAAGGAATCCCGATGGTAAGTGGCACCACAGGCTGGCATACCGAGCTTGAAGCAGTCAAAAACAGAGTAGAAACAGCCAAAGGCAGCTTTTTATATTCAAGCAATTTTTCTGTGGGGGTGAATCTGCTATTTGAACTCAACAGAAAGCTGGCGCAGTTGATGAAT
>JANQTF010000110.1:0-14332 GCA_030731845.1 Bacteroidia bacterium | reverse complement strand
ACCGCTTCGGGAAAATCGCCACCCCCATCAGCGCTTTGCTTATTAATAAAATCAAGTGTGGTCGATAGATCGTCGCTGAAATCTGATTTTCTCACCACATACTTATCGCCCTGGTCTCGGTAGAACACGCTGGAGGTATAAATATCCAACTTCGTATTATTGGCTTCTACGCGCCTGATCACATTTTCCAGATCGTCTTTGAGAAATTCCAGCTCGTCTCCCATAGATCCGGTAGCATCTACAATGAAGGAAAGATCCACACGATTACCGATCAGCTGGGCACTTCGCATCTGGATGCGATTGACCCCATTTTCATACAATGAAAGTTTGTGATCGACCGGAACACCATTCACCCTAAGCACATAGTCTTGAAGGTTTACAGATTCGCTCCGCTGAAACAAATCAATCCACAGCTCGGCTTGTCCGGCATGATCGGTTTTGGCTGCCCAAACCAAATTGTCACCTTCAAATAACTCCACCCTGGCGTTCACCACGGGAGTTTCACCGCTTGCCAGGACCACCGACACACGGTGATTGGTGTAGAATTGCCAATAGGCGGGAAATCTCTCAAAATCTGGCCGCTTGAGTAGCTGTGTCCAGAAATCCCAATGATCGAGGTCGTTCCACTCTCCTGCCGTGATGATGCCTGGCTGCGGTTGGATATTTCCTGTAGAGGCCTCAGGTGCTTGTTCAGTAGCACTCATTGCCTCATCAGGAAAATCGCCATAGTAGGCGCAGCCAGAAAAGAAGAGCAATAAGGCGATGGCGAAGGTTTGCTGTAGTTTGTTCATGATGCCTGTGATAAAAGGAAAAATGGAATCGAATGCGAGCGGAAGATAGGGCGATACCGTCAAGGATATCGATGAAATAGTTGGAACCATTGGGATGGATTAGCCATCAATCCAAATCAACAACATAACGGTACGAAAACTGAAAAGGATGCTTAGCTTGAGGCGAAAAAACTTCCAATCAATCGAAAATCGGCATGGGCCTCATAATTGACAAATATAAAGCAAGGGGAATAATGGACACAAAAAAGCAATTATAACAAGTATTTTAGCATTTATTTTTGGTAAATAATTGAATTTACTAATTAAATTATCATATATTAGCAACTCAAGACCTTCCCTTATCCAACTATTCATCACTTACCAAATTTCGTTATGACTACCAGTGAAATTGCCCAACGCCTCGCCACGCTTGTTCGAGAAGGAAAATCTGAACAGGCAGTGGCCGAACTGTATTCACCTGATATTGTGAGTATTGAGCCCGAAGGAAGTCCTAATCCGATCGTCAAAGGACTTGATGGTATCAAGAAAAAATGGAAAGAATTCGATGCCCTCATAGAGGAAGTCCACAGTACGTATATCTCTGATCCTCAGGTTGCAGATGACTTTTTTTCGCTCACCATGAAGCTTGATGTGACTATGACTGGTTACGGAAGGATTCCGATGAATGAGGTTTGTGTGTATGGCGTCACAGATGGGAAAATCGTATTAGAGCAATTTTTCTACAAAACAGAACCTCAGTAGGGTTACAGGCGTGTATTTTTCCTCCTGTCAGCCCAGCCAACTAATTTAATGGGTGGTCTTATGACCACCCACACCTCTAGAAAAGTACCCGAGAGATGTTTTTCTGATTGCCCCTTTACCAAAAGTTTGCAGCACAATCCCATTCTCTGTTTTGCTATCTTACGGCCATGGAACTTGAATTTTGGAAAGAGCCCATTTGGTGGGTTGCCATGATTGTGGGCCTGCTTGGCGGTTTTTTTGTCGCGTGGATTCTCTCCCAGCGAAAAATCCAGCAGGGAAAACTCTCGGTGGTTCAGGCGCAGGCCGAGCGCGACAATCTGCAACAGCAGATGACAATCAAAGATGCCGAGTGGCAACGTCAGCAGCAGCGCCACGATCAGCGCGAGGCGGAATTCAATGAACTGAGTCGCGCCTACGCGCGCCTCGAAGAAGGCTACGCCCAACTCGAAACCCGACTACGCGAGCGACTCGAAGAGGTGAGCACCATGCAAGAGCAGTTTAAGCTCCATTTTCAAACCATCTCCCAGCAGATCGTAGAAAAAAACTCCCAACAACTGAGTGCGGAGCATCAGGAGCGATTGCAGCAGGTGCTGGGACCGCTCAAAGAGCGCATACAGGCTTTTGAACAAAAGGTGCAATCGGCTTATGAGGAAGAAAACCGCGAGCGGTTTTCGCTGCGCAAGGAGATCGAAAAGCTCGTGGTGCTCAATCAACACATGAGCGAGGAGGCGCGCAATCTCACCAAAGCCCTCAAAGGCGAATCCAAAACCCAAGGCAATTGGGGCGAACTCGTGCTCTCGCGTGTGCTCGAAAGCAGCGGCCTGCGCGAAGGAGAGGAATACCTCACCCAAGGCAAAGAACTCGCCCTCCGCGACGACGACGGCAGACTCCGGCAACCTGATGTGATCATCAAGCTACCTGATGACAAGCACCTGCTCATCGACGCCAAAGTATCTCTCGTGGCCTACGAGCGGTTTTCTTCAGCCGAAATGGAGGATTCTCGTCTCTCGGCGCTCAATGAGCATATTCTCTCCGTCCGCAGGCATGTGCAGCAGCTCAGCGACAAGCATTATGCCACGCTTTCTGGTGTGAACAGCCCGGAATTCGTGCTCATGTTTATGCCCATTGAGCCAGCGTTTCACCTCGCCATTCAATCGGATCAGGAGCTATTTTCCTTTGCCTGGGATCGCAAAATTGTATTGGTGAGTCCCACTACCCTACTCGCCACGCTTCGCACAGTGGCCTCAGTCTGGAAATTGGAGCGCCGCAACCACAATGCCGAAGAAATCGCCAAACAAGGTGGCGCACTCTACGACAAGCTCGTGGGGTTTGTGGAAGAACTCACACAGGTGGGCACCCATCTCGATCGGGCGCTGAGATCGCAGCAGCAGGCGATGAATAAGCTCAAGGACGGCCATGGCAGCCTCACCAAAAGAGCGGAAAAACTCCGTGAATTGGGGGCAAAAAATAAAAAAGAGCTGCCAGAATCATAAATCAGGACAAGTTGTATCGAAAATTGACTGAAGGACTACTTGCTATTCGCATTTAGTCCTTCAGATAAATAGTCGGAAAATACGATTGCAATTCGCCTCGAAAAACTCTTGTTTTACCCGCTTAATTCACATCTAAGGTTTTACATATGAAAACCCGCGCAGCCATCACCGCAGTCGGAGGATATGTTCCTGAAAAGGTACTCACCAACGCCATGCTTGAAACCATGGTAGATACCACAGATGCCTGGATATTGGAAAGAACCGGGATCTCGGAGCGGCGAATTGCGGCCAAAGGGCAGGCAAGTTCTGACCTTGCTGTGGCAGCCATCCAGGATTTGCTTCGCAAAACCTCCTATCAGCCACAAGACATCGACCTGATCATTTGCTCCACGGTGTCGCCAGACCATGTGTATCCTGCCACGGCCAATATCATCGCCCATAAGCTGGGCGCAACCAAGAGCTGGGGATTTGATATGAATGCAGCCTGCGCTGGTTTTTTGTATGCACTTCGCACAGGGTCTCAGTTTATCGAATCTGGCATGCACAAGCGTGTGATCGTAGTGGGCGCAGATGTGATGAGTTGCCGGGTGGATTATGAAGATCGAAACACCTGCATTCTCTTCGGCGATGGCGCGGGCTGTGTGCTGCTCGAACCTACCACCGAGGAGGTGGGCATCATGGACTCAGAATTTGCGGTAGATGGCGGCGGTGCGGCCTATCTTTATCAAAAAGCGGGGGGAAGCGCATTTCCCACGAGTCTGGATACGGTGGAGAACAAGGAGCATTTCATCTATCAAGACGGCAAAACAGTATTTAAACATGCCGTGACCGGCATGGCCGATATCACCGAGGCGGTGATGAAGCGCAATGGCCTTAGCGGCGATACCATTGCCTGGCTTGTGCCTCACCAAGCCAACAAGCGCATCATTGATGCCACCGCAAGGCGTGCAGGCCTCACCGATGACAAAGTGATGGTGAACATCCACCGATATGGTAACACCACCAACGGAACCATCCCTCTGTGCCTCTGGAACTGGGAGTCGCAACTCCACAAAGGAGACAACCTCCTCCTCGCCGCCTTCGGCGGCGGATTCGCCTGGGGCTCGGTCTATGTGAAATGGGCGTTTTGAGGTTGGGAGGGGAATGAGGTATAAGGGTATAAAGCGAGGGTTTGGGCTTGGTTCAGGTTCCTAATTCCATCATTCCATTCTTCAACCATTCAACAACTCAATCATTCGTCCATTTCCCCTTCGCGTCTTGGCGGTAAAAAACGATCATTCTTGATGAGCAGAAAAATCAACCCATCCTTCGTTGTTCTCCTCCTGCTGCTGACAAGCTGCGGGTGGGACACCGACGAGACATATATACCGACCTGGCAGGCAAGTTGGCTAATTACCCAAGATAGCCTTGGGGGCAGGCATCTGCTGCGCATCGACTCAAGCACGGTGATCGAATATGCTGATGTGCCCAGGGCCATGGACCTGGCCGATGGAGAATGGTGGACATTGGATGCCGCAGCTACCTTGTCGCAAAGAGATCTTAAGACAGGAGAAGTGATCAGCTCCTGGACAATTCCAGGACAAGATCATCAGGATGTGGCGCGTGGCCTGGAGCGGATATATGTGACGGGAGCCGATTCTTCTCTGTACTTTTTTCACCCCAAAAAAGAAAGCTGGGTAGCAGTTGATCTCCCTGGCAAAGGCGGGCTTGTCAGCACGAGGGCCGATCGGGCATTTGTGCAGGTAGAAGACAGCGTGGTGCTGAGGGTGCAGGAACAAACCTATTCCTTTACTGATACCATCTATTTCACAACGACCATCAAGGGTTTTCAGAAAGACGGATCTCATATCACCTACGTTTTCAGCACCGATGGGGTGTCCTTATTTCGCACCCGAATGCTATACTCCAACGCCACGATGAACCCATTCCAGCAGAGAGTAAGTCTGGAGGAGATCCTCATTTCGCCATATAGGCGGCAGGAATTTGGCCAGGAATACACAGACAATCTGGAGGTAGCCGATGGTTGCCTCACTCGTGTGAACACGATATGTGGTCAACAATTTTGGCCAATTTGGGAGACAGGAGACATTCTTATATTTGACCATGATTCCCTTTTTCGCTACGACCTCAGATCAGGGGAGAAGCTCTTTTCCTATGGAAAAAGTAGCGGAAGCATCACAGACGGAGTAAATGTTGTGACGAAGTAAGAGATGAAAATTCAGGAATTGAAGAAAGATGATCAGGGAGAATGAAGGAAGCAGCGGATTGCCGTTGGGCATATCAATGAAGATTGCTTAATTTGCCGAGGTTTTTCGGAAGAAAAGCCAGGGAATTGATCCTATATTCGTTGCTATCATTCAACTGACAAGAACTTCATGGCAAACATTTCTGACATTCGTAATGGGCTTTGCTTTCGTTACAATCATGATATTTACTCGGTAGTAGGCTTCCAGCACGTAAAGATGGGCCGTGGGGCTGCCTTCGTGAGGGTGAAGATGAAAAGTCTCACCACTGGAAAAGTCATCGAAAACTCTTTCAACGGGAGTGCCAAACTGGAAGAGATTCGTGTGGAGCGCCGCAATTTTCAATACCTCTATGAAGAAGGTGAGAATTTGGTGTTTATGAACAATGAGACGTATGAGCAGATGTACATCAGAACGGAGGTCATTGACAACTTTGATCTGCTCGAAGAAGGAGAAAGCGTCGAAATTCTCCTCAATGCACAAGACGATACCCCTCTCACGATTGAGCTAGCCAAGACTGTGATTCGTGAAGTGGTCTATACGGAGCCAGGTCTCAAAGGCGACACTGCCACCAACACCCTTAAACCAGC
The DNA here is from genome assembly GCA_030731845.1 of Bacteroidia bacterium. Classification (GTDB taxonomy): domain Bacteria; phylum Bacteroidota; class Bacteroidia; order J057; family J057; genus JANQTF01. The sequence goes on along the minus strand of JANQTF010000110.1, from coordinate 8,474 downwards.
AAAACTTAGTGGCGGAGCAGAAATCAGAGTACCACTCTTCATCAACATTGGTGACAAAATCAAAGTGGATACAGAGACCCGCAGTTATATTGAACGGGTGAAATCCTAATATTTCTGGACCTGTTTTTCCCCTTCACTTCCTCAAAAGAATATTATGGACATTAAGGACATTCAAGACCTCATCAAGCTGGTCAACAGAAGCAGCCTCACCGAAGTAGAAATCGAAAACGGAGATTTCCGTTTGAAAATTCGAAGAAAAGGTGCTGACAACAATGTGATCTACACATCGGAGCCAACCCCCTACTACGCGCCACAGCCTGCTCCCGCAGGTGCAGCTGCACCTGTACCTACACCTGCACCTACACCCGCGCCTGCTGAGTCTTCCGCTCCGGCAACTCCAGCGAACAATGCCAACCTCATTGAGTTCAAATCTCCCATGATCGGCACGTTCTATCGATCTCCCTCTCCTGAGGCAGAGTTGTTTGCCAAAGTAGGAGATGTCGTTTCTAAAGGACAGGTTCTCTGCATCATTGAAGCCATGAAGCTGTTCAATGAAATCGAATCTGAAGTGAATGGAAAAATTGTAAAGATTCTCGTCGATGACGCCAGGCCGGTTGAATACGATCAACCTCTCTTCCTGATCGATACCAGCATTACCTCCTGATTATCAGGCATGGATCTTTCCCTCCTCCAACTTAGATTAGACCGAACAACACTATGTTCAAGAAGATACTGATCGCCAACCGCGGTGAGATTGCCCTGCGCATCCAGCGCACCTGCAAGGAAATGGGCATCAAGACTGTTGCCGTATATTCCACTGCCGACAAAGACAGCCTCCATGTTCGCTTTGCGGATGAGGCGGTATGTATCGGCCCACCTTCTGGCAAGGAAAGCTATCTCAGCATGGCCAACATCATCTCTGCTGCTGAGATTACTGGCGTTGATGCCATTCACCCGGGCTACGGTTTCTTGTCTGAAAATGCAGCGTTTTCTCAACTCTGCGAAGATCACGGCATCAAATTCATTGGACCAAACGCAACGGTCATCAACTCCATGGGAGACAAAGCCACTGCCAAGGATTCTATGAAAAAAGCCGGTGTGCCAGTAGTACCAGGTTCAGACGGGCTACTCGAATCATTGGAGCAGGCGCTCTCAGAAGCCGAAAGATGTGGGTACCCTGTGCTGCTCAAAGCTACTGCCGGTGGTGGTGGAAAAGGAATGCGCAAGGTATTTACCCCTGAGGAGATGAGCGAGGCCTGGACCAGCGCTCAGAAAGAAGCGGGAAATGCCTTTGGAAACGCAGGTCTCTACCTCGAAAAATTTGTAGAAGAACCGCGCCACGTTGAAATCCAGATTATGGCCGATCAGCACGGCAATGTGTATCACCTTGCCGAGCGCGATTGTACCATTCAGCGCCGTCACCAAAAGCTCGTAGAAGAATCGCCTTGCCCCGTGCTTTCTGAAGAAACACGCGCCAGAATGGGCGCCGATGCCATCAAGGCCGCCAAATTCGTGGACTATGAAGGTGCCGGAACGGTAGAATTTATCTACGACAAGCATGGTGAATATTTCTTCATGGAAATGAATACCCGCATACAGGTGGAGCACCCCGTGACCGAGGAGCTCTTTGATGTGGACCTCATCGCCGAGCAGATCAAGGTAGCAGCCGGAGGAAAAATCGAACCTTATACCATGATCCCGGGCCGTCATGCCATGGAGGTCAGGATCAATGCCGAAGATCCATATAATGATTTTCGCCCTTCACCCGGCAAGATCATCTATTTTCACAAACCAGGTGGCCACAAAGTGCGCGTAGATACCCACGCCTTCTCCAGCTACGTGATCCCTTCTTACTACGACTCCATGATTGGCAAGCTCATCGTGTCTGGTCCTTCCCGGGAATCAGTCATCGCCAAAATGCAGCGCGCCCTCGAAGAGTTCATCGTAGAAGGTGTGAAAACCACCATCCCATTCCACAAGCAATTGATGAAAGACGAGAAGTTTAAAAGTGGTGTATATTCCACTGCCTTCCTCGAAACCTTCGACATGGGACAGGAGAAAGAATCCTGAGCCTTTCACCAAATGACCGTATCACGAGGCTGCCTGTATCGGGTGGCCTCTTTTTTTGCATCTTGGATAAAGAGAAAATATTTGAATATATTGAACAAATGGTGAACTTATCCCCACCCTACCGCGCTATTCTACCAATCCTAACCTTTTCTTGATGAAAAAACTGTACAGCTTTTTTGCCATGCTGCTTCCCCTCATGGCCAGCGCACAATTCATGGTCAGTGTCAACGTGTCTCCTCTTCCTGCCCTCACTTGCTCCACCATCACGGTCACCTTGGTTGGCAGCAAAGGCTGCCTCAACGGAGTCCTCAATGGTACCACCTCCTCTGTAGTTGGGTCCAACATTTTTGTGAGCCTTGATGTGAGCCAGCCATTTATCTGTTTGCCAGTTATCACCAACATCACTGGTAGCGTCAACCTCACTGGCACCCCTCCAGGCAACTATACCCTTCATGCTCAATATGTCGAGAATGGAATCGTGACAAACACCATCACCCAGCCGCTTGTGATAGGGAGTTGCTGCACCGTCAATACCAACATCGTGGCATCGGCCCTCGGCACCTGCGTTGGTGGGAGTTTGCAGTTTTCTGCCGCTTCCAGCAGCCTGATCTCTCCTGTCTGGAAACTAGATGGCACACAGATTGCCACCGGCTTGTCTGCCACTCAAAGCTTCCCGAATCCTGGTACTTACACCATCTCCCTCATTGGCGAAGGAGGCGGTTGCCTGGACTCCACGAGCCAGACCATTACCATCGTGAATGATCCCATGATCACCTTCCCGCTCGCAGTCAATGAAGGCTGTCCGGGCAAGATGGATGGTTCCATCACCACCAACGTGACCCTTGGGCAAGCTCCTTATCAATACAGCTGGGGAAATGGCTCCACCTCCTCCACGCTCAGCGGCGTAGCTGCGGGCACCTATGTGCTCACCGTCACCGATGCCTTCGGTTGTATGGGAGTCGATTCGGCCACGATCTCTGCAGGACCGCCCATATTTGGCTCCTTCCTCACCTCAGATACCCTCATTTGTCCTGGTGATACCGTATCCTTCACCAATACCAGCCAGGGAAATGCCGCCAGCTTATGGTATGAAGATGGGGTGCTCATTTCTGCTACCACAGACCTTCTGCTTAGCTTTCCGCTTTCAGGCTCCTACGAAATCAAGCTCCTGGCGGTCTCCGCAACCTGCGAAGACTCTGTCTTCCAGACCATCGAGGTATCCTCCGCTCCTGCCTTCAGCAGCCAACTCACCCAGCCAAGCTGCCCAAGCGCATCAGATGGGGCCATTGATCTCACTGCGACCAGCTCCTTTGGTCCTCTTTCTTTTCTTTGGTCCACGGGCGCAACGTCTGAAGACCTTACGCAAATCCCTGCCGGAACCTACCTCGTCACCGCAACAGACATCGCCGGCTGCACATGGATGGACACCACCACCCTATCTGCGGCAGCAGGAATTGTGGCCAATTTCACCGCCAGCGATACCGGTATTGTTTGCCTGGGAGACATGGTCACCTTCACGGCCAATAATCCCGGAGCCATCAGCTTTGAATGGCTGGCCAACGGCAGCGCTTTCGGAAGCAGCGCCAGTTCTTCCTACACCTTTAGCGACACCGGCAACATCAGCATTTCCTATCTCGTGGCCGATGGCACTTGTGTCGATACCGCCTCTCTCATGATCACGGTCGGGGCTTTGCCGCTTGCCAATGCCAGCATCACAGACGAACTGTGCCCCAACGGCGCCAATGGCAGCATTGACCTGAGTCCGAGCCTTGGCTATGCTCCCTACACCTTCTCATGGTCCAATGGTCAAACCAGCGAAGACCTCGCAAGCCTAAGCGCTGGCACATACATTGTCACGATCACGGATCGAGAAATGTGCCAGAGCAAAGACACCCTCACCGTGCTTACTCTCGGAGGCATTGTCGCTGACTTTGACTATACCTATGGGCCCTCCGGCATTCAGTTCAATGATCTTTCTACAGATCCCGTCAGTTGGCTCTGGGATTTTGGCGATGGCACTACAAGCACAGATCAGAATCCTCTGCATCTCTTCCAGGCCAGTGGGACCTATGAGGTCTGCTTCAAAGCCATCGACAGCTTCGGATGTGTGGACAACATCTGCCAGTTGGTTTCTTTCTCCGTAGGAATTGATCAGGAGCTGATCGGTCAACTCAAGCTATTCCCCAACCCGACCCAAGGATTGACCCACATAGACTTGACCGACTGGTCTGGTCAGAAAGTGAGCATCACGGTTCTCGACATGGTAGGAAAGGAAGTGATCCATACGGAAGCCACGGCGAGCGATCGCCTTCAGCTCGACCTGAGCTCGCTTAGCAGTGGGAGCTACACCGTTTTGCTTCGCATCAATGGTAAGTATCTGACCGGGCGAATGTGGAAGGAGTAGCGAAACAAGGCAGCATCCTCTTCTTTTGAAGAATTGCCAACCAATACTTGAGCCATCCCGATTTTCGGGGTGGCTCAATTTGTTACTCCCCTGCTGCTACCACACATCGCATTCAAAGGCCCGGAGAAGCGTTTCTTCGGGCCTGCTTTTTTCGCTGAGGACCCGAATGAGGTCGTGGTCGGCGAGCCAGGGCAGATGCGGATTGACCGCAGCCAGATTGGCATAATATACATCTCCCATGCCAGGCAGAACCAACAGATCGAGCGCTTTGGCTTTCTCTTCCGGAATGTTGGATGACAGCACCAGCATCGGTTCGCCGAGAGGATCGGGTTGAAACAGCCCCAGGTCCTCGCGCCATTGGAGCCATCGCACCATCATGGGCCAGCGAAGGGTGATGATGAGCCATTTGGCCAGCGCGCCGGTATCAGCAAAGGCCAGGTTGGTGGTACTTGTGGCCTTGGTCTCCCGGAGTTGCTGCTGCGCGGTGTAGAAGCGTAGCAGGTTGGCAAATCGCTTGATGCTTCGCGGGGATGGGTCAAGATAAGTGGCAAATTCTTTCACCTGCTGATGAATTTCGGAGGCATCTTCACTGGCTTTGTAGGCCATTTCCAGCACGGCCTCGTCAAGTTCTTCTTCCTGCCCTTCGCTGCGGGTTTGCTCGCGCACCTGCTCCACCCGCGAGGCATCGCCTTGCCTGATTCCGCTGAGCAGTTCACGGGCATTGGCTTTGACTACCTCTGTGGGCACCGAGGGAGAAGAGGGTTGAGGGGCCTTTTTGTCAAATAATTTCTCTAAAAAATGGGCCTTGTCGGATTCGCTCATCGTGGGCAATACCACCGGCACCTGGATAAATTTGTCGAGGAAATACCAGCCTACCGACCCGAGATTTTTCTCCTTTCCAGGAAATTTTCCCGCCATGCCCTGATACGCCACGTCGAGCGCTGCGGCGACCATCTCGGCATCCATGCCGATGACGAAGTAGCACTTTTGCCGAAAGCGGGCATTCATGATCAGGTTGATCGCCTCGATCACTTCTACCACCTTGCGCGGCGAGCAGCGATCCAGATCGTCGATGAAAATGACGGCAGGCTGGTCCACCAGCAACCGAAACACCCGCTCCAGATCGTCGTTCACCTCGTGATACACCCCCAGGTTTTTCCCATAGTCGGGTGGTTTGAGAAATTCATCATACACATTCTCCAACCCCTCCCGCCAATTTTTCACCCACGTATAAATGGATTGGATCAGGCTGGGAATTCCCACAAGCCCCGCTGCACCAAGTGCCCAGGCCACTTTGTCAGACACAATCAAGACCGTGCCGATGATGGCTACCACGAGCACCATCAGCATCCAGGGCAATGCCCGAATGAGCACATCGCGATACAATCGCTGACGAATGGCCTGCTTGTCCACCCGCTCGAGGTGCAAATCGAGCCAAAATTTCTCCTGCTGTATCGTGGGCAATTGCCCCACCAACTGATGAATGATGGCGTGAGCCATGCCGGCCCAGAGCTGCTCGCTGCTTTGATATTCCCAGGGATTGAACCACACCGAGGGGTAACTCAGTTTCTCCCATGTTTCGTTGGGGGGCGAGTTCTTCGCTTTTTTGCCTGATTCTGTGGTCCATTTTTGAATGTCCTCAGGAGTCGCTGCTCTTTCCTGTTGCTTTTTGGGAGCTCTGGACGAATCTGTGGTTACTCGTCGCTGAATCATGCGCATGAGGGAAGACTTGCCTTGTCCCCAAGGCCCAATGATGGCGATGGAGAGCGGAGGCTCAGAGCCAGGATCTTTGATGATTTGGGCAATGATCTGGGCGTAGGATTTATAGCCGAGCCAGTCTTTCTCCTCCCGTTCGGTGGGATGGTCTGAGTGGGCACCGCCCGTCACAGGAGTGAGCGCTGAAATGCTGGAAGGAGGGAGCGTTGATTCTGATGTTGGGGGAAAGGAAGGATTTTCAACAGTAGCCTGTTCTTGTGTCTGCTCTGGCTCTTCTGTCTGTTCTGATTCCTGTGTTTGCTCGGGTTCTGTTTCAACATTCGAAAACGGAGGCTCTGTGCGCAGTCGCTCCCGGGCAAACTCCTGGTTGATATTGATCCGAATGGCCTCCCTGGCTTCTGGAAAATCGGAAGAAACCCCTTCCAACGCCTTGGTATAGGCATCCATGATGGGCATTCTGGCCGCCAGCATCTTGAGCCATAATTCTACGAAATAACCCCAAAGTTTTGATTCTACCGGAAAAACAGACCACACCACCACAGGTGCCCAGTTGATGATCATCTCCTCGGGCCAGCCTTGTTCGGAGACGTTTTGCAGCAGCAACATTCCCAGGTCGCGTCCTGCAACCGGAATGATTTTCCCCAATTCATCAGGGTAGATGACCGCCGACTGACTGCCGCCCTTGGTGGGTGGCTCGGCCATTGGAAGCCAAAGGTGCAAGATGCCGGGGTTCTCTGCCGCGAGTTTTTCGCCGAGCTCGGATTCCCGATAGATGGTCGCGGGGTTGAGAAAACGGAATGACTTGCTCGATCTCGCTGCGTTTCTGATAAATCGCTGCGCCTCCTCTGCCTGCCGGGCCTGCTCCAACCCCGGCTGATAGCCAATAAACTGAACGGTGGAAGGCAAGGAAAGGTAAAACTGCTGAGCGGTCATCTCTGGGGTATTTGCCTAAAAGAACGAATAAAATTCATTTTCTACACCAGTATATTCCGCAAATGTCCATACTTCACGTGAGCTACGGGGGGGGTGAGGTGGATCCCCGCCGCTTGTTCTACCCCGGTCTCAGGAGAGGCGAGATAGTTAGAGGCGAGAAGCGAGACAAGAGCCGGATAAAATGTCCAGCTTAAATTCGTCACTGAACTGACGGCGACGCTGGATTTCTTGACCTTTTTTTATCTTTCTTTTCGATTGATAAAGCGGTCAACTCATATCAGGGACATACAGCCCATTGATCCCTGTTTAGTTATTAAATTTAATATCAAAGCGACCATCGGTCACTTCAATGAACTGTGTGCTATCTTCATTGCGAGCCGTGAAGGCAAAGGTGCCTGCAATAAAGCGGGTCTGCCCGTCAAACTCATAATGAAAGCCAGTGAGGTAGACGTAACCTGAGTAAGTGAGGCTGTCTTCACTCCATGATGAGAAGTATTCTAGCTTAGCTAAATCATCGAAGAATCCATACCTCTCATATTGAAAGGGGGGATAGGTGACGTCTTCAGTACCTAGCCAAAGGGTATCTCCTACCACTGGATGATCAATTACAATACTCAGACTTTGATCAACAGAACCCTGATTTTTGAAATTGTTGGTCATTACAAAAAAACGATCAGCAGTAGGCCCATAGGACTTGGTGATGCTGGGTCGGGAAAAGTTGCTGGAGCGCGGGATGTACACCTCCCCATCAATCCGGCACCCAAAGGCATTGGCCCCTTCATTGGTAATGGGAGGCAGCTCTGGCTCGGGTACAGGCCTATCCCGATCAAATAAAAGGGAACAACTGCTCATCAAGAGCAAGGCGGAAAAAGCGAAAGCTAAGGTAGGCTTCATAAGATGCGCTATTAGGTTGTTTCGGTTGCTAAATATTTCTTTGCTCAATATATCAGGGGGGGGCAAAAGTCAAGTAGCCCTCGGAGTTTTTTCTTAATTTAACACAAAACAATGATTGCATAAACGTTCAATTTTTGATGTATCCTATTGAGCCGCGGCTTGCAGCGTGTCTCCCGCTGGCGGGAAGAGGCTCGTGCGATAGAGGGTGGATCCCCTCGCCGTCCAGTTAGGCCCGGCTGCCTCGTGGCCCTCACCCCTAAATCCCTTCTCCCAAGGGGCGAGGGGACTTTTTGGACCGCCTACGGCTCTTTTTCTTGCTCCTTCTCCCCTTGGGAGAAGGCTGGGATGAGGGGAACGGAGAAGCGAGACAAGAGCCGAATATCATCCCCCCGGATCAAGGCTAGTCCCCCGACAGGGCTCCTCTCCTTGTGGGTTGGCAAGTGGTGTCGGCCGAAGG
>JANQTF010000109.1 GCA_030731845.1 Bacteroidia bacterium | reverse complement strand
CTCCACATCACCGATTTTCCGACCAAGACCAAAGAGTCCGATGCACTGAGCAAATCCCTCAAAAAAGCAGGCTTCACGTTTGTGGGCTCTACGACCATCTACGCTTTTATGCAAGCCGTGGGGCTGGTGGATGATCACATGGTGAGCTGCTGGAAGAGGAAGGAAGAAATGGGGGAGTTGAGGGATGAGTGAATGGTTGAGTTGTTGAATTGTTGAATGAGGGAAGGAGGAATTCACAACGGAAATTCCGAACTTATCGCCCACCTTCAAGTAAAACGGGCGTAGAGGATATAGATTCATAACATCCTTATCAACTGCAATAGACCAGCAAACCTCCCCCTTGCCACAAATACCCCCGCTCCTCTTCTCCATCCTGCAACTTACCATAGAAAATGTTCGATCGATTCTTCACTTCCCCTGTCGCGGCAACCATCTTTGTGATCACGATCATCACAAGCATCCGCGCATTTAGCGATGCCAACCTGAAGTATCAATTCATCTTCAATCCCTACCGCATGGTGCGGGAGAAAAAGTGGCAGATGTTGGTCACCCATGGCTTGATTCATGGAAGTTGGTGGCACCTGGGGTTCAACATGATGGCGTTTTTCTACTTCGCCTTTGCCTTGGAGCGCATCCTGGGCCACTGGCAATTTGTCGTGCTCTACCTCCTCAGCCTCATTGCAGGCAGCATTCCGGCGCTGGTTCGGCATAAAGACGATTCCTACTACAATGCCCTCGGGGCATCGGGAGCGATTTCTGCCGTTGTGCTGAGTGTAATTCTCTTCATCCCCGAGGTCGGTATTAGTTTGATTTTCTTGCCCGCCATCCCAGGATGGTTATTTGCCCTGCTCTATTTGGGCTTCAGCTTTGTGGCATCCATGCGCAACTGGGGCAACATCGGCCACGATGCTCACCTCTTTGGCGCTATCGCCGGGATTGTGATCACGGTGCTCCTGCGTCCCGATGTGGCTACCTCTTTTATGCAGTGGATGAGCATAAAGCTTGGGTGAAAAAAACCAGATGAGAGGGATAGCAGTCCGCCTTAGGAACCGGAACCAGATTGTATCCTGAATAAAAGGTAGTCGCTGATCGAAGGATTTGTGAGGCTTGGGTATCTAATGGGAAAATAATATCATCCCAACTTTTATCCATTCGCTATGAAAATTTCGAGCTTCGTTTTTCTGCTCTCCCTCATCTTCTGTACTAGCTTCTCTGGTTGCGACAATACTAACTGCACCGAAACTACCTGGTATCTCGACGCAGATGGGGATGGACTAGGAGACCCAGATGTGAGCCAGATCGCCTGCGACCAACTTGCTGGCTACGTGGAGAACAGTGATGACACGGATGACTCCGGTGGCGTCGTGACCAAGGCTGTAGACCCAGCGCTATTTTTGACCTCCGGTGTTACCATCACCACTGAACCCTGTACCTTATCTGACGGCACAGTCACTTCCTGCTACAAGTTCGTGACCACCTCTGTCCCTGCCGACCACGATATGGGCCCTTGGTGTCCTACCAATATTTCTGATGATGCCTCAGCCGGAGGAATCTGGATAGAAAATGGGGAGGTTTATGATGTGGATGGTGCTTTTGTTCAAAACATGGCTTCCTTCTACTCTGACTCGAAATGGCTCATGTACGACTCCAACGGGGATATTTATGTGACCGAAACCGAAGCTGATTGTATAGCCGCTGCTAATCCAAATGTGGGCGTGGAATACGAGAACTTTTGTGTGGAATGCCTTCCTGCCTATGTAACCAGCATTACTCAGACCTACTATATCCCCATTTCTCCTGTAGAATTGGCTACTCCATACACCTTTGCCATGGGGCCCGGTACCACGTCTGTCAGAGGCATTGCCTTCAACGGCGTGCGATTTGATGCGCCTGCACCTACGGGTGCCATTTTGGGAGCCTACACCCTTGCTCCCTTTGACGATGCCGGTGGCCACATCAACCACAACGCAGGGTATCATTATCATGCAGCTACCGGTGTTTCTACCACTTATGAGCAAACAGACTCCCACGGTGGCATGATTGGATATGCACTGGATGGATATGGAATTTATGAGCAGCTAGACAAAGACGGCACCGAGCCTACTGATCTGGATGCGTGCCGCGGACACTATGATCAGGTTCGTGGATATCACTATCACGTAGCTGCTCCCGGAACCAATAGCTTTATCAATTGCCTCAACGGTGCCTACGTGAAATAAGTTGGTGGTTAGTCCTGTCCTGTCCTGTCGGGGCAGGGCTACCCCCTTTTTCATTTTCTCAATCATGTAATAAAGAATGCATTCAGATTATGAACAGAATAGTCTCTTTCTTTTCGTTTCTCTTGCTTTTTGGGATGGCAGAGGCACATAGCCCGGATGTTTCCTCCATTGCTTTGGTCAGGGGTAGCAACAATGACTGGAGCATACAGGTGAATGCGTCGCTCAGTGCTTTTCAATATGAGCTTCAGCTTTTCTATCCCGAGACACACCTGGATTCTGTGGGGCCTGAAGATTTTCAAAGACTCGTCATCCTTTATCTGAAGGAGAAAATTAGGCTTCGTGTCAATGATCAAGATCGAATTACGTATGGCAATGCCGCTGTGCGACTTGGGCACGAAACTGATGTGAAGCTCGAAATCATGGGTATGCCCGACGAAGTCCATGCGATTTTCCTTGAAAATCTCAGTTTTAAGGAGGTTCATCACCACAAATGTCTTGGCAAAGTGGTCGTTGATGGTGATCACTCCAAGCCTTTTGTTCTGGAGGAAGGGAATCAGTATCAAATCTCCCTGAGTGCTACAGATGAGGGGTTTCAAGAAGTAAGCAAGGACGGAAGTCAGATTCCTATCATTGCGGCAGCTTGCCTGCTGGTAGTCACGATGCTCGTGGTGATGCTGTATGTGAAAGGCATACACGCTCGAAAAACAGACCAAATAGTAGCTGAATAGGACCTGCTTTCTATCAAAAAAAAGAACCCCACAAGCGTTATCCGCTCATGGGGTTTTATATGATCTGCCGACTACGAATTAGTAGCGGTAGTACTCAGGCTTGTATGGTCCTTTCACTTCTACGCCGATGTAGTCTGCTTGCTCGGAGCTGAGTTCTTCGAGCTCTACGCCGATCTTGGCGAGGTGCAGGCGAGCTACTTCTTCGTCGAGGTGCTTAGGCAGGGTGTACACTTCGTTGCCATAGTTTTCGTGGTTTTTCCACAACTCCAACTGCGCCAGGGTCTGGTTGGTGAAGGAGTTGGACATTACGAAAGATGGGTGACCGGTAGCACAACCGAGGTTCACGAGACGACCTTCGGCAAGCAGGAGGATGTCTTTGCCATCCACGTTGTAGAGGTCCACCTGTGGCTTGATGTTGACATGGGTAGATCCGTAGTTTTTCTTGAGGAAAGCTACGTCGATCTCGTTGTCAAAGTGGCCGATGTTACACACAATGGTTTTGTCCTTCATGAGTTTGAAGTACTCCCCGGTGATGATGTCTTTGTTGCCAGTGGCAGTCACCACGATATCCACTTCAGGAAGCGCTTTGGCCATTCTTTTAACTTCAAATCCATCCATAGCGGCCTGGAGGGCACAAATTGGATCGACCTCAGTCACGATGACACGGGCACCTGCGCCACGCAGCGAAGCAGCAGAACCTTTGCCTACGTCTCCGTATCCTGCTACGACGGCCACTTTGCCAGCCATCATGATGTCGGTAGCTCTGCGGATAGAATCCACGAGAGATTCTTTACAGCCGTATTTGTTGTCGAATTTTGACTTGGTAACGGAGTCGTTCACGTTGATCGCAGGCATGGGAAGGGTTCCCTTCTTCATGCGCTCATACAAGCGGTGAACACCGGTGGTGGTTTCTTCAGAAAGGCCACGAATCTCGCCCACGAGCTCAGGATAGCGATCGAGCACCATGTTGGTGAGGTCGCCGCCGTCGTCGAGGATCATATTGAGGGGCTTGCGCTCTTCTCCGAAGAAAAGGGTCTGCTCGATGGCCCAATCAAATTCTTCTTCGCTCATGCCTTTCCACGCATACACAGGAATGCCAGCGGCAGCAATGGCAGCAGCGGCATGATCCTGGGTGGAGAAGATGTTGCAAGAAGACCAGGTCACATCCGCACCCAACTCAGCGAGGGTCTCGATGAGCACAGCGGTTTGGATGGTCATGTGCAAACATCCGGCGATGCGGGCACCTTTGAGGGGCTTCTCCTTGCCGTATTTTTCGCGGAGAGCCATCAAGCCGGGCATTTCTGCCTCAGCGAGGGTAATTTCTTTTCTCCCGTATTCTGCCAGAGAAATATCTTTGACTTTGTAGGGAAGGAAGCTAGTCTTTACTTCAGACATGTATGAATCGATTTGAAATGGTATGCAAAGGTACGAATTGATTTGCCTTTCCTAAAATCAAGAAGGGCTGTATGTCAGATATTTACCAAAAACTCTTACAAAGCCTTATGAAGTGATTTGACAAGAATCCAGGTTACACCAAAAAGAACGAGTCCACCCAAAGCCCACAGCATGGGCCTCCAGCTTAGTTGATCCACGTTTGCCAGGCCAAACAAGCTTCCCGCAGGGGTCAGGACCAACACCACTTGCAACAAGAGCGAAATCAGGATGGCTCCCCAGAGCCATTTGTTGCTGAAAAGCGGAACCCCATACCAGGCTCTGATAAGCAGCGCAATGATAAACTCGGCAAACACCAAAAAGTTAAACGCCTGTGTTTGTGCGATGGTTTTCCCTTGGGGGAGAGATTCCCAAAATACCCACAAGCCCAGCCCACTTGTCACAATCGCCAGGGCAGTAAGGAAGGTGAATTGAGCAACAGGCAGCAACCCCGCCTGTTTGGGCAAGGGCTTTTGTGCCATCAATCCCTTGGGAAAAGGATCCACTGAGAGCGCCAGGGCAGGCGCGCCATCGGAGATCAGGTTGATCCACAGCAGCATTACCGCAGTAAATGGCAGGGGCAACCCGATCAGCACCGCCCCCAACACCGTGAGGACTTCCGCTAAATTTCCCGACAGGAGGAGAATGATGGCCTTTTGGATGTTGGTATAAATCCCTCTTCCCTCCTCGATTGCTGCTACGATGGTAGAAAATGCGTTGTCGATCAGGACAAAATCCGCGGCCTCCTTGGCCACGTCGGTGCCACTCCCTACCGCGATGCCAATGTCGGCTTCTTTGATGGCCGGCGCATCATTCACGCCGTCGCCGGTCATGGCCACCACATGGCCCTGCCGCTGCAGCGCAGCCACAATTCGCTGTTTGTGCACCGGCGCCACCCGTGTGAAGAAATTGGTGTCATCGGCTAGCCGTTGCTCCAGCTCCTTGTCGCTCATGTCCTCCAGCTCGCTGCCATTGCAGGCGTTTCCTGCTATCCCGATCGCCTTGCCAATGGCGAGTGCGGTGTCATGATAATCTCCGGTGATCATGATCACCCGAATCCCTGCCTGTTTCGCCAGCTCGATCGACTGAGCGGCATCGAGCCGGGGAGGGTCCTGCATGGCCTGCAACCCGAGAAAGGTGAGTCCAATTTCTTCAATTCCCCCCTCCTTCGTGTCTCGTGCAAATGCCAACACCCGAAGGGCCTGCCGGGAGAAAGACTGCACCTGCTCTTCAATGAGCTGCCGCATGGCATCGGTCATCTCCTCTCGTTTGTCTTCGATTGCGTAATGGCTACACAGCTCCAGCATAGCAGAGGGCGCTCCTTTGGTATATTGAATGTGGCGATTTTCTTCCTGTACCATCACGCTCATGCACTTCCGCTCCGCGTCGAACGGCCATTCTTCCACTACCTCCGGTAGATTGTCAAGAAGCCCTGCATCGCGTCCACTCATCAGCAATGCGATCTCGGTTGGGTCGCCGCTCGCTTTCCATTCGCCGTCTTTCTCAAATAAGCTCGCATGATTGCAGATGACTCCTGTGCGAAATAGCTGAGCCGAAAGGCCAGAAGTTGAGGTGTTCGCGCCAAGATCCACCTCCCCCTCAGGGGTCCAGGCATGGGTCACCTCCATGTTGTTTTGGGTGAGGGTTCCTGTTTTGTCGGTGCAAATCACATCACAGGAGCCGAGGGTTTCCACAGAGGAGAGGCGACGAACGAGCGCATTTCGCTTAAGCAGGCGCTTCACGCCTATACTGAGCGAGATGGTCACCACCGCAGGCAGGCCCTCGGGCACTGCCGCCACAGCGAGCGCCACCACCACAAGCAGAATATCGAGGAAATGCTTGAGCTGAAATCCTTCGGCTAGGTAAGCCATCGTTCCCATGATCAGGATGATCACCACGCAAATTCCAAGGACGCCCCAACTGAGCCGCTTCCCAAAGCGCTCCAGCTTCACCTGGAGCGGGGTCAGTTGACCTTCGGCCTCAGTCACAAGCGCTGCGATTTTCCCGATCTCAGTGCGCTGCGCAGTATTTACTACCATGCCCGTGGCCGAGCCTTCGCTGAGACTCGTAGAGGCAAACAGCATGTTTGTCTGATCTCCCAGTGGGAGGGTGCCTTCGAGGGCATCCGCCTGCTTGTGAACCGGGAGACTTTCTCCGGTGAGGGCAGACTCCGTCGCCCGCACTCTTGCGGCCTCCAACAGCCGCAGGTCTGCCGGGACCCTGTCGCCGGATTCGAGATAGACCACATCGCCCGGCACGAGCTGCACTGAGGGAAGCGACACCAGGTCCCGATCTCTGAACACCCGCGCTTGCGGCACATCCATCTCTCTGAGTGCATGGATCGAACGCTGCGCATTCAGCTCCTGCACATAGCCGATCACCGCATTGATCAGCAGGATGCTCAAAATCACCCCGGCATCCACCCATTCGCCCAACACCATGGAAAAAGCCACAGCCACGAGCAGAATGTAGATGATGAAAGATTGAAACTGCCGAAAAAACAGCCTCCACCGCGAAATCGGAATTGGCTTAGGCAACTGATTGGGGCCAATCGAACCCAGGCGCGCTGCCGCTTCTCCCTCTGATAAGCCTGCTGAAGACGAGTCAAGCTGCGCAATGACTTCGTCGGTGGAGAGTTGATGCCAGTTCATGTAGAGTAAGGAGCAAGTGAGATAATGGGCCCCTCAAGCTACCGATAGAGAACTGGACAAATGATGACTTTAGGGGCTTTTTGCAATGTTTTGTGCTTTGTGATAATTTGGCGAAATCAATTGAATACAGCTCATCATGCGACACAACACCTTGTCCATACTCGTCTTCGCATTTTTCCTGGGTAGCGGACTTTCCCTGCTGCATGGGCAGGCCCGATCCGACAGCCGCCTGTGGCGAATCAGCGGCAACGGACTGGCAGCGCCGTCTTATCTTTTTGCCAGCACCAGCTCCAGTGATCCCCTCGTTTTTGTGGTGAGCGATTCGGTAAGGTCTGCCTTTGATCGCTGCAAGTTGGTGCTTACAGAGAAAGACCCCGGGCTATCTGACCTCGCCGAAAGGTTCCATTGGTATTTGCCTTATGAACGGAGTTTTCAATCCATCTTCTCCGAAAGTGAGATGGCAAGTATCAATCGTCGATTTGCTGCCGAATATCATATTTCCCTCTCCTATCTTTCACCGGATCGAGTCTATGTGGATTTAGTGGCGCGCAAAACCAGCCGAAGCAGGCAGATGCCGATCCAGCTGGATCGGCTGATTATGGAAATGGCGCTCAAAAAAGGGGGGGAATATCGGTCAATTGAGGAGGTTCGCTACGACATGCTCCCCAACAACCTTCCCGGTGAGATGTGGAAGCCATATCTGGAGTGGAAACTTTCTTCTGCAAAATCCTCTCGGGAGTCGCTTGCTTTTCAACAAGCGTATCTGCGGGGAGATATGGAAGCACTTCAATCCTTTCTGAAGCCCGGCAACGACTTTTCCTATTATCTCTGGGCCAGGGTTTCTCAAGCCGAGTTTGAAGCCAGGAGGCAACAGGTGAAGCAACTACTTGCCAAGGAAATGTATCGGCAGACCACTTTTGCGGCCATCTCTGCCGAGTATCTCGGTGGCTCGGATGGGTTGATTGCCTCCTTGCAAAGCCGTGGATTTAAGGTAGAACCGATCAAGGCAAGCGGCAACCGTGAATTATCCCTCGAACCTCCATTTTTAGGTATGATAGGTTGGCGGACGTATTCTCCTCCTTTTTCCAACCTCTCCCTACAGCTCCCGGCGATGCCCGCGGTCGCTGAGCCGCTATTTACCTTTCAGGAGGTGAACCCTTTCCATGTATGTCAGGTTTCCATTCCTCCCTATGACGGCGCAAAACTTGCCGTTGTATCCATTCCCCTTTTTGACCTGATAGAAACGCCAGAGCAAGCGGAGGAGGTTGTGAAGTTGATTGCAAAAGACCTGTTGGTCTCTCTTCGCAGTGGCTATAACCAGGAGGATTTTGAGAAAAATGGAAAAGTTGGAAAGGTCAATGGCAACCCGAGCTTCGCGTATCGGGACTACTCCAATGACCGCCCCATATCCGGATTGCGACTGAAGGTGATTCGCACGAAGCTGGAAACCATCCTTCTCATCGGATACAACATCTCTACAGCCGAAGAAGATCAAATTATCCTTACCGCCATGGAGAGCCTGGAACTCCCAGCACCTGGCGAAGAAATAGTGAAGCTCACGGTCCCTGAATTGGGATTCGAGATCAGCCTGTTCGATCACCCCATTTCCGTGGACAGCACTTTTTACCTTCCTGAATCTCCGGACCACCCTACCTCAACTTTTCGCTATTTCTCCCATGCAGGTTCTTCCGCTCGCAATGTGAACCTGAACGTGACCAAGCTGCCCAAAGGCATGGTGTATCCAAATGATCGGGTCTCCTTCCAGGAATTAGCGACTCTTGCTAAAGAAGTTCTCCTTACCGATGGATCTGAGCAGCGAGATTCAACGATCGATGGCTATCCTGCGATGGTCTTGACGGGCCCGCATTACGAAGACGGCGAACTCTGGAAAATCACCATGGTCCTCACCATCCGGGAAGCGATGATGTATATCTTATCTACCCAAGAGAACGAAAGCAACCACAAGCAAGTGGAAAAGGTCCAAAGGAGCTTTCATTTTATTCCATTTCCTGCGCCAGACCTACAGGTGTACCGAGGCTTGAATGATCTGTTTCAGATGAAAGTGCCAGGGGATGTTACCCCCAAAAAATATCTCTTTGACCCTGTGATGGATTCTTTGAGGAGCCTGATCACCGAGGAATTTCACATGTTAGAAGCGCAGGATCCTTATAGCGCCAATACCCTGACCCTTACAGTTGACAAAATCAATCCTCTCATCCAACATGTGAGTTCCTTCGATTCCATGAGCATGGATTTGCTGATTCGCCAAATACTCATGAGAGAAGATGGGTATGAATTGGTGCAGGACTCCAGTTTCACCCTCAACGGCACCATGGCCTATGAGTTTTTTGTTCGTGTGGAGGAAACGCAAAACAGGCTGAGGGTGCTCACCTCTTCTTCCGGCAATTGGAGGATTACCGCCTACGCGTTTGCTTCGCCCTCTTATCTGCGGCTTCCCTCCACGAATGAGATGTTCTATTCGCTTCAGTTCGAGGATCCACTTCCACCAAGCATTCAATCTGACAAGTCTGACAAAATTATCGATCTCATCAACAACGGCGATAGCATCGAAGTTCAGCGGGCACTCAACAGTGTCATGATTTCTAGCCTGGGTCCAGATGCCATCGACGCCTATCTCGCATATCTCCGGGCCGAGCCACCATTTTTGCATCCCGATGGGTATCGCATTATTTCAACGCTCCTCAGCGCTATTGCAGCCACCGCCCCCGACTCCTTGTCCAATATTACCCGTCTCTTGGTTAGCCAAAGCATGGACCCCGTGTTGCAGGCTGAAATCCTGTTGCTCGTGAACCAGGCTGAGTTTGAAAAACGTGCACAAATCATCGCCGAGGGAATTCAAAGGGTCAATTGGCGCATGTTTCAGGGAGCGATTCCCGCCCTGTTTTCTCTTATAGAAAATAACCAGGACAGCACCCATGGCGCAGTCATCTGGCGCGATATGAGTAAGCTCCTTCCCTACAAACCCTGGCAATATGCCATTGCGATCTACCTCCCGTTTGCGATCACAAAGGGGTTTCTCCCGACACATGATATTGCCACCTATCAGGCAGCGATGCAACAATCTGCCCGCCAAAGCTGGGAGGATTTGCAAAACAATGTTCCCTATGATGCAGAAATCGGCGAGCCCGATCACGCTGCGGCCTTGGTCACGTTCCTGAATGCGCTCAGCTCTTTTCCTGCCACCAAAGAAATCAAGAAGTTGGTTAAGGAAATCGGAAAACAAAACCAGGATACCTCTATCATAAACCAACTGGTCTATTGCAAGCTGGTTTGGGGGGGGAAGGTGAAGCCTGCCGAATTAACGCCAATTTTAGAGAATCCTTTTAGCCGAAGAAAAGTCCTCTTGGAACTCGAAAAACAAGGAAAAATGTCTCTGGCAAGTCCAGCGTTTCTGACAAAAGCAGCCATGGCCGAAGCAGATGTGATCATGTCCATCACCGATGGGTTCGCCAGTCTTAGCCCCAGCTCCTCTCAACTCGCAGCCCAGTGGCAAGAGGAGCAAGGGGAGCGGTTTGTGTATCGATTGACCTTTGAAAATGATCTGCAAATCTACTACATCCTCTCGCCTGCCTATGAGCTCGACCCACTTAATCCAGCTTATCCCCCCAATAGCTTCCTTTATGTGATTCCCACAGAAGGGAATGATGAGCCAACCCAGGAAGAACTCCGGGCAATCTTTCAGGAATTATTGGCTGGTCTGTCGGAATAGCGCGCTATTTCCTCTTCTCCTGCTCCCACCACCGCAGCAGCTCGGGGAGCTTCTTGATGGAGGCGGTCTCTCTGAGCACGCTGCGAATGTCGGAGGCAATCATACCGAGGTAGGTTTTGCCGCCTTCGAGGGAAGACATCACCCCGGTTTTGCCCATGAGCACCGCCCCTTTGCCAATGGTGAGGTCTTTCACCACGCCCACCTGTCCCCAGAGAATGACGTCGTCTTCGATGTTCACGCAGCCAGCCACGCCTACCTGCGAGGCGATGAGGCAGCGCTGCCCAATGATGGTGTCGTGCCCGATTTGGATGAGATTGTCCAATTTGGTCCACGCACCGATGGTGGTATCGGCGGTGACGCCGCGGTCGATGGTGCAGTTGGAGCCAATATCCACATGATCGTGGATCACCACGCGGCCCTTGGAGAGCATTTTGTCGCGGCGGTCGGGCCGTGTTTTGAAATAAAAGGCTTCGCCACCGATCACCGTTCCGGCATTGATCGTGACATGATCGCCAATCACGCTGTGGTCATAAATGGTGACATTGGGGTGAATGAAACAATGGGCCCCGATGCGCACATGCGAACCGATCACGGCTCCTGCGCCGATCTCGCTACGGTCTCCGACGGAGACATCGGTTCCAAAAGTAGCCCTCAGAGAAATTTTTGTCCCATGGCCAAGCCTTGGCTTTCCCTCTACCTCCAGCGAATTGGCGGGCCTGAGCCACTCGGTGAGGCGATTGAAATCCCGAAAAGGATCATCGCTGATCAGCAGTACCTTGCCCGCGGGTGGCTCCACCTCTTTGTTGATCAGGATGATAGTAGCCGGGCTATCGAGGGCTTTTCGATAGTATTTTTCAATATCTACGAAGGTGAGATCGCCTGGCTCCACCCGGTGAATTTCGTTGATGCCTGAAATCCTGAATTCAGCGGGACCTACATAGGTACACCCCAAAAAATCAGCGGCCTGAGAGAGAGACAAATCCTGAGACAACTTCATGATGAGCAATTGAGCACGCAAGCTAGGGGAGAAAATTCGGCAAATCAACTAGGAGAGAAAGCGAAAATATCTAATTATTTAGATAAATAGATGGGTATTGGTGTAGAATGAATTTGTATTTCCCCCCCTATGCACTAATTTTGCAGGGTTCGCAACTCAGCGAAGATTCGCAACCCACTAGCAAATTAGGACATCTTCAATGGATAACCTGGTCTATCTACTACCTCTTGCAGGCATTGTTGCCTTGATTTACACGTATTGGCGCTCGGCGTGGGTTACCCGCCAAGAAGTCGGAACGGAACGAATGGCGGAAATCGCCAAGAACATCGCCGATGGCGCGATGGCGTTTTTGAAAGCGGAGTACCGCGTTCTGGGAATTTTTGTTCTCGTACTTGCCATCTTGCTGGCTGTTAAAGGAGAGAATGAAGTAGCATCCAATTTTTGGGTTGCAGTTTCCTTCATCGTCGGGGCTGTATGTTCTGGCCTTGCTGGTTTCATCGGAATGCGCGTTGCTACCAAAGCCAACGTTCGCACCACCAATGCCGCTCGTACCTCTCTCGGTAAAGCCCTCGAAGTTGCCTTTGCTGGTGGCTCTGTCATGGGACTTGGCGTAGTTGGGTTGGGTGTGCTTGGCCTCGGAGGCCTTTTTGTTCTCTACCGTGCTCTCCCTTTCGGTGACGAACTGGCAGAAATCGACGTTGTGCTCAACGTGATCTCTGGATTTTCACTCGGTGCTTCCTCCATCGCTCTCTTCGCTCGCGTGGGTGGCGGTATCTACACCAAGGCAGCCGACGTAGGCGCCGACCTCGTAGGAAAGGTGGAAGCTGGTATTCCTGAAGATCACCCGCTCAACCCTGCTACCATCGCCGACAACGTGGGCGACAACGTAGGCGATGTGGCTGGTATGGGTGCCGACTTGTTTGAGTCGTATGTGGGATCCATCATCGGAACCATGGTTCTCGGTGGTGCCTTCATCAACCTCGAAGCATTCAGTGAATATTCTGGTGGCCTCGGTGCCATCGTCCTTCCTTTGGCGCTTGCGGCCTCTGGTATTCTCGTGTCTATTTTCGGAACCTTTTTCGTACGGGTAAAAGAAGGTGGAAGCCCTCACAGAGCCCTCAACACGGGAGAATTGGTTTCTGGAGCCCTCATGATCGTGGTTTCCTACTTCATCATCAAAGGCATGCTTCCTGAAGCATGGTCCTTAGATGGAACTGATTACACGAGCAATGGCGTATTTTTCGCCGTGATCGCTGGTCTGATTGCCGGTCTCGCTGTTGGAAAAGCAACGGAGTACTATACCGGTACTGGCACCAAGCCCGTCATCAGCATTGTGCGTCAGTCGGTGACTGGCTCTGCGACCAACATCATCGCTGGTCTTGGTGTGGGGATGATGTCCACAGCCATTCCGATCCTGCTCATCGCAGCGGCTATCATGCTGTCCAATTATTTTGCCGGTCTCTATGGAATCGCCATTGCTGCGGTGGGGATGCTCGCCAACACGGGAATCCAATTGGCAGTAGATGCCTACGGACCTATTTCTGACAACGCGGGTGGTATCGCCGAAATGGCTGACCTGCCCAAAGAAGTGCGCAAGCGCACCGATAAGCTCGATGCCGTTGGGAACACCACCGCCGCCATCGGCAAAGGATTTGCCATCGCCTCTGCTGCGCTGACTGCTCTGGCCCTCTTTGCTGCATTTATGCAACAGGCCGGGATCAAAACCATTGACATTGCCCAGCCTGCTGTCATGTCGGGTCTGCTCGTAGGAGCTATGCTTCCCTTCGTATTCTCGGCGCTCGCAATGAATGCAGTAGGTCGTGCGGCCATGGCCATGATCCAGGAAGTGCGCAGACAATTTGCCAGCATCCCTGAACTGAAGAATGCCCTCGTCGTGATGAGAAAATATGATGGCGATCTCAGTAAAGCTTCTGAAGAGGATCTGGCGACTTTCCACAAAGCCGACGGGAAAGCAGAATATGCGAAGTGTGTGGAGATTTCCACTGCTGCCTCTATCAAGGAGATGGTGCTTCCTGGCGTGTTGGCAATCGCCGCTCCCGTAGCCGTAGGCTTTGGTGGCGGGCCTGAGATGCTCGGTGGACTCCTTGCCGGGGTTACTGCTTCTGGTGTGCTCATGGCGATCTTCCAGTCCAATGCTGGTGGTGCCTGGGACAATGCCAAGAAAATGTTTGAAGAAGGCGTGGACATCAATGGCGAAAAGCACTTCAAAGGCTCTGACGCTCACAAAGCTGCCGTTGTTGGTGACACCGTAGGAGATCCTTTCAAGGATACCTCTGGTCCTTCTCTCAACATCCTCCTCAAACTCATGTCGGTGGTAGCCCTCGTGATTGCTCCCACCCTCGCCAATGTATGGGGAACCAAGACAGAAGCTGCCATGCTGAATGTGCCTGCCATTGAGCAGAGCATGAACATCAGCGACGAGGTAGCTGCCTCCGAGCAAGTCGATGCCGTGTATGGCGAAGAAACTCCTGCTGGAGAAACTGCCCTGGAAGCTACTGAAATGGCACTCGATGCCGCTGTAATAGAAGAAACTACGACCGGAAGCAACTAAACAGGCTCCGAACATGATATAAAGCCCTCCACGACTGTGGGGGGCTTTTTTTTATTTGGTCAAAACAGATAGCTCTTTGGTGGAGAATAACGGTAGCGCCAGCAATGGCGTTTTTTTTTCCCTTTTAGATGATCCAGACTTCGACCCTCGGCGTAGATCGAGCAATAGATTCGTTCTGTTTTTGGGGTGGGAATCCGGGGGGATTTCTGCCCCTATTTTGTTTTAACCACATCAATCAAAACAATTTCCTATGTTGGGTGTGTTTTATGAATAGACAAAGCTCTATATGAAAATCAAGCGGTCCGCGATCCTGTTCTTATTTGCTGCCATGAGCAGCCTGACATTCGCCCAGGAAAGGCAATGGGTGTTTTTCACAGACAAAGCAGACTTGTCTGGCTACCAAGCCAGTGATCTGCTGAGCGAAAGCGCCCTTCGCAATCGCGCCCGACAAGGCATCAGCCTCGATAGCAGGGATTTCCCTGTGAATGAGACCTATCTTGAGCAGGTGTCAGAGACAGGAGCCTTGCTTCGGCACAAAAGTCGCTGGTTCAATGCCGTGTCAGTCACTGCTACCTCGGAATCTTTGGAGGCCATTCGGCAGTTGCCCTTTGTCAAGGATATTCGTCCCGTAGCCACTTTCCGATCACCCAACCCTGTTATCACCTCTGAGTGCGACACGGCACCCTACCTCGGCACCGCCTTCCAGCAACTCGGAATGATCGGAATCGATGACCTTCACCAGCAAGGATTTAAGGGCGAAGGGGTTACCGTGGCGGTATTCGACAATGGCTTTTACCGCGTGGATTCGCTGCCGGGCATGGCCCATTTGTTTGAGGAAGGCAGAATCGCGAAGCAGTGGGATTTTGTGTCGAATGAAGAAAATGTGTTTGATAAATGCATTCATTGCATGCACGGCACCTATGTGTTCTCTATCCTCGCAGCTGTGCAACCCGGCGGTCTCTATGGCGGCGCTCCCGAGGCTACCTATCTTTTATTTCGCACCGAAAACGATTCCTCCGAAACGCATCAGGAAGAAGACAACTGGATCGCAGCCGCAGAGCTAGCCGATAGCCTGGGTGCTCAAATCTTTACCACTTCTCTGGGCTATTCGACCTTTGATGAAGGAGAGGGAGATTATTCTCTCGAAGATCTCGATGGCAACACGGCCCTGATCACCCGTGCGGCAGATATCGCCGCCTCGCGGGGCATTCTTGTGGTCAACAGTGCTGGAAATGAGGGCAATCGAGGCATTGTAGCCCCGGCAGATGGCGACTCAGTGCTTGCTATCGGTGCAGTAGATGAGTGCGGGGTAATCGGCGGCTTTAGCAGCCGAGGCCCGAGTGGCGATGGGCGCATCAAGCCCGACATCGTGGCGATGGGCGTGGGCAACTCCTTTTATTATCCCGATGGTCGCATCCGCGTGGGAAGTGGGACGAGTTTTTCTTGCCCGATGGTCACGGGGCTCGCTGCCTGCCTGATGCAAAAGCATCCGGAGCTCAGCGCTTGGGACGTTCACCGCACCCTGATCCAGTCTGGCGATCGCTACGAAACCCCAGACATGGTCTATGGTCATGGCCTGCCGAGTGCCAGCCGATTCGAGGCCATTTTGGGGGATTCTCCACTCCCCAATGGAGAGTACGCGGATTTTCGCAGCGGCGATCTCATTGTGTATCCAAACCCCGCTACCCACGTGATCCACGTGGCGTGGATCGCCCCGGTATCCCCAATTGGCTACGACATCGTCTTGATTGATGCCTCCGGAAGAAGAATCAAGCTGTTGGCTCACTCCTTTTCTGACAAAGAATGGCAGCTTAGCCTCCCCACCGACATCAATTCAGGACTCTACATCCTGGAACTCACCCAACCGGAAGCACCCGACGCCCGCTTTGTGAGGAAGGTGGTGGTGAGGTAATGCAAGGAGTAAACATGAAAATGCCCCAGAGAATTTATTAGATTTTCTGGGGCAGAATATATTTAGGTTTTTGGATCAAATAGTTATGGCTATAAGTAACGCAATAAGGCCTAAAAAGAGCACGCTTCCCACGACAGATAAAACCCCAAACACTATTCCCACTTTGCTGAGTGTTTTGTCTTCCCCGTTCTTTTTGGCTTTATGGCCAATGATGATGGCTACCACCCCAGCAGCTAAGCTAATGATAGAAAAAGGGAAGAAAAGAAGACCCATGAAGCCAAAGAATAGGCCCACAGAGCCAGCGACGAGAGAGACTATGGCATTGTAATCATTATTACCGTCTTTGGTCTGCTTGTCTGGCTTCAGTAGCTTGTTTAGCTTCTGTTGAGCAAGCCGTTGTCTTAGGGGTAATATAACCTGCTGTTCAATCGTGGGTGAAGTGGAGTGATTCTCTGAAAAACCACCTTTCCAACTTTGGGTTTGCGCATTTTTGGCTATTTCAGCCTGAGAAATGGCCCCTGCATAGGAGAAGGAAAACGACAGCATCAGGAAGCAAAGAGGGATAAAATTTTGCTTGTTCATAAGTAAGGTTGTTACTGAATATTAAAACTAATGACTAAACCAGCTTCTCTACGTTAAGATATACGATATCATCGAATATTGTTATGCCACCCTCATAAATGTAAGCAATTTCTTGATTGCTTTCTGATATGTATTGCCAAGGATAATCGTCTTGCCTGCGACCATCAGGGTGGCGGGCTCTTCATAGCTGTCGAAAGTGGCTTCGGCTGATGCGAATGAGATCAGGGAAGTCATAGTTTCGCTTAGATAGCAAGATCTTTATGGCAGAAAACCTGATTGTGCTTGTCATGAATCATGCAATAAGTGTTCTCTTTGTTGCTCGACAGATGGGCGGTAAATGATTGATAATGAATTCAATTCAGATTTATTCTTTTATGTTCCCTGACATTTTATTACTGCTTCAGTTTGCGTAGTCCAGGTGTATTTGTTTCTTTCTGTCCTCGCCTAATCCGCACAAGCCCTGCGTTTCTTGTCCCGCCACAACCAAAATTTTATTAGTTTCGGCAACACTCAAACGCAGAGAAGCTATGCACCATCGGATTTGGCGGATGATCGCCGTTTTTGCCGGACTACTCACCCTATTTTCGCAACACGCGTCCGCCCAATCTGTCACTGCCGATACCCTGGTGTTTGCCTGGACCCTCGAAGATCCAGCCGCGGCGGCGCCTTCTTTGTCCCCCAAATCTCTCTCTCTGGCCGAAAACGGCACCTTCATCATCCAACTCGACAGCAGTGCCCGATCCGGCACCTGGAAAGTGGTCGGCGATTCTCTCTATCTTGCCTATGAGCTGGTAGAATTGAGCAGCCCCATCGACTCCATTCACTACCAAACTGCGGGCAATGCTGCGGTGGTGGTCTATTACTACCAAGGCCAGGAAATCGCCCGGCAGACCCCCATTGGCCTGGAATCAGAGCGGATCAAAGAAGCCTTTTCGGCTTCCTTTGATGCTCGCGGCAACATCGAGCTGCGCGGCCAAGCGCAGAATTGGCTCCTCACTGGGCGGGCAAAGCTCGTCGTCACGCCTTTCACCTTTGAGGATGTGTGGCGCGGCCTCCTCGGACTGCTTTTTCTGATCCTCATTCTCTACGCCCTCAGCAGCGACCGCAAGGCCATCGACTGGAAAATGGTAGGAACTGGCATGGGCCTGCAAGTAGTATTTGCCCTGCTTGTACTCAAAGTGCCCGCTGTCACCATCGTGTTCAACTACATCGCCAAGGGCTTTGTGAGCATGCTGAGCTGGACGGCTGCGGGCTCGAGCTTCTTGTTTAGCGGATTGATGAACGTGGAGCTTTCGGGCTACATCTTCGCTTTTCAGGTGTTGCCAGTGGTGGTATTTTTCTCCGCGTTGACCTCTCTGCTGTATTATCTCGGGGTGCTACAAAAAGTGGTGTATGGCTTTGCCTGGGTCATGAAGCGCACCATGCGCCTCTCCGGCGCAGAAAGTCTGGCAGCCGCTGGCAATATTTTCCTTGGGCAAACAGAAGCGCCTCTGCTCATCAAGCCCTACCTGCCCAACATGACCCGCTCTGAGATCATGTCTCTCATGACCGGCGGCATGGCCACCATTGCCGGGGCCGTATTTGGTGCCTATGTTGGGTATTTGGGGGGAAATAGCCCCGCCGAGCAGGAATTGTTTGCTACCCACTTGCTCACCGCGTCCATCATGTCGGCGCCTGCTGCCCTCGTGGCGGCCAAAATGCTCCTGCCAGAAAAAGAAAAATTCCTCGAAGATCTCTCCATTCCCAAAGACCGCATCGGGAGCAACGTGCTCGACGCCATCACCAACGGTGCCTCCGAAGGGCTGCGCCTCGCCGTGAATGTGGGCGTGATGCTGCTGGTGTTCATCGCCCTGATCAAGGGAATCAATGTGATTCTGGCCGATGTGCTGGGCGACGCCCTCGGCATCAATTCCTGGGTGGCTGAAAGCACGGGAGGGAAGTACACAGGATTTACCCTGGAGTATATTTTTGGGCTGTTGCTCTCGCCGGTGGCATGGCTGCTTGGCGTGCCTGGCGAAGACACGATGCTCATCGGGCAGTTGCTTGGCGAGAAAACGGTGGCCAACGAATTTGTGGCCTACACCACCCTTGGCAGCATGAAGGCGTCTGGTACCATTATGTATTCCAAGTCGGTGATTATCGCCACCTACGCCCTGTGCGGCTTTGCCAATTTCGCCTCTATCGGGATTCAGATTGGAGGAATTGGCGCGCTTGCGCCGGGCAAGCGGGTTGTGCTCTCCGAACTCGGAGTCAAAGCCCTGATCGGTGGCACGGTGGCAGCCTTCTTCACTGCCGTTCTTGCCGGGATGCTTACCCAACTCTAGGTGTCTGGGTTGAGGAATTTGGCAAACTGCTGACTAAACCGTAATTTTTAGTCTTACTACAAAATCAGGACTACGCGAGTTCGTTCCTTATGCCAAGTTTTTCCCACAATCTCCTCAAGCTCTCTGCCAACAACATGAAGCGGGTCATGGGGGTGGATCTCAACAACATCCCCCGGGTACGCAATCTCTTGCGGCTTTCCGGCCCCACGCTTTCTCTGCCTTCGGGGGTAGAATCTGAGCTGAATAGCTGGGAGAATCTGCCTGTGGAGTGGCTACGGCCACAAGGCACACGCAAAGACCGTGTGATCCTTTTTTTGCACGGCGGCGGCTACGCAGTGGGTTCCATCCAAACTCACCGTGGCCTTGCGGCGCGGCTCGCGCAGTGGTCCAATACCAGCGCGGTGATCATCGACTATCGGCTGGCACCCGAGCACCCATTTCCTGCAGCCCTCGAAGACGCCGTCATGGCCTACCAAATGCTCATCGGCAAAGGCTATGATCCAGGCCACATCGCACTCGCAGGCGACTCTGCTGGTGGAGGCCTTGCCATCGCCACCATGCTGGCCATTCGCGATATGCCGGGCATGCCCATGCCTGCCTGTTGCGTCTGCTTTTCGCCCTGGGTGGATTTGAGTTTCAGTGGCGAATCTGCCATTACCCAAGCCGATTTTGATCCCATCGTGCGGGTGCAGGAAGTCACAGAGTGGGGCAGCCAATATGCAGGAACATATCCGATCGAATATCCGCTTGTATCTCCACTCTTTGCAGAGCTCCATGGTCTGCCGCCTATTTTGATACAAGCCTCCGACAAGGAAGTCCTCAGCGACGACGCCCGCAGGCTTGCGGTCAAGCTCCAGGAAGCCCAGGTGGATGTCCACCTGCAACTATGGCCTGAGCTTATGCACGTGTGGCAGCTTTTTTGGCGCCTCGTGCCCGAAGCCGACGATGCCCTCAAGGCAGCGGGCTCTTTCATCGATGCGCATACGCATCTGCCTCATGACGTCGCCAGACGAGAAAAGAAAACAGTGGAATAAGCAGGTTGTTTTTTTAACCGCAATGGCGCAAAGGGAAGACGCGAAGGAAGAAATGGTTGAGGGAAGGAAGAATTCACCACGGAGGCACAAATCAACTTCTCAACTTCTCAACCTCTCGCCTCTCAACATCTCGCTTCTCTCCGACCTTTGACATCTGCGCTTTTCTTGGATGTATAGAAGGAAATTGTTGATATTTCCTCTTAAACTACTTCTTATGAAAAGGACAACTCATTTATTCTTATCTCTTCTGCTTGTGCCTTGTTTTTATTCGGCAAATGCACAGGATTGGATTCCATTATTCAACGGAAAGGACCTCAGCTCCTGGGCGCATGTGGGCGATGGGAGCTTTGTGGTAGAAGATGGCATGCTGAAAACCCAGGGCGGCATGGGCCTGTTATGGTTTACGCCACATAAAATGAAGGATGTGAAAATCCGTGTGGTGTATCGCGGTGCTGCGGAGAACAATGCCGGGGTCTTCATTCGCATTCCCAAAAAGCCCAAAGAAGCCTGGATGCCCGTCAATAAAGGATATGAAGTGCAGATTGACGATCGGGGCGATGACTATCATAAAACGGGTGTGCTTTATTCCCTCACAAAAGCCAAGGCTTCTCCCGCCATCGCCGATGACTGGAATGTGATGGAAATCACCCTTGATGGCGACCGCACCATGGTCACCCTCAATGGCGTACTTGTGACCGACTATACCGAGGGGGACCCCGTGCCGGCCAAAGTGCTAGAATACGAACCCGACAGGGGCCGTAGGAAAACGGCTGGTTATTTTGGGCTGCAAAATCATGGTGGAGAAGATGTCATCTTCTTCAAAGAAGTGAGTTATCAGCCGTTGTAAGTCTGTTCTGTTCAGACCCTCGTTTTCCTCGTACATGGATCCCCCCTAAAATCGCCCGAATGTCTTCGTGACTGATGGGGCCTGCATGACGAGCACGGGCAACCAAAGCCCGTCTATTTTGTACATGGCCCTCACGGCGAGGGCCGCCACCTTTGCTGCTGAGCAAGTGAAGCAACTCACCTTCCTAGGGTAAAATATCAACTTTCTGAATTATTTCGGAATTTGTGGCT
>JANQTF010000108.1:1706-5775 GCA_030731845.1 Bacteroidia bacterium | reverse complement strand
ATGTGAGATCCGATAAACCCGAGGCCTCCGATAATTAAGACTTTCTGAGGCATGGAGGAGTTGAGAGTTACTTGGGGGGTGAAAAGGTTCAATCCCGCAAGTTAAGGAGGAAAAGCATTTTTTCTGCATTCCCTTCTTGAATCACTGCTCCCGTAGTTGTGCTGTCCCTGAGTTCCGTTGAAGGAGCCACAGGTTCAACACTTGAGTAGCTGAAGGAGACATCACTCATGACAAACTGAGTCGTGATGCCCCCTATTATTCAGCTACAACATCCACCATTCTTTATTCTTTCTGAATCGTAAATGATCTTTGAACGCCGTTAATACTCATCGTCAGGAGGTAAATCCCTGATGGAAAGGCAGATACATCCACAGTAGTTTCTTGTGATTGTAAAGGGGAGGCGTACAGTTCTTCGCCAACGATGGAAAAGAGTTGAAGCCTATCCCCTTCTGAAAACGAAGTGTGATCGGTCTTGAAAATGAATTCGGAGGTAGTCGGATTTGGATACACGATAGACTGGTGCTCAGGACCAAATTCATCTATACTTGTCGCAGTAAAGTTGCTATAACATTCATTGGAATAGGCTGTACTCAGTTCTACGCTGGTGGCTAATACCGCAGTAGAATCCATACAAACACACCGACCATCATTGTCATTGTAGGTCATATATGGAGCATCTGTCTCCAGGGCTTTGCGCGTACATTGCTCGAATGTCAAGGAGTCACCGGTGACGGTTTGTGAAGGATGATCCCAATTGGTAAATAAGATATTGCCTCCACTCCAATGGTTGAACCCGGCTTCTTCGACAAAATCACAGGGTTTGAAGAAAAATATATACAAAGCTCCCCCAGCTGTACCACCAGCTCCTCCTCCATAAGTGATCGCCCGCGTACCGTCTCCTCTCAAATCGCCGGCAAAAGAAATCGACCGGGAAAATCTCTCATTGGGCTGAAGTGTCACCCCAAACCCACCTTCATCATTCGTAATTTTCGTATACGTTTTCACGGATTTATCAGCATTCAAATACAAGATATATCCTTCGCTTTGTTGGTTGGCACCGGTCATCAAATCGGGGATTCCATCTCCGTTTAGATCTCCTGCGTTACAGATTGCATGGCCAAACTGGGCACCGTCAGACCCATTCGGGTTGGTAGCAGCTGATAAGGCTGCTGAAAATCCACCCAGCCCTTCGGCAATCTTGAGCTTGGACACGACATCCAGTGTAGTACTGTCCAAAGACATGATCCAGATGGCTCCTTTACCGCCATCCGAGCGAAATGCGCCCACTGCCATTTCTATCGTCCCGTCGCCGTCCAAATCGCCAAGCATAGCGGCTTCCCTACCTCCAAACTGATCTCCCGCGATCAATCCGGTCCCAAAGCCACCATTCGAGGGATTGATCAGCTTCGTCTGCGAATCGATCACGGTTGAATTTGCGTCAAAAAACAAGATTCGAATCGCTCCGATATTCGCCCCATCCAGATCTGAACTCGGATCGCAAGCGACCAGGTCTATTTTTCCGTCGTTGTTCAGGTCCCCCACTGCCGTGATGCCCAGGCAGGGAATCCCTGCATTCTTCACATGGCTTTTCACCGTTCCGTCTGCATTCAAATGAAGAATATACACGGCGAAATCATTGGTGAGCGGGGCGGCAACTGCGATATCAGGAATGCCATCATTGTCGTAATCACCAATCCCGGCGACTCCGTAGCCGAAATTATTGCCCTCGGTCAAAATTCCGGAGAATCCCCCTTCCAGCATCGAAATTTTCTGATTCCCCTGGACCGTCCCATCATTGTTCATGAAGAGAATGTGTACTGCGCCATTATTTTCTCCTCCGTCATCGGCAGTACGCGATCCGACAACAATGTCTGTGATCCCGTCGCCGTTTACATCACCCACGCGATCGTGGTCCTGTCCAAAAATATCTCCGCTGGCGATATTCGAGTTTAATCCAGACATCCCATTTTCGATTTTCACAAATCCATCTGAGCCCCATTGCGTTGTTGTCTGAGCATTCAAACAGGTTGCTGTGAAGAGCATGGTGATAATACTTCCCAATTCAATAATTTTCCTCATTTCGACTTTTTTTCAGATTAGACCATGGTTAGTTCCTATGGTTTAATCTGTATAGCATTTTTCCTACATGAGGAGCTTCAGAACGCCCGGATAACAACGATTCCTTACAGCTATTTACGGCAAATGGAATGTGCCTGATCAATATTGGAGATCAACACATTCCAATCTCTCTAAAAATTGTACCCAAAATGCAGCCCTGGCTCCCCGAAAAAGAAGGAAGACCACTTGTTGTTGATCTGCTCAAAAGCGTCGGGCATCTCGCTGTGATAAGGACGATGGGTGATCGCAATAGACGGCTCAATGAAAAACCTGTCTTGAAACAGTTTTACATGGTAGCCCAGCCGGTAGGTGTTGAATAGCTGAAACCCAGTGCCGATTTTCTCGCCGTTGTCATCTACAAACGATTGCCAGGCATTCATCACATGTACACCTGTGTACAATCCTTTCCACAGATATCGCTGGTAGACCAGCGCAAAGCCAAATTCGCGGATGTATCCCGGAAAGCGTTCTGCGGGCGCTTCATAGAATTCTCCATATGGAATGCCAAGTGGCCAACCATATTTCCAGGTTTTCAATTCCAGGGAAACGACGTCCTTTTCAGTCAACCGATAGCCCAGGTTCAGTTGTACAAAATCAGGCCTGTTGGTTGGGATAAAGTTCCCCAGCATAAAAAATGTGCTGCCGATAAAGCACTGTTTATAGCTGCTATCAGTAGCACTGTACTGTGCCTGGAGCTGTGAACTGGCTGCCAACATCAAGACAACCCCGAGTGCTACGATCTTCCTTTGCATATCTTACATTATTGGTTAATTGTGATATGGCAAAGGTGGCAAGGGGAGCTGCTTTTTGACGTTCACTTAAGTGAAGAAGTGAAGTCTACCGCTTATTTTTTTCAGGAACCCTGGAGTTGAGAAGGAGAGGAAGGAATCTTCTGTGAGTGAAATGAATTGCGAAATCAAATAATACGTTTTGCATGGTTCTTTGATGTCGGTTGGGTAGCTACCTGATGGTTAACGCTTCCAAAACGTCCAGGTCTGGTTTCTCTTCTATCAACTTTGAAAAAGTGTAGCATTTCTGATCGATGAAGTAACTGATAAACAGGTGATACTTGTTGTAAAGCCCATTTTCCGGATCCATGATGGGATCGCCCGCATAAAACTTTGTCCAATACGCCTCCATATCAGCCTCCGTAGATTTGGCGATGTAGTCTGCATATCCTTCCAGAATGTATCGCGGCACTTTCAGATTCATGAACCTGTCCATGTTTGATTGCATACTGTGCGTCAATTCATGGGCAATGAAGTAGGACAAGGGTCGATCATCCAAGGGAAATACCCAGTTTTCCGGCGGAATAAGTTGATTCGATTTGATATCGCATTCTCTGATAAAGACATTCCTTGAAAGGCTAAAATTACAGATCCCTCCAGAATTTAAATTTCTTGAAAACAGGAAATACATCCAATCTGATTGACAGAGGTAGACGGAAAACTTCTGGGTATTTGAGTATAATTCCGAGTTGGATATTCTTCTTTCCACGTCATCGAGTACCGATTCGATTTCTTCGGGGATTAATTCATTCGAGTGAATCTCAAATTGATGATACTCATATCCCACCGAAAACAGTGGGCCTGGGTAGCATAGCAGAACCAGATAAAGGATTGCCAAAGCTCCGATCCCAATCGACAATGTTAACAGGATACGTTTCATAGGAGGTGAGGAGGATAATAGAATTTCTATGCCATCAACAAGACGGATTCTGGAGCAGGATCGCTTCTCTATCTGGCACAATTGGCTGTGGAAGGAACTCGCGTTAGGAGTGAGCCCTTCGAAGTGGGCGTAGTTCCAACGATTTGTCAAAAAGCTCCTGACATGAAAGCAGTATGAGGTCTAGACCTGTCAGTATGATGTATTGTTAGCAGATAAACCACCAAAGCCTAATTTCTTTTATGAGATCTCCATGGAAGGTAAATATCCAGCCTGCGGAATCGTA
>JANQTF010000108.1:0-1606 GCA_030731845.1 Bacteroidia bacterium | reverse complement strand
GGCAATACATAATCCTGAATTATTTCTTCTGCTTGTATGTGCATGTATGGCTGTCCGTAAGCAGTCGAGGTAAGGACAATCACGATCCCCAAATCTTTACAGATCATGAGCTTATTCCCTCCGTTTCCACTTGCGTAAAAAGCCTCAATGGGCTTGTCCTCGACCATAAATGATTTGTTCCAGAGGAGGTAGCCATAGAATTCATTCTCCCTGTCAGGAATCGAAACATGTTTGGTCATGCTTGCATCAACCCAGGACTTTGGCACAATCTGTTTTCCCTGGTATACCCCATCGTTCATGTACAATTGAATATATCTGGCATTGTCCAGACTATTCATTTGGAATCCCCCTGCTGTGTTGGGAACATGGGTAGGGGTGAATTGCCATGTGTAATCCGTTATCCCCAATGGCTGGAATAGTTTTTCTTCCGCATATGTTTCCAATCCGCTGGGAACGGTCTTATTGAGAATATCGCCCAGCAACACTGCTCCTGCGCTGAAGTATTCCCAATCCTGCCCTGATTGCTTTTCAGGATCCATTGGAAGATCCAGGGCAAATTTTACCCAATCCTTCGTTGGATACATATTCTCTTCATTTCCAGGAGAATCCGGATCTATATCCGAGCCTTTGATTCCCGAACTCATGGTCAACAAACTTTTCAAGGAAACATTTCCCTTTTCGACTGAATAGTGATCATACGCATCTACTTTGTAGAAATCGCTCAGCGTCCTGCGCTCATCCAAGATGTATTGGTCACCGATTGCCATTCCCATGAGTGTCGATGCCAGGGTTTTACCCACAGACCGGGTGTCGTGCAAAGAGGCTCTGTCTGCCCCGTTAAAGTATTCCTCGATTAATAGTTTGCCATCCTTTAAAACGACGATGCTGGTTATGCTTTTGAAGTAGTTCTGAGCAATTTTTTTGTTTAACGCTTGAATCAGAACCGTATCGTAAGCAGCATCAGACAAGGTCCATTTGTCGGTTGGTTCAATCTGTTGAATCGCCGTTAGTTCACTACTCACATCTTCCTCAACTATTGACAAGTCCACTTTCCCTTGTGCGATAATGGCTCCAACTTTCAATTGGGTCGATTGGATATAAGGCCGCACCTCAATGGTAAGCAAATGGCTACCATTTGACAGAGCTTCCTCCCCTCCTTCTTGTTTCAGAAACCTTGTCCATAAAAAGCGCCCCCAATGGTCTGATTCGGCGGAATCTGATAAGGGAATTCCATACACCGTAGCTGAATTTTTATATTCACAGGAACCTGCTCCCGTCTGCAAATTATACTTATATATCTCTTGGTTATCGACCAGGAAGGTCAGCTGAAAATTCCCTTTGTCACAGAGCTCTCTTACCGGCAATTCAGGTTCTAACTCATGGAGATAATATGTCAATGTCTTTTCCAAAAACATCCTGACATGGAAGTTTCCACCGACTGTGATCGTAAGCTCTTTTACAAAGTCCTTTTCTGAAAAATCCTCATACGGGATGAAATCTCCCATAAAAACAAGATTGCCAATGCTCTTTGCGTGCAACTCGTTGATGATTTGACCTTCGTCCAGCACCAATGGCTCCTCATTCTGGCAAGCGCAAAGAGTCATTA
>JANQTF010000107.1 GCA_030731845.1 Bacteroidia bacterium | reverse complement strand
CCCGCTTCGAAACCAGCGCCCGGCAAGCCCACAAAAAAAGCGCACCAGTTGATTGGCGCGCTTTGAGTTGTTTTTCCTCAAAAAGATTGAGGGATCGATGGGGAATCGGGGAAACAAATCTCAGTGATCAGGAAGCCTGGACTTCGGCGGCTGAGATCTGCTCCAATCCTTCCAGGAATGCTCCAAATTGCTCTTTTTGCATCATTTGCCTCATGCGAGAGGAAAGTTCGCGTAGCAATTCGCCATAATCAGAGAGCAATTTCTTGCCCTTGGTGGTCAGGTGCACAAAAATGGAACGACGGTCTGACTTAGAGTTTACCCGTTTCACGAGTTTTTGTTGCTCCAGTCTGTCAACGATGTTGGTGAGATTGCTCAACTTTACCTTAACAGACTGACCGATATCCTTCATCTTCTGGTCACCGTCCGATTGGAGGAGGCGAAGGATATCAATCTCTACATTAGACACGTTGAACCGTTCTTGCACAATTTCCTGATGCCGGTTAATGATAGAACTAAGCTGAAAGAGGCCGTTTTCCAGCCTTTCGAGCTCGTCCACTTTGGCATCATGGTTTTCCTGCATAGCTAATGGGTGTTTAAGTGGAATGAAGAACGCGCTGCGAAATATACGTTTTCTGGGAATTAATTCTAGAAAAATCTTCCCTCGTCGGAGGAGTAAATTGTTAATATTTCCTGACTTGGGTAGCAGAGAAACCTGCTGTTTTCCAGTATTAAAAGAAAAATATATTCCTCATTAAGGAACTATTTTCAAGTTAAACACTTTTCTCTTGAAAAAGCAACGGAGACTGTTGATTTTTTTCCAAACATACCCCTAGTAGATAATTCTTGTCTTAAATATTTCCTGTAGTCGCTTTAAAGCTGGGTTTTCCTCTGTCATTACTTTGAGTTTTTGCTCCTCAGTATATGGCCTGGCCGAGGTGTCATTGGCTCCGCTGCTATCTACCGTGAGCGCAAGAAATAATTCAGAAACCTCCAATTGATCTCTCAAATAGGGTAAAAGATCTTTTTCTCGCTCCACGATCTGAAACAAAACCTCATTTGCTACCGCGAGCGACCACCTGTTGTGCAATAGTTCTGTCTTCCCTTCTTTGATGGCTGATGCGAGGTTCATTTTGTTCTCTCCCTGAAGCTGTTCTATCAGCCCTGCGAGCGCTTTGTCAAATTTTTCTTTTGGGATATGAATAGCCTCATTGAGCGAATAGCTTACCTGCTCTTCTTCTGCCTTGTTATCATCTTGTTCTGGCTTAAGTTCTTCTACGATTTGTGCAAAGGCAGACAGATTATCACCAACTCGAAGGCCGGAAGCTTTGGGTTTTTTTCGCTGAACAACGGGTGCAGGTGTGTCTGCTTCCAACCCTTTTTTTGGTGCATCGAGTGTCTGTGATGGGGAATTTTCTTCCCTTGCAGGTACTTCTGTTGAAGGTAAAGCGAAATTTTCAGCAGGTTGTTGGGGTGCTTGTACTGCAGGTTCAGGTGCCGCTAAGGATTTTTTTTTTCTGGAGAAGCAGCCGCTACGGCTGAGACATGAATTGCCTGCCGGAGGTGAGCCAA
Organism: Bacteroidia bacterium; assembly: GCA_030731845.1. Taxonomy (GTDB): domain Bacteria; phylum Bacteroidota; class Bacteroidia; order J057; family J057; genus JANQTF01. Next base: position 4,248 of record JANQTF010000107.1, on the reverse strand, counting down.
TTTGATCAGCAGCAGTTCAATGATCAGGCGAGGGTGTGTCGCGTATTTTGTTTGTTGCTCTGCCTCGCTACAAAGATGGAAGGCATTGAGGAGGAAAGATGCGTCGCTTTCCTGGCATTGGCGTTGGTACTGCGCCCGCACCTGATCTGAGGTTTCGAGGAGCTTGAGGGTCTGCGGATCTTGGCAGATAAGCAGATTGCGAAAGTGCTCGGTGAGACCCACAGCAAAGTCTTTTGCCTCAAATCCATTGGCGATGATCTCATCGAGGAGGAGCAACAGTCCGGAGTGGTTTTCTTGCTGCATTAGCTCGATGGCCTTGAAATAGTACTCGTAATCGAGAATATTGAGGTTTTCGAGAACCTTGGCAAAGGTGACATCGCTCCCTGTGTAGCTCACGAGCTGATCGTAGAGGCTCAGCGCGTCACGCAAGGCACCGTCGGCCTTCAGAGCGATTTGCTGAAGGGCTGCATATTCAAACTTGACGTTTTCTTCTTGCGAAATATATTCGAGATGGGTGGCAATGTCATCGACCTTGATGCGGCGGAAGTCAAATTTTTGAACCCGGGAGAGAATTGTCGGAAGGATTTTGTGTTTTTCTGTGGTTGCCAGAATGAAAAGCACGTGAGCGGGTGGCTCTTCAAGGGTTTTGAGGAATGCGTTGAAGGCTTGTGCCGATAGCATGTGGACCTCATCTATAATATAGACGCTCTTGTTTCCATTGGCCGGCACGTAGCGGGTCTGCTCCACGAGATTGCGGATATCGTCCACGCTGTTATTAGATGCGGCATCAAGCTCATGGATATTGAAGCTCTTGCCTTCATTGTAGGAGCGGCAGGAGTCACATTCGTTGCAGGGCTCGCCATCGGCCTCGCGATTAAGGCAGTTGATGGCCTTGGCCAGAATTCTCGCACAAGTGGTTTTTCCTACCCCTCGGGGGCCTGAAAACAAAAAGGCATGAGCCAACTGATCCAGCAAAATGGCGCTTTTCAGGGTGTTGGTCACATGGGCCTGCCCTACTACGGAGGCAAAAGTGCCGGGTCGATATTTTCGGGCCGAGACGATGTAGTTGCTCATGAGGGTAAAGGTAGAAAAAATGCGGAAAGGGATTTCTCATTCTGTTGCTTAAAATTTCCTTTGGGCTTCTGTGCGTCATATTGATGATCTATTGCCAACCTGATGAATCAATTTTCTTGCGTTGCTCGGTGTTCGCAATCGCATCATGCTCACCCGTCCTTCACGCTTGCTCATTTTTACTAGAATCTCGGTGCCAGTAGGCTTATTTTGAGGGATGATTTACTCTTCTATGTACTCCGCTTATCCTCGATAGCTATGAAGACCGCTTTCACCATCCTTGCTTTTTTGGCCCTAATGGGATTTTATTCTCCCGTATTTTCTCAGGAATTTTTCATTCACCAAACTGCGCTGAGGTCGATTGATGCAGAAATAGTAGAAGTAGTCCTCTCATACATTGGGGGGAGTGGGTATTGTCTCTTGGTGGATTATGGCCAGCCCTGCGACCGATTGGTGGGAAAGCTGCGCGATAAACAATGCAAAGGGATAGTGGATGAATCGGGCCGCCTGATGTTTTGGTCGAGTAGAGTGGGGGCGCTCGATGCCCTCGCCAAGCAGGGTTGGCAGTTGGTGGGCATGATGGACACCGACGACATGATGCCTAGATATTATTTTACCCGAAAAGACAGCAAAACGAATTAGTCCCGTTTCTCTGATTCTTGAATCCTGCGTACCTTTGCAGGCCGCAAGGAGGCTAGCCCTTTTTGCGGAGCTTTCGTATTCCTATTTCAGCGACAGCAAAGACCTGTCACCAATTATTTTTCAACATGGCTCAACAGATTGAGATTCGGCTGCCCGACGGCAGCGCCCGCCACTTCGACGCCGGTATCACCGGTCTCGAAATCGCCCGCGACATCTCCGAAGGCCTGGCACGAAATGCCTTGGCTATCGGTGTCAATGGTCAGACATGGGAACTCAATCGACCCATCACGACGAATAGCGAGGTGCAAATCCTCACCTGGAATGATCAGGCGGGGAAAGAAGCCATGTGGCACTCTTCCGCTCACATCCTCGCAGAGGCCCTCGAAGCTCTCTATCCCGGTATCAAGCTCGGATTTGGGCCTCCGATTGAAGGGGGATTCTACTATGATATCGACTTTGGCGAGTATGAGTTTGGGGCCAATGACTTTGAGAAGGTCGAGGCAAAATTCATGGAGCTAGCCCGCAGTGGAGAGACATTTGAACGCCGCGAGGTCACCAAAGCCGAGGCCATTGCCCACTATGAGCAAAAAGGCAACGACTATAAAGTAGAGCTGATCAACGGCCTCGAAGATGGCAACATCACCTTTTACTACTCTGGAGGCTTTGTGGACCTCTGTAAAGGCGGTCACATCCCAGATTCGAAGGTGATCAAAGCGATGAAGATTCTCAATACTGCCGGTGCCTACTGGCGTGGAAATGAGAACAACAAGCAGCTTACCCGCATCTATGCCATCAGCTTTCCTAAACAAAAGGAACTGACCGAGCACCTCGAAATGCTCGAAGAAGCCAAAAAGCGCGACCACCGAAAGCTCGGTAAGGAGCTCGAGCTATTTGCTTTCTCCGAAAAAGTGGGCCTTGGTCTTCCCCTTTGGTTGCCCAAGGGAACCCGGCTACGCGAAACCCTGATCGATTTTCTCAAAAAAATTCAGGAGAAAGCTGGCTATGATCAGGTGACTACGCCTCACATCGGCAAAAAAGAACTCTATCAGACTTCTGGTCACTGGGACAAATACGGCGAAGACAGCTTTCAGCCGATCAACACACCGCAGGAAGGTGAGCAGTTTATGCTCAAGCCGATGAACTGCCCGCACCACTGCGAGATCTTTGCCGTTCGCCCGCGCTCTTACCGCGAGCTGCCCATGCGCCTGGCAGAGTTTGGTACTGTGTATCGCTACGAGCAACACGGAGAGCTGCATGGCCTCACCCGCGTCCGTGGATTTACCCAGGACGATGCGCATATCTTCTGTACGCCTGAACAGGTGAAGTCAGAATTTATCGCAGTGATCGACATTGTGCTCTACATTTGCCGCATTCTGGGGCTGGAGTTCACCGCACAGGTGTCGCTTCGCGACCCCAACAACCCCAGCAAGTATGTGGGCGATCCGGCCCTGTGGGATCGCGCCGAAAACGACATCCGCGAAGCGGCTGCCGAGATCGGTCTGGAGACCGTGGAGGTAGAAGGCGAAGCCGCTTTCTATGGTCCCAAGCTCGACTTCATGATCCGCGATGCCTTGCGACGCAAATGGCAGCTCGGCACCATACAGGTGGACTACAACCTGCCCAACCGCTTTGGGCTCGAGTACATCGGTAGCGATGGCGAGAAGCACCGTCCGGTGATGATCCACCGGGCGCCCTTTGGCTCATTGGAGCGCTTCACTGCGTTGCTGATCGAGCACACCGGCGGCGATTTCCCGCTTTGGCTCGCGCCCACCCAGGCCATTGTGCTGCCTGTTTCGGAGGTGTTCAACGAGTATGCTTTTGAAGTGAAGCGCAAACTCGCCGACGCAGGCTTTCGCGTGGAGGTGGACGAGCGCCACGAAAAAGTGGGCAAGAAGATCCGCGATGCAGAAATGGGCAAATACCCCTACATGCTGGTCGTAGGCGAAAAAGACGTGGCCGCCGGTGGCGTGACGCCCCGCAAACGCAAAGAAGGCGATCTCGGGCTCATGACCCTCGATGGGTTTGTGAACCATCTCAAAGCCGAGATTTCGGCTATGCTGGCGTAATACATGTTCCGGCATCAGGAAACCCTGGTGCCGGAAAAGTCTGTATATTGAGGAATGGCAGTTGCTGATATTCCCGTTGAATTGATTCTGGCCCATCCCTTATTTGACGATGTCAGACAAGGGTTGGCAGAGATCTTTGAGGAGGATCTGGATGAGCTAGTCCTTTTTGGGTCAATGGCTATAGGGCGCGCGCATGCGGATTCTGACATTGATCTTCTCATCGTACTGGATCGGGAACATGTCAAGCCCATTCTTGAACTCTCAAACATAGGCCCCCTCATCGCTAAGATGAATTTGATGTATGATGAACTTCTGGCTCCTGTCATCGTCTCAAAAAGAAACTGGGTAGCACCTCCGACAAATCCATTACTGATTGAGATCAAGAAGCATGGAAAGTCGATATGGAAGAAGTAGTCGAAAAGTATCTTGAAAGAGCAGAGCTAGCTCTCAGGGATGGATTTGTTTTGCT
>JANQTF010000106.1 GCA_030731845.1 Bacteroidia bacterium | reverse complement strand
TTCGACCCTTACCTCAAATCTCAAACTGAACCTGCCTCTGCCCACCAAAGAAGGTCTCACGGTGGACTCGGAAATCTCCATTATTTACCACCTCGATCCGATGGCTGTTCCTCTCCTACTCAAAGAGGTTGGCACCGCCTATGAAAGCCAACTGATCCAGCCCGTGTTTCGCTCGGCCTCTTCGGATGTGGCCGCGAGATACTTCGCCAAGGATCTGCACTCTGGCAAGCGCTCTGAGATTGAGGTGGAAATCAGAGACCGGATGAATGAAATCTTGCAGAAAAGAGGCATTATTCTCGATAACGTACTGCTCAAAAGTATCTCATTGCCTGAGGGCCTGAGCCGGGCAATCGAGGAAAAACTTCAGGCTGAGCAAGATGCTATCCGGATGCAATTTGTGAAGCAGCAGCAGGAAGCAGATGCCGAACGCCGCATTATCCAAGCCCGAGGCGAGCAGCAAGTAGAGATTCTCAAAGCTGAAGGAGAAAAAAGATCCATTGAACTGAGGGCAGAAGCCAATGCCAGCGCAACCCTGCTACAGGCTGAAGCAGATTCCAAAGCCAACGAATTGCTCCAAGCGTCTTTGTCGGATGAAGTGCTAAGGCTTAAGGCCATCGAAGCTGTTCAGCAAATTTCGACCTCTCCCAATAGTAAGTTGGTGATCAATCCTGGCGGTGTGCCAATTTGGGGTCTCACCCAGGATTTGATGGTGACACCACCACAAGTGGGCAATAAGTCTCAATAACAGCCTTGCCCTGATATTTCCATCCAAAGCAAGGCATCAGAAGGTCTGTTTTAGTGGAGCTTCCCTTCCAGGGTTCTGGGAGGGAAGCGCTTTTCCATGGGGAGGCAAATCTGTTTATGTTCCCTTCGAGGTCAATCTAATACAGGATTTGAGGCCTGCTGAATATTCCCCTATAATTTGCTGCGAGAAGAAAACCCGGACTTGAGCAGGCGCTTGCCATATCGCCGGAAGACATTACGGTGCTTAGGCAAATCGCCGAGGGTTTCTTCTAGATATTCCACATCTACACCATTGAGCACCAGTCGAATCGGCACTTTGGCAATAGAATTGAGATTCTCCAGGGTTTGTCTATCAGGGTCGCTCCAGGTGCGGTTGGCACGTGCCACAAGCAGGATCAGATCAGCTTGTTTCACCACTTCGACTGGATAAGGATGTGTCAACAAGCCAGGCAATTCTGTGAGGAAATAATCCACTGAAGGTAGCTCCTGTGCTCTTTCTCTGATGAGTTGCTCCTCGCTATTCATTTCAAAGAGATCATCCTCCAAAAAGTATCGATACGTGTGATCATGACCGATGAGAGATGAGACCAAGGATGGAAAGCTTGCCTCATCATGACCATCTTCTGGCGTGAGGTAGGCCACATTGGCTCTAAAACTGCGCAGGTATTTGGCCAGGAGATAGCCAATCATGGTTTTACCTTCCTGGTCCCGGGTGCTGAGAATAAGAATTCTGACAGGCTTGGGAGCCGATTTTTTGCTCAATTCTATTTTCACATTTTGGAGCAGGAGACCAATGGGCCTTTCCTCCAAAAACTCTTCCTTCACCCTCCCTCTTCTGCGCTTTTTCTTGCCCAGGCGAGGAAGTACGCCGATGATTTCCAGCTCTGTGGTTCGTCGGGCCCAGCTGGCTTTTTTCAGGGTTTTATCAAAAAACTCCATGGCGATGACCATGGCAAGTGGCAGGATAAAACCTGCCAAAAACGCGACAATTACCAGCATCATGCGCGAAGATGGATCTGGCGCAGTAGGAAAGAATGGAATGTCCACCACCTTGAGGTTAGTGGCCATGAGCATATTTTGCTTGTGAAGCCGCGCCATGTTGAGAGAGTGAAGATTCTCTAAATATTCTCTCTCAGCCACATCTATTTCGCGCTCCAGGCGCTTGAGGGTCGATCCGAGGGGAGCGAAGGCATCATAGATGTCTTCAAACTCTTCCTTTCGTTTTTCGATCACCCGCAGTCGTGCGGCGGCGTCTTCCATCTTGAGAAGATTTTCGAGCCAACTGCTGAGCAGCTGATCTAGTTCCGTGCCTTTAGGCGTGCGGTTCACCTTCATGATGGTGTCTGCACTATTTCTGATATCCCGCCGAAGATTCAGGGCAGATTCTCTGAGGGCATCGATGGTGGGGCGTGCTTTGAGGGTATCATCACTCAGGAGCTTGAGCTGGGCCATTTTTGACACCACGCTGGAGAGGCTATCCCGCTTAGCCATCAGCTCCTGATTTACCAGACTCAACACATTGCGGTCGTTCATTCTCCGCTCCAGGGTGCGCAGGGCCGAGTCAGCCGCTACGAGGTTCATCAACTCGTTGAGGTAGTCTTCAAAGAGGTCTTCTCGTTTGTTGGCAATAAATCGGGTTTGTTCGTAGTAGTTGATGATTCGACTTTCTTCCTGAAAGCGCTTGAGCCGCTCCTCCGCTTCGCCGAGTCGCTGGGCAGAGGCGGCGGTGGCTGCTTCAAAATATTCGAGTACATTGGCAGTCTGCGCCTCTTTGATTTCCCGGTGCTTTCGACGGAAAATATCAATGAGTACGATGAGGGTACGTTGACAAATGCCAGGATCGATGGTGGTGTAGGAAAGGCGAATCATGTCGCTTTTTCCTTCTCTGACTACCTTGACTCCCCCAAGGGTTTCGATACCAAACATCGGGTGCTTGCTGTATAGGATCTCATGGATCGGATTGTTGGCACCCCTTCGGTCGCGAAACTCGATGAGACGGTCTCTGGTTTTCTCGAAGTCCCCCTCTACGGAGATCGAGTCCCATAGATTTCCTCCAATATTGAGACGCAGATCCTGAAGATTTGGGGGCAGAATAACTTCCGGGGAAGGATTGCTATACATCATTACTTCTGCCAGTAAATGAGCGCCAAGCTCTTCGCAGGTTTCGTAGGCAGAGATCAGGTTGAGGATGTTATCGAGCTCTGCAGAGGTGTAAAAATAATCGGTCTTGCCACCGCCCTGGCTTTCGATGTTGTAGCCAGATACGAGGCCTGTGTTCACGAGGCCTTCGGTGGAATAGGTACGCTTTTCGTCTTTGGTAGAGTGAAACACAAAGGCCGCGAGCGATACCGCGACCAGGATAATCCAGATCGCATGGCGAAGAAACAGTCGAATAAATTGAATGAGATCCATACCAGGGATTAGTGCAACTCGGCTCCGACAATCATTTTGAGCAACAGGTAGGCTTGTTTTACTTCGCTTTTTGTGGTGACGAAGTCTTTTTTGGCCCTGGTTTTTAATTCCTGGATCCTGGCATACTCGTCAAAGCTGATGTCGCCTAACTCGAAATATCGTTGTGCTAGCTGAGCACTTATCTCCTGATTTTGGAGGACTTCCAGTGAGATTCCTTGCAGTTCAATGGCCAGCATTAATGCCTCATATCTTTCAATGACGGCCTCGATTACGCGGTCTTCGATGACCTGTTTTTCAAACTGAGCCTGATAAATTCCAGCATCCATGACCTGCATTCTTCGCTTGAGGGTGATGATATCCCAAGGGGAGACGGTCATGGTGAGCCCCACATTGAAAAAGAGATTTTCCCGTATGGCAAGGGTATTGCCACCACCGCCATCTCCGTTGGAGAGCAGAGTGAGATATTGGCCATTGCCATAGGAAGTATTACCAAATACCTTGGTCATGTCCATCCACTTGCGGCCCTCAATTTCTTTGAGCAAGACGGCCTCTTCGACCACAGCCTCCTGAGACTGAAGAAGGGGAGAATAAGCGACAGCCCGCATCACAAGGGTATCGAGGGGAGCAATATCAAATGGCATAATCAGGCGCCATGTGGTATCTGGCCCCATGCCAGGAATGTTTAAGGCTGGCCGATCTACCTGAGCGGCAGCCCAAAAACCAAGAGAGAACAAGAGCAGAAAGGAAATTCTTCTTAACACATATCCCATATTCACATGCCTCAATCGGCCCATCATTTACTGGCCAAAAGGTAGATAGGAGAAGGGGAGAAACAACTCGATATTCCTGTAGAACCTATCCAGTTATCTCTCCCCTTTCAGCTTGATTTTTCCTCAATATATTTCGTTCAGATTCCGGTAGGTGCTGCGGTCGAGATACCAGTCTGAAAAAGAAGTTCCCCCAGATGGCACCCAATCGCTAAACTTGAGATGAGCTGAGCTGAGATAATGGAGACTTTCTCTTTTGGATACCTGAAAGAAGTTGGCACTTTGATGCACCACGGCCTAATAAGGAAGCGTCTTTATCCAAAACGGCTATACATCCGACTTTTGGAACATGGCCGGGAGGGTCATGAACAGAATTTTGAAATCGAGCCACACCGAATATTTCTGGGCATACTCCACGTCGAGTAGCTTTCTGCTATCGCCGCTCACGCCCTTTTTGCCGCGCTCGGTCACCTGCCAAAGGCCTGTGATACCTGCCGGAGCGTTGAAGCGCTCGGTAAATTCGTCGGTAGTGAGCTGCTCGGCTTCGTAGAGTGGCAATGGCCGATTGCCCACGATCGACATATCGCCCTTGAGGACGTTGATCAACTGAGGCAACTCATCGATACTGGTGTTTCTAATGAAGTGCCCGACTTTGGTGATACGTGGATCCTTTTCAATCTTGAAAAAGGCGTTATCAGCTTTGGAGCGTTGTTGTGAGCGGTAAGAATCCTCCTGCACAATGGTCTCATCGCTGATGAGCATCTCAGGATTGAATTCATCAAATTCCATCTGATCGCCTACCATCATCGGCTGCTCCTCTTTCTCGGAAGTATCTGCATACTGATTTAAGTGCATGAGATCTTTGACCATTTTATCCGCATCCTGACGCATGGATCTCAGCTTATAAAAGTCAAAAACCCGATAGCCTGTACCGAGCATGACGCAAAAACAACCGTATAAATTGAACCAGATTCATATGCCTTAATGCAACTCGTCCCCTACAACAACCTGAAGCAACAGGTAAGCACGTTTCACATCGTTTTTAGCGATGGCTACGTCCAACTTGGCTTTATTTCTGGAATCAAGAGCGCGTGTATATTCTTCGAAAGTAATGTCCCCGGATCTGAAATAGCTTTCTGCTAATTGGGCATTGATTTCCTGATTATTGAATCCTTGTAATGCGATATCTTGCATTTCAATTGACAGCAGTAATACCTGATATCTTTCAATGACCGTCTCTGCAACTTTGTCTTCGAGCATCATCTGCTCGAAGCGGGCTTTGTAGATCCCAGCGTCCATGATTGCCATTCTTCGGCCTCGGGTAATAAGATCCCAGGGGGAGATGGTCATGGTGATGCCTGTATTGTAAAATAGATTTTGTCTCACTGCCAGCGTAGCGCCAGAGACCCCCTGGTCCGTAAGCTCAGTGACATATTGCCCTGTACCATAGGAGGCATTCCCATAAATACTAGTCATGTCCAGCCATTTGCTGTTTTCGATTTCGCGAGCGAGGACGGTGCTGGACACTACCTGCTCCTGACTTTTGATCATGGGGGAATAGGCCCTCGCTCGCTTAATCAATGTATCGAGGGGAGCTAAGTCGTAGGGCATGACGAGCTTGCCGGTAGAATCTTCTACCGGCTGGAGCTCAGGTATGACTTGTGCAGGTATATCTACCTGACCGATTGCCAGGTGGACAGGAATTACAAACAGCAGGAGATGAACAATTTTCCAACGACTCATGACAATCTTCATCCGTTCATTCCTAACATTTAGGATATCTTAAAAGTATCACTGGAAAAAGTAAAATCCACCGGAAAAATAGGCGGAACCTATCCCGGTGGATTCTAGATTTCATGCGTAAATTCGTCTAATAGACATCGTTTACATCCCGGTAACCAGCTTCATTCAAATACCAATT
>JANQTF010000105.1 GCA_030731845.1 Bacteroidia bacterium | reverse complement strand
TCCCGGTGTTTTTGAAGTAGAGTTTTCAAATAAGCAAGGCCAGACTATCGCATTCTTAGCGGCAGAAGAGAAAGATTTGTTGCTTCTGTATTTCGAAGCTATCGCCGCCTGACAGGGCGGCATCGCCAAGCGGTGTGGCCACCTCTTCCCTCGACTTCACACCTTGTACGCACAAAAAAGAGCCACCCCAACGTTGGGATGGCTCTTGTCTTGTGTGGCCAGGAAAGTCACGGATGGCTATTTCATCGCCTGCTTCTCGGCGTAGGCATCAAGCCCGCATTGCAAAAAGTCCAGATACTCCTCCTCGTCAGGGGTGTAGGCCACGGGCTGATTGAGTAGCTCGCCTTCGGCGGTGATGAGGGCGTAGAGCGGCTGTGTGTTGTGGTGGAAATTTTCTTCCTGAAACACGGCCCACTTGTCGCCCACAGTGCGAAGCCTACGCTCGCTGCCTGTGCTCATCTTGATCTTGCCTTGTTGCTCTTTGGGCAGTTCCTTGCGATCGTCCACATAGAGAGAAATGAGGACATAGTCTTCACTAAGTTTTTTGAACACCGCTGGATCTACCCACACGTTTTCCTCCATGCGGCGGCAGTTGGTGCAAGCCCAGCCGGTGAAATCGAGCATTACAGGTTTGCCGGTAGCCTTGGCGATGGCGAGTCCTTCCTCATAGTCTTTGTAACAAGGCAAATCCAGCGGGCAATTGGAGTCTTTTTCGTACCAGCTGTAGAACATCGGAGGCGGAAATCCGCTGAGCAGGCTCCGGTTGGCCGATTCATTGTTGAACAAGCCTGGAATGAGATAGACCACAAAAGCAGCGATGACGGCGATGAATCCCCAGCGGGTAGGCGCGATCTTTTTGACGGGCGCATCATGCGGAAACTTAATTTTTCCAAGCAGATACAAAATCATGGCGATGCCGATGATGATCCAGAGCAGGAAGAAGGTTTCGCGCTTCACGATTCCCCAGTGCTGCACGAGGTCGGCATTGGAGAGGAATTTGACGGCAAGGGCCAATTCGATGAAGCCGAGCACCACCTTCACGGTGGTGAGCCAAGACCCTGATTTGGGCAGAGAATTGAGCCAACTAGGGAAAGCTGCAAAGAGCCCGAACGGCAGGGCAAGTGCCAGCCCAAAGCCAGCCATGGCGGCTGTGAGGTTCCAGGCACTCACACTTCCCGAGGCCGAAACGGCCATCAGAGATCCCAAAATGGGGCCGGTGCAGGAGAAAGACACGATACACAGGGTGAGTCCCATGAAGAAGATCCCGGCAATGTTGCCCATGCCTGAGGCGGAGTTGGCGCGGTTGGCAATGCCAGAGGGAAGGGAAATGTCGTAGTAGCCAAAAAAGGAAATGGCAAAGGCCACGAAGATGATGAAGAAACCCAGGTTGAGCCAGGGGTCTGTGGCGATGACGTTGAACACGTTGCCCTCAATGCCTTCTATCAGGTGAAACGGAACCGAGGCAATCATATAGACCCCGAGGATAGACATCCCGTAGATCAGAGCATTGGCGATGCCGCGCTTGCGGTCGCTGCTGCTTTTGGTGAAAAAGCTCACCGTGAGCGGAATCATCGGAAACACGCATGGCGTGAACAGGGCGAACAGGCCGCCCAAAAAACCTGCGAGGAAATCTTTCCACGCTGAAATGCCTGACTCCTCAGCCTCGGTGCAGTTGGACACAGGAGAGGTCAGATCCAGATTGGCCATTACGAGGTTTTCGAGGAGGCCCTCGGCGGAGAGAATGGCCTTCTCCAATTCGCCCCCAATGCTAAACTCAAGGGCAGCTGGCAGGCACTGGGAGGAGTCGCACGTCATGTATGCCAGGTCTCCAAAAACAGGCACCACGCCTTCGTGGAATTTTACTTTCTGAATAAATTCAATCTCTCCATGGAGATAGCTCACATCCATCTTGAAGATGTCGTCAAATCCTTCGTGCTTCTCGCCGATTTCCGACACTTCTCCGACCAGGTCAAACTTTCCTTCTTGAAAAGTGAATGATGTGGGAATGGGCCCGCCTTTTTTGATGAACTGAGAATAAATTTTCCATCCATCTTGCACCTTGGCGAGGAGGACAAGCTCGTGCATTCCCCCCTCAATTTCCCGCACATCAAATGTCCAGCTCACGGGATCTTTGATTTGAGAGGCTCCCGGAAAAAGAGAAGGAATTGGGCTGGTAGCGGGCTCGGTGCCGGGCGTGGCAGAAGCTTCTGATGCAGGAGCCGGGTCTGGCTTGGCTGTTTCGGCCTTGGCAGGCTCTGGGGCGGGTTTTTCCTCAATCTTTTGCTCTGGCTTGACAGGTGCTTTCACCACCATGGAAAAATCCTCAGTGGTGGGAGGAAGACATTTTTCATCATTGCACACCATGTATTCCAGATAGCCTGACACGGTGGCTTCGGCGCCATCCACTGTCACGGCTTGGGAGAAGGTGACCTTTTTATCGAAATAGGCCAATTCCATCTCAAAGGTCTCATCGTAGCCTTTGTGAATGCTGCCAAGCTCTTTCACTTTTCCCGCCGTCTTGTATCCCACGGCGTCATCGAAATAGAACCCCGTGGGGATGGGCCCACCGTCTTCGATAAACTGAGAATAGAGGTGCCATCCATCGTCGATGGTGGCGGTGAACTGCACGAGGACCTGCCCATTTTCACCGGGTGTGGTAGAAAATTTCCAGGTAACGGGGCGTTCGATCTGGGCTTGGGCGAAAATCATCGTTCCCAAAAATCCCAGGAAAAAAAGAAGGCGCTTTTGCATTCGTGTGTGATAATTCTGCGGCAAATAAGCGGAGAGCAATGTCTATGAGGGTACACAAGCGGTGTTTCCCCTACCCGGGACAAAACGATTCGCAAGTTGCTTCCTGCTTGTTTGTCCCAAGCAAATATAACATTCGTCATTCCCGGAAAAAAACAGAAACCGATCTGGGGGGAATGTCTGCAACAAGACGAATCATGGTTGTACCACCTGGAGCTCTACACGCTTGAGTACGGATGCCTGTGCGCGGGTATGAAGTTTGATTCGGAGGTAGAGGACAAAGATGCTTTGCCCATCAGTAGGCGTGAGGAGCAAGGGAAAATCTTCACGATGGCTCGCTTCAATGGTGCCACTTGGGCTGGCATAAGAAAGGAAGCTTGTGGGAAAGCCTGGGATGAAAATATTGGCGAGGTTGGGTTGGTCGGGGCTAAGGGTTCCTCCTTCAGCGAGCCACACAATGGGAGGCTCCCAATTTGTGGTATCAATCGGCTCAGGGAAGAACCCAACCTTTTCGGCGACAAGCCGCCCGCGGCCATCATATCGCTGGCTGAACAAAACGCTGTCGGCTTGCATAAGCGCAAAGATGCGCAGGCTGCCATCGGCATCGTAAAGATACATCTTGCCTTGTTTTTTGCCATTGGCAAACTCGTGTTGCAGCTTCAGCTGCCCGTCGGGATAATATTCCTTGACGATGCCAGTTACTTTGCCGTGTACGTAGGGGACTTCCGCCGCCATCACGCCATTGGCATAATATTCCAGCCCAAGGCCATCAAACTCGCCTGCCTCGTTGATTGGGGTGCGCGACTGAAGTTCCCCCGAATCATAGAAGGTCTCGAACTGCTGCGCAGAAAGCGAAGCGGTCCAAAAAAACGCGGCCAGAAAGAAGGTGGAAAAGCGATTCATGATCCCAGACCATTCGATGAAGGAGAGCAGCCAAAGGTAGCAAGTTTCGGTAAGGTGGCAGAATAATTTCTTATCTCGCTTGATTGCCTCGAAAGAACACATCTTTGGGCTGAGGTGTAACCATCGAAACAGCAAATATGCCTACCTTGATTGAAAAGGCCGGAATCTGGGCAAAATCCTCAGTTTTGGCCAAAGGAAAATACGATAGCCCAATGAGCAAACAACCTGTATTTGATCTCCATTGCGACTTGCTGGCCTATCTGGCCAAAGAGCCAGGAGCCAATGTGATGAAATCTGAAGACATTGGTGTCTCGCTGCCTCGCTTGCAGGAAGGGGGCGTAGCTGCACAAGTATTGGCGATTTATTCGCCTACCAGTGCCGGAAGTACCGACTTTGCCCAGCAGCAGGTGGAGCACTTCCTTACCCTCACGAACAGAAACCCTCAGTTTCGGGCTATTCGTGCCTCGCGCGATCTTGAGCCCGATGACAAAGTTGCCGTGATTGCTTCCATCGAAAATGCCTCTGGCTTCTGCGAAGAATTCGGGCCTTTGAAGCCTGGGCTTCGCTTGTTGTCTGCCATGATCTCGCAGGTAGGACCACTTGCCTACATCAGCCTCACGCATCATTACGAGAACCGATTTGGCGGTGGCAACTATAGCGACAACGTGGGACTCAAGGCCGATGGAGAAGCCCTGCTTGATTTTCTCCACGGCAAGCGAATACCAGTAGATCTGTCTCATGCCAGCGATGCGCTGGCCCACGATATTTTTTCCTATATCGACAAAGAGGCGCTCGATATCGCTGTGATCGCGAGTCACAGCAACTTCAGGCCGGTCTGCGGCCACGTGCGCAACCTGCCCGATGAGCTGGCGCAGGAGGTTCTGCGCCGCGGTGGCCTCATCGGCATCAATTTTTTGCGAGCATATATCCACGACACCGAGCCCAACAAGCTCATCGATCAGGTGGCATACGGCTGGGCACTCCCCGGCGGACATAAGGGACTGGCGCTGGGTGCTGATTTTTTCTCCGCGCTCAGCTTCCCTTTTCCAGATCGCTTGCCGCTGTTCTTTCCTGAACATGCCCACGCGGGCACATATCCTGCTTTGCTGAAACTGTGGAAGTCCAGGATTCCTACCCTCTCGGCATCAGACCTGGCCTATGAGAATGCAGCGGAATTTTTCCGTAAGCTCTGGGATTCCCGCAGGGATTGATGAGCTTTGCAGCCAAAAGCTGGTCCCCGCATGAACTATATCCAACTCCTGAGGCGTGAGCCTGCTGTTCTTAGCTATGGTGCGCTACATTTCTTCTTTTCCGGGCCGGGCCAGACGTTTTTCATCTCCCTGTTTGTTCCATATTTCTTGCTTGCCACTGGTGCTACCAACGATTCGTTCAACCTGATCTACATGGTGGCTACCTTGGGCAGTGCCTTTACTTTGCCTTGGATTGGCGGATTTGTGGATCAATGGAAAATCAGGAATGTGAGCCTCAGCATTGGGGGCGGGCTTTTGCTGTTTTCCTTGCTGGCAAGTCAAGTCTATGTGTGGTGGATGCTCATCCCGGCTATTTTTGGTCTGCGACTATTTGGGCAGGGAATGATGCCCTTGGTAGGGTCAACCGCCATTGCCCGCTATTTCACGGTGGCGCGTGGCAAAGCCCTGTCCCTGATCAACTTCGGGATTTCTCTGTCGGAAATGACCTTGCCGCTGCTCATGGTTGCGATCATCAGCTGGGCTGGGTGGCGCTGGGGCTGGGTAGCCATGGCAGCCATGATTGGCCTGGTATTTATCCCGCTCATCATTCGCCTGATTCCTCTGGATAGTCCTTTTCAAATTCCCAAGAAGGAAGAGCCTGTTCCAGGGCAAAAAATCGTGAAGTCGGCCACCCGCAAGGAAGTGATGAAAGATCCGGGATTCTATCTCCTCACAATGGTCTATTTGTTTTTGCCGATGTTCATGACCGGCTTCATGCTCAACCAATCTCAGATTGGCGGGCTGCTGGGTGCTACGGCTGCGCAAATGGCCTTGGGCATCAGCTTGTTTGGCGGAGCCAGGATGTTTTTCAACGTGCTGGCCGGGCCGCTGATCGACCGTTTCACGGCGACCAAATCTTTTGCCTTCATCCTGGTCCCTGTCCTCACGGGCTTGGTGCTGCTCACTGCTTTTCCAGGCGTGTGGACGATCTGGGTATTTTTCATCATGGGGGGAATGTCATCGAGTCTCACCTCCCTCACCACCACAGCCATGTGGGCCGAGCTCTACGGAACCGATCATCTGGGGGCGATCAAGAGCCTCGTATCCACCTTCGTGGTGTTTTCTACCGCAGTGGGTCCGGTGTTGGTAGGTTTGGGCTTAGGGAATATGCAAGAGTTCATGCTGCTGATGCTCATCACCGTCGGGGTAGTGGTGCTGCTCAACGTGATCGCCTTTGTGATGGTGAGTCGAATGCTGAAGCGTGGGGAGTAATTTTTTTTGGGGGTTGGAGAAGATAGCGATGCAGCATCGCGCGGAAGCCTTTCGTTTATACAAAAACGCTGATCCACATGAAAGTTTCCCCGTTTCTCGCTCTCCTCTTTGCATTGCCCTTGCTGCTCACGGCTTGCTTACAGCAAGATCTGCCCTTGCCGGATGGCTGCGAGGAAGCTCGTGTAAACGATTCGTCTTATCCGCCCAATCGCCAGGATGCGTTTACCTTGAATAGTGCGAGCATCACGGGCAATGAGCTCAGCGCCAACGTGAGCTATGGCGGCGGTTGCAATGCCAATGGCATTGATTTCGATGCCTGGGGCGAAGAGCTTCCCACAGCAGGCCCGCTCCCCGTGTATCAACTCCACCTCACCCTTCGCGACGATGATAACTGCGAGGCGTTTCTCACCCGTGATTTTTGCTTCGATCTATCCACCCTGAACAAGCCATCTGCCACCACAGCTACGCTGAGGGTTCTTGGTCCAAGCGACACCCTGGTGCTAAGCTGGTAGGTTCTCACGCCAGAATCTCTCTTGTGGCATCACAGGCTTCGAGGATAAGATCGGCGCCGTAGGCGCCCGATGGCGTCTGAAATCCGGGCTTCCAGTTGCCGGACAGCACCTGCCGAGCGATGTGAAGCGCCGTGAGGGCAGTGAGCCGGTACACTTGTGGGCCGTTGATCCGCGCGGCCACGCGATTTCCCCGTTCATCCCTTACCTCTCCCCACACTTCTGAGCGATTGTTGCTCAAGGTCGCTTCTCCGGGGCCGCTGAGGTGTTTTCCTGCTTGTTTTCTCAAAAAACGATTCACAGGTCCCCAGCCAAGGAGCCATGACAATCGGCCCATGATTTTCATCTGCCGAATCATGCCTGGAGCTTGCACCATGTACACAATCACATTGGAAATGCCGGTGCTGTGCCAGGCCGTGACGATATCTCCCCACGGAATGGAGACACCTGTGCCCTCACCACCTGAAAAGGGAATCTTTCTTTCGTGCGCAGCGACCCGCTCCTTCACGAGCTCGCCGTTGATCCGGGAGCGACTTCCGGCTCCTGCGCTCACAATCCCTGTGACAGCGGTGCCGTGAGAAACGCCTCCATCGGGCTTGATGGCAAGCTCAAGATGCGTAGCGCTGGGCAGTTGCTGCTGCAGAAAGAGCGCCAGGCAATCGCTGGGCACCACGTCGAATCCCGTGCCGGGCAGCAGCATGACATTGGCAGCCTTGGCGCGCAGATCGAGCGCAGCAATCTGCTCAAATACACCCCATTCTCCTGTGATATCGAGATAGTGAACACCTGCTTCGAGGCAGGCCTCGACCATGGGCGCAGCCGTTTCGGAATAGGGGCCCGCCACATGAAGCACAACGGTGATTCCTGAGAGCAAGGCCGGGTTGGCTGCGAAGTCTGCCAGGTCAGCTACGCGATAGGCATGGCCTGTCTCGGCAGCGAGTGCCTGGAGTGGAGCCTCCCTGCGACCTGCCAACAACAGAGGAGTGCCCTGCTGCTGTGCTTCTTTTGCGATGAGTTTGCCGGTGTAGCCGTAAGCGCCGTACAGGAGAATGCCAGATGCCATGAGAAGGGTTGATGAATGAGCTCGCAAGGTAGCGTTTTTCTCCTGAGGCGGGCCTGCATGGGATTTGTGATGAATAGCCCCGGGGGTCGCCACCTGCCCGCAGGGAGGCAGGGAGGCGGATTGTGAGGTACGTAATTATTGACAGTTCCATTGTCAAGGTCCCGACCCATCAGGCTGACGGAGGAGAAAGTTGGGCTGAGATAGCCAAGCCAGAGGAAAATCCGTATCTTTCAATCAAACGATTGACGATTTCCTCATGAGCATTCATCTTCATCTACCTGAAGGACTTCAAGTCAGCCACTTTGAGCTGAGTATGTTGTTTGCAGCAAAACTGTTTGAAGAAGGGCTGATTACCTCAGGTCAAGGGGCTGAGATGGTGGGGCTTTCCAAGCATTCCTTCATTGAGCTATTGGGCAAGTACAAGGTGTCCATTTTTCAGTATGACATTGACGAAATCGAAGAAGACATTGCTAATGCCTGAGGCTATTCCCTCTCAAACCTTGCCGAAAACTCAGATTCGACCACACTTCCATCCCAGTCAAAGGTGACGTTGAGGTCGATCTCCCAGGTGTTGTCATTGATCTTTTTGCCAGAGATGCTGCCACTTTGCGGCGTGGCGATGATCACGGGGCAGAAACAGATGGCCTGCATGATCAGGTTAATGCTTTCGAGTTCCTCCTTGCCAGAATAGCTGAAAGCGTCCACGGAAGGGTCAATTTCGAAATAGATGTTTTCGGTGTACTCATCGTCGGCGATGTTGGCTTTCTCGTTTTTGAGGTATTGATACTGAAAAACCAGCTTGTCGCCATTGATGATTTCGACATACTGATTGGTGGAATCTCCGAAGAGATTGACCTGTTTGCCCCCCTCGAAGGTATAGGTGCACTTGCCATCGCGGCAGGTAGTGGGGTCGATGCCGGTCTCTTTGCAAGATGATAAAAAAAGGAGGGCTGTGAGCAACAAAAGGCTGTATTTCATAAAATTAGCGGAATGAAGGATGAAAAAATGGGCGTTTACATTTGTCATTCGAAGGAAGCAAAGCCGATCAGCCATGGCAGAAAATGCTTCATCAGAATCACATTTCCCTTATAACGGACACAAGCTGCTCTATGCTGCATGAGCACAGGGAGCTTGGTTCGGTTTTTTAGGAGGGCAGATGGGGCAGGCTTTTCTTGTGAAACAGGGGACCCAAATGGTGAATATCAGAAATCAAAAAAATGCCAGTAATTCTACTTTACTGGTAAAAATTAGAAATAGGATTTTCCCCTGTTGTCCTCCCTACTCAGCTACTCAAGCCGCTCACAGCTACGCTGATATCACGACGCTCGCAAGAACGAGTGCTATGTGCCTGAATGAAAAAAGAGATTTATTTTTCTCTCAAATAGCGTTGTGCCATTTTGTTCGGAAAGTGTATATTCAATCCATCCTTCCTAATTCTAATGACCATGAATATTCTTTCCACTTGCCTGATGGCCCTGATGATGGTGGCCACCTGTTCTGGGGTCCATGCGCTTTCACTTGCCCCTCCCGACTCCCCTGGGTTGATGCTACGGGTGGGGGAAAAAACATGGAGATACCTCGATGGAGATTATGTGAGCATTCGATATGTGAACCCGGTTACAGGAAAAAAGACCGTGAAAGAAGGATATCTCGAGGAGGTTGGGAAATCGGCTATTCGGGTAGATGCTACCTGGGTAAATGTCTCGGAGATCACCAACATTTCCCGACCTGATAAAAAAGGACGGAACATGACCCGGCAACGAATCAAGCGAAAAGCTGCCTGGGAAGCGATCGCGCTCTGGACCACCATCCTGGCAGCGACTGCTGTAGGCCTGCTAAGCATAGGAATCTCTGTATTGGGGATTCTGGTGTTGATAACGGCAACATTGGCGGGGCTCTCCGCAATCAGTGCTACCCCCGCAGTAGGCGCGGCAGATGAAGAAATCAGCCTGTTAGAGAAAATGATTCTGGCAACTGGCGCAGGGCTTGCTCTGCTCCTGAGCGGAACGATAGGCATGATTCTGATCCGAAAGCGGGTGAGGCTCACTCGGAGAAAAACCTTGGTGATGAAGCCTTGAAGAGAGTCATGTGAATAAATCCACCCATTGGCAGTTGGCCTCAACACCCAACAACCCTGAGTAGAGGCTACTCAGGGTTGTTGGGTATGGGAGGTCAAGACATCCCGGCAGGGTTAACAAGGAAGGACGTTACACCTTCGCCATGCCATACAACTCCATGCGCTGCTGTCTGATTTCCTCGCTGGCGAGGTAATCATCGAAGGTCATGAGCTTGTCAAGGATGCCGTTGGGCGTGAGTTCGATGATTCGGTTACAGACAGTCTGCATAAACTCGTGGTCGGAGCTGTGCAGCATGGCCGAACCGGTATAGTCTATGAGGCTGTTGTTGAATGCCTGGATCGATTCGAGGTCGAGGTGGTTGGTGGGCTCGTCGAGCACTACGAAGTTGGGCTGTTGCAGCATCATGCGCGAAAGCATACAGCGCATTTTTTCTCCTCCGGAAAGGACACGGGCTTTCTTCAGGGATTCTTCCCCAGAGAAGAGCATCTTGCCGAGGAAGCCCCGCACAAACTCTTCTTCGGAGTTGGAGGAAAACTGCTGGAGCCACTCCACGAGGTTGAGGTCTGTCTCGAAAAACTCGCCGTGTTCTTGTGGCAAATATGCTGGTGTGATGGTCACCCCCCAGCGGAAGTCGCCGCCGTCGGGCTCGGCTTCGCCCATGATAATGTCGAAAAATTTCGACACAGCGAGGGAGTTTTTCGATAGCACGGCGATTTTGTCGCCTTTCTGGATGTCGATGTTCACATTAGAAAACAGCTTCTGCCCATCAAGGCTGGCAGATAGATTGTTCACCTCCAGCACTTGCTTTCCAGCTTCGCGCTCTGATTGGAAGAAAATGTGAGGATACTTACGATTGGAGGGCTGAATGTCGTCGATATTGAGTTTTTCCAGCATCTTTTTACGCGAAGTAGCCTGCTTAGACTTGGCCACGTTGGCGCTGAACCGCTGGATAAACTCCTGAAGCTCTTTGCGCTTCTCGTCGGTCTTTTTGTTGCGGTCGGCGCGCTGACGCAGGGCAAGCTGAGATGCCTGATACCAGAAAGAATAGTTGCCAGTGTGAAACTGGATCTTGCCAAAGTCGATATCACAGACGTGGGTACAGACCACGTCGAGGAAGTGACGGTCGTGGGACACAACAAGCACGAGGTTTTTAAAATCTGCGAGGAAGTCTTCGAGCCAGACGATGGTCTCCACGTCGAGGTCGTTGGTAGGCTCATCGAGCAGGAGGATATCGGGGTTGCCAAAGAGGGCCTGCGCGAGGAGCACCCGCACTTTTTCTTTGCTGTCGAGGCTGGCAACCTGCTTGTAGTGGCTATCTTCTGTAATGCCAAGGCTGGAGAGAAGCTCAGCGGCTTCTGATTCTGCATTCCACCCGTTCATATCTTCAAACTCACCGCTGAGCTCACCGGCTTTGATGCCGTCTTCGTCGGTAAAGTCTTCTTTGGCATAGAGGGCTTCCATTTCCTCTTTCACCTGCCAAAGCTTTTCATTTCCCATCATCACGGTCTGGAGCACCGGATACTCATCATAGGCACTGTGATCCTGCTTGAGGACGGACATCCGCTGCCCCTTGGGGATGATGATCTGCCCGGAGGTAGGCTCCTGCTCTCCGGAAAGAATCCGGAGGAAGGTCGATTTTCCAGCTCCATTGGCACCAATGATGCCGTAGCAGTTGCCAGGGGTGAATTTTAAATTGACTTCGTCGAACAAAGCGCGCTTACCGAAGCGCAAAGACAGGTTGGAAACCGTAATCATGGGCGGAATCAGCTAAATATCTGTGAGTTATACTCGAATGAGGCTGCAAAGATAAAGAAAAATAGCAGCAGAGTGAAGTGTCCTGATACGAAGTTCAGAGGATCTTGTTAAATATTGAGCAAAACGGATCCAAATCATTCTTCCCAAAGCACAAGAGCCCCGAGACCCTGGCTATTATAGATGATAAAGAAAGGATAAAACTCTTTCGGCAAAGCGAATATTTCTTATATTTTGCTTGAATTATTCGCGTTCAACCTCTGAAGTTATCATTCTCTGCCCCCAAATCAGTAGCATCGTCCCGCTCTTCCTCTCTATGCAGGCTCCTTATTTCACCCCCAACCTCTCCTGAGCGCAGCGAAGTCCCGCTTGCGGGAGCCTACACACACGCCCGACGCGCAGGGGGCTATAAGATCGCTTCTAGTCTTGCTTCTCGCCTCCGGAAGTCTCGCCTCTCTTGTCTGACCCCTCTCCTCTGACTCCTGACACCTCTAACATCTCCCCATGAACCGATACCTCTCTGAACTCATTGGCACGTTTTTCCTCACGCTTAGCGTTGGCCTTGCCATGAGCTATGGCGACCGGTTCGCTGCGATTGCCATCGGTGCTGTGCTGATCTCGCTCACGTATCTCGGCATGAAAGCCTCTGGAGCTCACTACAACCCGGCCATTTCGCTTGCGATGCTGATGTTGAAGAAGGTCAGCCCCAAAGACTTTGGATTCTACCTGTTGGCACAACTTGTTGGTGCTTTTGCCGCCGCCGGGCTTGTGATGTTGGTGGCCATTGATGATAGTTATGTCTTTGCTTTTGCACCAGGAAGGGGAGATTTTTCTGTTCAAGCTGCAATCGTGGAGGTGATATTGAGCTTCTTGTTTACGCTAGTGTATCTTGTCACCACGCAGTCCAAAGTCACCCGGGGCAACGATTACTATGGCTTCGCCATCGGGTTTGTGTTCATGGCGATCTACTTTATGGGAGCGCCCATCTCTGGCGGTGCATTCAATCCTGCTATTGGCATCGCTGCCAATGTGGTGACCTTGCAGCTAGAACCGCTGTGGATCTATGGTCTGGCCCCATTCATAGGGGGAGCTTTGGCCAGCTACGCTTGTCGCGTCTATCCTTGATCGCATTAATTGGAGGCTAATTCTACCATCTTGGTTCCATCCCAGCGATAGCGCTTGTGGCGGTTGTAATCAAATTTGATCGGGGGCAGTGCGTCCGGGTCGTCTTCCTCAATATTGAGGTATTCTCCCGCTACTTCAAACACATGGATCACGCCTTTCTCGCCCAGCGGCGATGCCGGCAATACAAGGCGCACGCCTTCAAAAAATCCGCCGTCACCGATGCCCCAATCTTTGAAAAACGGGCGCAATTGTGTGCCATCCCAGGCAAAAATCATGTCCCCGCCCATTTCTCCGCAGCTAAATGCGGCATATTCCAGATAAATCAGCTCGCGCACGAGGCCCACGCCCATGCTGCCCGTGATTCGGATCTGCTGGAGTTCTTCCACGCTCTTCATCGACTGCACTTGCAGCTCCTGCACTTTCTCTCCCCGATAGAAAATCTTGAAAAGCGTTTCGCCTGGAACTGTGCCTTTTCCCACCAAAAAAAGATGGTCTGGATCGGAATGGCTGCGCATGACCCAGCGGGTGACGAGCGGTTCCCACACATAGCACACTTGTTGTTGGTGAATGACCTGAGCCCAGTTTCCACTCTGCCCATTCACCGTGTCTGGCCCAGCCATATAGGTGACAAAGGTGAGGGCCGTGCCTTCACTTAGGGTAGCCACAACATCGGCCTCAAGCGAAGGCGCGGCGCGGAGATTAACCCGATCGGCAAATACGAATACATAGCCATAATTGGCGTCTCTCGCCTCCGCTACGCCCTGCTGGGCGATGGAAGCAAAGGCCGTGAGGACGAGGAAGAAGAGGCTTCCGATGAATGCCCGGAGGCCGCGGGGAATGATGTGGTGATGGTTCATACCCCAAGGTAGGATCAGTCTTCACGGGAAAGGGGGAGTTCGAGTATTCGCGCACGTTTGCCAATTCTCCGATCTATTCCTTCCCATATTCTCTCCTACGAATATCTCTTCACAATCTGCCTGATCGCCGCCAGATATCCCTGCCCAAAGAGATTGAGGTGAACCAACAGCGGATACAGATTGTAGAGGTCGAACCGGTTGCGATAGCCTGGGGTAAGGGGAAATTCTTCTTCGTAGGCAGCGTAAAATGCCGGCGGCTGCGTGTCGAACAAAGACATGAAAGCCAGTTCGGCTTCGCGATGCCCGTAATACACAGCCGGATCAATCAAGACAGGCTCGCCGTGCGGGCCGGTGAGCAGGTTGCCGCCCCACAGGTCGCCGTGGATCAGGGCAGGCGACTCTTGCGGAAAATAGTCTTGCAGATGCGGATAAATGGCCTCGATTTCGCTGGCGATGGCGGGGGTGAGCTCGCCTTTGTCTAAGGCCATCTGCACCATAGGAGCGAGGCGTTCTTCGCGAAAAAAGTCTGCCCAGCGCCCATGCTCGTGGTTGGACTGTGGCAATCGCCCGATCACATTGTGATGATCCAGGCCAAAGGCCAAGTTGCTGTGCGAGTGAAGACTGGCCAGGCCACGGCCAAGTTGTCCCCAAAATCCATTGGATTTTGTGCCTGGCTGAATAAACTCCAATAGCAAAAAAGAATGCTCTGCCGCGCTTCCCGTGCCGAAGACTTGCGGCACGCGCAGGGTTTCCGTTGCGTGCAGAAGATCGAGGCCTTTTGCTTCTACCTCAAAGGTGGTGGCTTCTTCCAGGTCGTTATATTTGAGAAATACTGGCCCTTTGCTCGTCTCGAGGCAGGTAGCATGATGGATGCACCCTCCTGCCAGGGCTGAGGCTCCGGTGATTCTGGTTTGCAGGATGGACTCAATGGCTAAAATGAGAGAATAAGGAAGGTTCATGCAGGAAGAGGGTGTGCCAGCCAAGGTAGCAAATAATCAAACAGCCGATACCAACGAATTGGTATCGGCTGTCTGATTTGCTTTTCAGGAAAGGATTACCATCCATCGTTCAACCTGAACCGGAAGGGGACAGACACAATGGCGGAAACAGCTTCACCATGAAATTCTGGAGCACGGAACTGGAGGTGGTGCACCTGGGCCTCTACTGCCTCAACGAGCAGCGGGTTGGCTTCGTTCATCACCTTATGACTAAAGTACTGGCCGTTTTTATCGACCTGGATCTGAAGGACTACAGTGCCTTCGAGGCCTGCCTCCAATGCTCGACGATCATACTGAATGCTTTCGAGCACCTGCTGATAATTCAATGGCTTCAGATCATCCGCAAACCAAAAGGACTCTACCGGCTGGGCGTCCATGGTTTTTGTACTTCTTGATTGATTGGGTGTCAGTGAGGCAAGCTCCTGCGCATAAGCAGATACAACGAGAAGAAGAGCGGGGAGAAGTGTGAGGAGCTTTTTCATGATATATAGGAAATAAAAAGTGTGAGCTTGATTGCTAATGTTAACGCAATGTTAAGAAAATATGTTCGGATTATTACTATGAATAATTTCGAAAACTCATACTACCTTTCCTAAAATCTGCGTTAACGCTAAAATAGGCAGGTAAATAGACGAATTGAGCCCCTGCGCAGACATCTGCGCAGGGGCTCACTTACGTAATTATAGCTTAATATTCCGGTAATCTTGGAGAGTGCTCCTATTCGGCTCCCAGAATTTGTCCCTTTACCTGAAGCCTTTGTCCAAGGTCTTCAAGTTCGTAGAGCTGTACTCTTGTGTCAGGATAGTGAAAATAGCGGTGGAGGCACAGCAAAAGTCGCCCTTCAAAATCGGTGAAGATCATGCCATGCCCGCGATCATCTTGCAAAAGTGGCTCCGGCTCATGGATCCATGGGCCTTCGATGGTGTTGCTTTCTGAGGTGGCCAGGGCGAGGGCGTACTTTCTGTCCGTTGACCAGCTCGACCACACCATCATCAGCTTGCCTGAAAAACTTCGGTAGAGGTATGGCCCATCGGTAACCGCACCGGGGTATCGCGTGCCGTGATAGCTCACATTTTTCCGGGTCCAGGCTACATCGGCGGCGTTGAGCAGGGTGATGGGCTCTCCTACGGTCTCGGATAGGTCATCGGTGAGGCGGATGGCCTTGATCAATCCATTGCCGAGTTGCACCCATTCATGACAATAGACCATCCAGGGTTGGCCATTGTCCACCCACAGGGTGGCATCCAGGGTCATTTCCCCATCGGGTGTGGACGGGGAATTGTGAAACGGAACAAACGGTCCCTCAGGTGAAGGCGAAACCAAAATCTGGGAGGCTCTTCGGGTAATGGGCGGACGGCCTTCGAGCGGGGGCAGGGTGTCGCCCCAGGCATTGAAGGTCGCGAAGAGGTAGTATTTTCCGTGATATTGGTGCACCTCCGGTGCCCAGGGCCCCGCATCATCATCTGCCCAGAAGGTGTCTGGAATCACAAAGGCCGCCTTGGGCCGTGACCAGGAAACAAGGTCCTTACTCGCCTGAAAGAACACCCCTGCTTTTCCTTTCGGAGCATTTTCTACCAGCCCTTGAAAGCGGCTGGGAGAAAATTTTTCATAGATATAATAAGTCCCTGAGGCAGAATCAGCCAGGATGCATGGATCATGGACCACAAGGTCCCGGATGTTGATCGAATCTCCCTCAGGATACAAAAGATCCTCCTGCTGTACGGTCGCCTGTTGCTGTTCTTTCACACAGCCAGGCAACCACATCATCAGGACAAGTAAGAAAAAATAATTCCGCATAAGCTTACTGGACCACGAAGCGCTCTACATAAGGGACGCCTTCGCTGATGATTTCCAACAAATAAGTACCCGGAACAATGCCATCGAGTTGGACAGAAATCTCAGATTCGCCTACCACTTCTGTTTCAAATACCAGATCTCCTTTGATGGTGAGGATTTTGAGATCCACCACGGGGGCAGCATACAGAAGATCCAGCCTCAGGATCGAGTCTGTGACCATGGTGTTGATGATATATGTCCGTTTGGGAGTTGCGAGCGAGGGATCAATGTCGGTGCCATTGAGGAGGTTGTTGCGAATGATGGCACTGTTGGTCATCAGGTTATCGAGATAGCTTTGCAACGTGTTGGTGATCGCTTCATATCCAGCTTTTCCATAGAGATTTGTCCACTCATAAGGATCAATGGAGGTATGGTACAGTTGACTTTCGTTCCCATCGTCAATGAATCGCCATTCGTTGGTTTTCACGATGTTGGTTCCTGCGTAGGTCATGTAGATAGGAAAATCCCAATCGGTGCGGGCAGGGTCCTCGATGAGTGGCGCAATGCTACGTCCTTCCACGCTGTTTTTTGTGGGCAGTCCGGTAAGCTCTACCAGCGTCGGATACAAATCCTGAAGACTCACCACCTTGGAGCACACCTGACCATTGCCAGGAGCACTTGGGTCATAAATGATCAAAGTGGTGTGGAAGGCCTGATCGAATACCGATGACTTCTTCCATCTTTCCTTTTCGCCGAGGTGCCAGCCGTGATCACCCATAAATACGATGATGGTGCTATCGGCATACGGGCTGTTTCGCAGGGCATCCAGCACAATGCCCACATTGTAGTCTGCATAGGTAGAATTCGCCAGATAAGCCCGAATGGCATTTTTCCACTGGTTATTATTCACAATGGCGAGGTGCTCAGAAGTAGCCGTATAGGAAATATCGTTGAGGTCACCGGCGAGAAATCCGTCTGGAAAAGGCAGCGCTTCCGGATCGTAGAGGTCATAGAAATCTTTGTGACAATTCCAGGGAAGGTGGGGCCGAAAAAAGCCGCACCCGATAAAGAAGGGCTGTCCACTATTGGGCGAATTGGCATAGTTGCTGATCAGGTCGGCAACTTCGTTGGCGAGTTGCGTATCTCCGGCGTTGGTGTAGGGGAATTCTCCGGCCTTGAAGCTTACTGTGGCGTCAGGGTGAGACCATTCGTAGAAAGGACCACCGGGGCTGCCAGTATTCTGGGTAGTAAGTTGAGACCAATGGGTAGGATCGGTCTTGGTTGACCCCATTTTTCCATCATGATAGAGTTTGCCTCCTCCAAAAGCGAAGTAGCCGTTTTCTTTGAAGTACTGATGCATCGTCACGATGTTTTCAAAACCTGGAACATCGCGCACATAGTCGCCATCAGGGTTGTTGCTGTTGGTCCAGATGCGCGTGGTGCTGGGCCGGTAGCCCGACCAAATCGCATTGCGCGACGGGTTGCAGACTGGCGATGTGCAATGTGCCTCCGTAAACATGATGCCCATGCTGGCCAGCGAATCGAGATTGGGCGTTTTGAGTGCCGGATAATAGCCGGTCATCCAATAGTTGAAATCGTCGGCCATGAGGAAGAGAACATTCTTTTGTGCTCTCACAGGCGAATATGTCAGCCCGAGAAGCAGAAAGAAACTGAGAAGAGATAGCGAATATTTTTTCATGAGATACAAACTATTGAATAAACAGAATAGGTTGGCGAATGCGATCGGTGTGGGTGCTTACTTCTACCAGATAAAGCCCCGGTGGGACGTGCGATACAGAGACAGACTGCTCCTGCTGCAAGGCTTCTGTGTGAATCATTCGACCAGATAGCTCAAAGATCTGGATGCTGGCTTGATTGCTTGGTTGGTCCATCTCTACTCGCAAATATTTTTCTGCGGGGTTGGGATACATGCGGATGCTGCCCCGATCGAGCTGATCTTCCACGGGGGTGGGGAGGCAATTGGAGACAATGACCACATTGCCTTCTGTCTTGAAATCTGCCACAGGGTCCACACAAACGCCGCCAAAAGTCACATTCACAAATTCAAAAGAGACGATATCTGGAGCGTTTCCAGTATATACCCAGCTCTGAAGCTCAGGCTTGTTCACTACGGTGATGTTCTCCAGCTTAATATTTTGCAGCGTCAAAGACTGGCTGTTGCCGTATTTGCCATTGATTCCCATAAAGCGCTTGAGCTGACCCTGAATCAGGATGTTGCGAAACACATTGTTGCCTGATACTGGGCTGGCATTTGTCTCGCGCAAGGAGATGAATGCCCGAGCGATGCCGCCCTGTCCATTGGCCGGGTCTCCAGTGAAGCCGTATTCCACGTCCAGTACTTCACAGTTTTCTACCAGGCAATTGCTCCCCGGCGTAATGGAATTCCACGCAAATTGGAAAATCGCTCCGTTGGTTTGGGCGTAGAAACGGCAGTTTCTCACCACCATGTCATTGTTGTAGAGTTTGATGAAATCATCATTCACCTTCAGAAAGCAGTTTTCGATGATCGATTGGGTACCAGCTACGATCCCGTCGTTGTTGGCATTGTAGCCCAAAATCTTCACATTGTTGATTCGGCCATCGCTCGACATGCGCAGCGCAAAGTGCCGTGACTTGATCACCGTGATGCCTTCGAGCACATGGTTGTTGCCGTTGTTGAGCTCCAGGGTGTTGTAAGGGATGCCCTGACTTCCGTTGACCACCGGGCCATTGCCCAAAATCACGCCACGCCCCATGACAATGAGAGGCTTGTTTCGCCCATTGGTTGTGTGAATGGTTCCTTTGATCATGGCTCCATCTTCGATATAGATCACATCCACCTCATTGGGCACCTCGTAGCGATCATACTGGGCCGTTTGCACATACGGGGTGGCACTGGCAGCAAAAGTCACCACATTGGCACCATTGGGAATGGGCCTTTCCTTCATCGGATCCACGAACAACAGAAGCGGATTTGCCTTGTTGGCGGGGGAGCGCAGCAGCAGTTGTTTGCGTGCCGATGCGCATGTGATCACACAGGCACCATTCACAAAACTATGTTCCACATCGGGCTCGGTCTGGTTCACCAACTCAAAATTGGCCTCGTTGAGGAGTGTCCCATTTTTGCTGCTTACTCTGATGGTGAGCAATCCGTCGGTAGGCTCAAAAGCAAAAGGTGCAAAATGTTCGTTTTGCGTGACAATGCCGGTTTCTCCGGTCGAATATTCATAGGTAAACACTTCTTGAAAACTCGTGCCCGGCATCTGCACTTCTACTTGAAAGAGGGATGACAAGGCAAACTCGGGCAATTGCCGATACAGCATCAGTTGGGCACTGACAAAAGGCCCCTGCAATAACAAAAGCAGGGGAAGGAGAGAGGAAGGGCGTACTCGCTTCATGTTCGCCAACCTAGCAAAATTTGCCTCTTTAGATTCGCCTTCCTTACCAAAAAGGATGATAGGGCGGAAAGTAGGATAAATTGGGCAATTAGCGAAGGCTGGAAAATCGCCTTACATTAGAAAAAAGCGGGGCACAGCCCTGAAATGACAACCTCTCACTGCTGGATGGAGAAGCGCCTCGCTAGGTGCTCAATCCAGCGGAAACCAAATGATGAACTCCGTTTTGCCGGGTTCGCTGTGGAGCTCAATGTTGCCCCGATGTGCCTGCACGATCCTTTGCACCACTTCGAGGCCCATGCCAGTGCCTTTTCCCATCTTTTTGGTGGTGAAAAAGGGGTCGAATACGCGGCTCGCCACCTCAGCAGGGATACCCGGGCCGTTGTCCATGATGATTACCTTGAGGCAAGGTCCATCAGTAAAAGCTCGTACTGTCACCACACCACCACCATGCTCTTCGAGCGCATCGAGCGCATTGTCGATGATGTTGGTCCAGACTTGGTTGAGCTCACCGGGATTGGCATGGATGAGGGGAAGCGGATCTTCGAAATCTTCGTCAAAAGAGGCTTGGGCCTTGCGAAACTTATGTTCCAGCATTCGCTTGGTGCTCCGAATCCCTTCGCGCACATCAATCGCGCCCCGGTCCTGGTCCTGATCCATGTGGGAGTACGATTTGATCGAGGTCACCAGATCGTTGATGCGCTTGGAGGCGTCGTGGATCTCGTCCACATATTTTTCGGTGGTGAGCACATTTCCCACCCAGCTCAATACTGGCTCCAGTTCTGTTTCCGAAACCTGGTCCAGGATGAAATCCATGCTGTCTTCATCAAACCCGTAATCCACAAGCCCCTCAATCACATCGGGGCCTACGTTGATATGATGATCATCGAGCCAATCTTCCATGTCGCCTTCCCGGCGATTGCGTTCCAACATGGAGTAGGATTGCACCCCTCGTTGGATTTTTTCATACACATGCTCATTCACCCGATCCACCTGCTCATTAGTGAGACGAATGGCGATGATGCGCTTGAAGCGCTCAGGGATGTAGCCAAGGTGCTCTTTGAGGTCTTTGGCAACCCTCACCACTGCCGACGAAGGGTTGTTGAGCTCATGGGCGAGTCCCGCAGAAAGCTTGCCCAGGGCCATGAGCTTTTCATTCTGCACCTGAAGGGTGGTGAAATTGCGAATCCGGTTGTTCATGAAATGCACGAGCGCTTCTACCAGCTCATATTGGGTGCGGATCATCTCCGGAAATACTTTTTTATCCACCACCAATACACGGCTCGTCTCCAATACGGACCCGTGAGCCCTCACCTCCTTGAGCCGGGAATAAGGAAGCACCCCGGTGATATCGCCTTTTTCAAGGCGGCCTACTTCCCTGGAAGATCCGTTTTGGTCGAACCACATCCTGATTCGGCCCTCCAGCATGATGAACATGTATTGAGACATCTGGCCAGGCGAAAATAGCTTGCCACCGGGCTCGAAGGTTTCAATTTTGCCGTGATCCACGAGCCACTGAAGCTGGTCTGCGGGCACGTTGGCTAGGTCTGGAATCTCTTGCAGAATGCGGAGGGTGTCGCTCATAGGGGCTTAATTCAACGAAATGCGAGGCATTTCATGAACAGCACTGTCATGAAACATGAGCTCATGAATATTTGCCTGGCAATAAGGCATGATGGGAAAGGAGTCGAGGATATGCTCAATTTTACTTTCATCGTCGCCGACCATCACCACCCAAAGCCTGGATCGGTCAAGGGCGAGCGTGTAGCTCTTGATGTTCCCATCGTGAATGAGCATGTTGATTCGGGCACGCTGTGCCGGGATCAAGCTCGCAAACTCAGCCGTAAATACGCCTGGAAGCTCGATTTCTACCATGTATTGATTGAACATACGTGTTAGGGATAATCGCGAGGTACAATTCCCTAAACGTAGCAAAGCATTCTGGGTTTATCAAGTGTTG
>JANQTF010000104.1 GCA_030731845.1 Bacteroidia bacterium | reverse complement strand
CCTGCATCGGTTATCGTTAGTTCAGTTGGTTGCCCGGTAGAATACTGGACGAACAGCGCCATTATTAATGGCAAAAGAATCATTTTTTTCATGTTAGGGTCGTTTTATTGAATGACACAGCCTATCGATGCGCATCCTGGAAGGATGCACAGTTGATAATTGGAAGCTTCTGTAAGGAGTCTGAGGAATGATTACTGCCTGCAGTTTCTCACACTCATTATTGTTAAGCCAGTTGAAATATTAACCTGACACTGTAAAATTACGACAGCCAAGAATATCGACAATGGTGAAAATGTTTCTAATGACTGTCAAAATGGGAGAGTTGACGACCGAGTTTGGTATTGCAGCCATATCGCAAGACGAAACAGGTAATTTTACAGCGCTAGTCAAGTGGCCGGGAGTTGATGGGCCGTAGTGAACTTTGACGATTCGTGACCTCTTCTCGATATTGGAGGAAGGCAGAATCGGGAGCTATATTGCGGGTCTATAGCAACTAACTATAATCTCAAAAGATGACAGCGAATCACTTACTGTTGGGGTTTATCTACGGAGCATCCGTGTCAGTTATTTCATGGATCATTGGCATGATCCTGAATAGTCTACTCATGAAGACTGAGTATTATCAAAAGTTGTCAAACCTGAATTTTATTGAAAGCAAAACCTGGAATGAAAGGATCGGGATCAAGTACTTTAAATGGATTGTCAAAAACACATTTTTCAAATTCTTCAACCAGTCCATCAAGGTAAAAAACAAAGCAACTGATTTGAACGACATCCGAAATGAAATGACTATTTCTGAAATAAGTCACTTAATCGGATTCGCTTTTGTGGTCATTGTTGCCCTGTATCAAACTATTAACGTCAGCTTGATATTCGGACTGGCAATGATGATTCCGAACATCTTCCTGAATTTATATCCTTCCCTCTTGCAGCAAGAAAATAAAAGAAGAATTGACAAGGTGATTAGCAGACAGACAGCTGTGGTGAACAGGTAAGCCCGGGAGTGTCTCCTAAACTGCGTCAAGTTTCACTTGTTGGATCAGGAGATTTTCGAGAGCGCTGCACGATGCAGGAGCTCAATTGAAAAATGGTATCTCCTGATTGCCTAAATCTGCTGCTTTTCAATTCTCTACGTACAGGTAGATCTATTTTCACGGAACATAGGTCGTGTTAGCCAGTTTTTCCCTGTACTTTTCCTCCAACGCACGCGCAAAAGCTGCTTTATCATTCCGAAGTAGTTCCATCCCTTCTCCATCGAGGACGGTGGGATGAATATCCCTGAGATGATGATCACTCCAGGTGGCAAGTTCCACAAGTACAGGGGCCAAGGCCAATCCCTTTTCGGTCAACAGATAGAGATTAGTCTTCTTATTTTCCGGTCGTTTTGTCTTGATGATGACTCCCACTTCTTCCAGGAGTTTGAGCTTTGCTGAAAGAATATTGGTAGCAATGGCTTCTTCGCTTTCGATGAAGTCTTTAAATGTTTCCTTGCCTTCGATGAGCATTTGCTTCACGATCACGAGGATCCACTTATCGCCCAACACGTCGAGGGCTGAAGTAAACGGGCAATTACATCTGAATTCTTGTGGCATAGGATAAGTCTCGATTAAACATCACTTGCAAATTGAAAGTTTTTTTCTGTTTCACTTGCACTTTGCAAGCTAATTTGTATTTTTGCTTGCAAATCAAAAGTAAAAACCTTTCGAACATGAAACAAGGCATCTTCATTCTCCTGTTTTCGGGCTTACTCGCATCCTGCAGTTCAGTCAAAAGCCCAAGTGACAATCAACAATCAACCCTACCGACAATGAGTAAAAAAGAAACCGTAGGCACCTTTTTAGGGGCAGTTATGAAAAACGACCCGGCAACCATGCGCAAGGTAGCCAATGCCGATTACATTCAGCATAATCCATTCATCCCAACAGGCCTGGAGCCGTTCATTCGAATGATGCCTGTTCTTCAGGAAAACGGCACCACAGCTGAGAATATTCGGATGTTCCAGGACGGCAATTTTGTCTTTATGCACAACATCTGGAGAAATGCCAGTCCATTTGGGGCAGATGAGATGGTGTCGTTTGATATTATCCGATTAGACGATAACGGTAAAGTAGCAGAACATTGGGATGCCATGACCCCATTGGTAGAGGAAACCGCAAGCGGAAGGACTCAGACTGATGGTCCTACAACCGCGTCAGACCTGGATAAAACCGAGGCGAACAAAGCCATAGCCAGAGCGATGGTAGAAGATATTTTGATGGGCAAAAACCCGAATAAAATCACCGACTATATAAGTTCCGAACAATACGACCAGCATAATCCTGGTATCAAAGATGGGTTGTCCGGGATCGTAGAAGCTGTTCAATATCTCACGTCTCAAGATAATATGTTCAAGTACACCCGAATCCATCAAGTATTGGGAGAAGGCAACTTCGTACTTACCGTCAGCGAAGGCGAATGGAGTGGTAAAAAGCAGGTTTTTTACGATTTGCTACGCTTCGAAAACGGAAAAGCCGTAGAGCATTGGGATGTCATACAGCCGATCCCAACCGAAGGCCTGGCAAATGATAATGGCATGTTCGGGTTCTAATCAGCCTTTCCAATGTCATCTTAACAATCCAGAATTGCTCTCAGATAGAGTAGTTCTGGATTTTCTTGTTTGGAATTGACAAAACTCAGTCAGCGGAAAAAGCAGAACATGGGTCAACCCGATTTTTCCGGAATGACTCATGTGGATACGACAGGTATGTCACTACTCTTCGCCAAGGTTGTCGTCACTTTCAACCCAAGGGGTAGGAAGCACGTTGCCGCTGCTTTTCAGGAGAAGATGTTCGGGGCCAAGATACCATATTCTGGAACCGCCGTTGCCATTGGAAATGAGCCTCTGCTCCACCCGAACTTTCACTTCTGATGCCCCTTCGCCAGATACCTCAGCAAATTGGCTCAGCAAGTCGAAACCCGAGATTTCGCTGGAGGAAGAGGCATTGGCTTCAAGGTCTTCTGTTTCTCCGGCTACGAATATCTTCCCGGAGTTTCTGGCACTAAGTTTCAAAGTCTTTGTGACGCAAAACAGGTGCACCTCAGCCACATTTGACACCCTAATGTCGATTTTTTCCTGCTCCAGGAGGCTATCTACGCGGACAACAGCATTGTTTTGGGCATTAAAGCCTACTAGATGTGGAGCAGAGATATAGACCTCCATTTTGGTGATCTTGCCGATATCACCGGCTTTTGATATGGAAAGCCAACCGTCGTGAACGTTCACGAAGACTTTGTCGAGGAGGTTGGAATCAGCTACGATTTTCACTTCATAGCGATCGGCTTGGCGGAAAGTGACGTGAAGCCCGTTGCTGGCATCAAAGCCTTTGAAGGCCTCGAAGGGAATCAATTTTTCTTCTATTCGGCCATTTCCATCTTCAGGGACGATTTCGGTCAGGTCCAGGCGAACACTAATGGCCACACTGATGAGCGCGATGGCCATCAGGCCAAACAGGATCCAGAGAAGTTTTATGCTCGTTTTCATTCTTTGTCGGTTTGTCCGTTGTCACGGTGTTGATAATAATCGAGAAGGTCTTCGATCTTGATCCCAAGCACATCCATGGTGTGGAATACTTCGGGGAGAAACTCATTCACGAAATCGTCCTTTTTCAAGACTTGGGTCCTGGGCAAAGCGTCGTCGGCTACGAAGTAGCCAATACCTCGTTGCATAAAAATGATGCCCTGGTCCTGCAAGTAGCTGTAGGTGCGCGCCACGGTATTAGGATTTACCTCTATAGAAGCAGCCATCTCCCGCACCGAAAGAATTTTCTCGCCGGCTTTCCACTGCTCCGTGAGCACATTTTCGCATATATAATCTGCAATTTGAAGGTAGATGCCTTTTTGTTTTCGGAATTCCATATTACACTTCTTTTTCTGTCAACCTCACATAACTTACCACCCAGAAGAAAGGAGCCATTCCCCACCAAAAGAGGAAGCTCAACGCACCCACAGCATAGTATTCCATAAAATCCTTGTACGCCGCCGAATTTTGAAAGGCGCCATCGGGCTCAAAACTCCAGCCGGGCTTTGAAATATCCCACATCACAAGTTTGATGGTGACATATAGCACCAACAGCAAGGCAACGCCTACGATGGCAAGAGAAATGGGGGTTTTGAGAAAAGCCAATTTTCCAAAAAAGACAGACCCCGCCATAAATAGAGACTGAAACACCAGATACAAGCGCAACAGCAGCCATACATTCTCCCCTCCCCACTCAAAGGGGCTCAGCTGAGCGCCAAACACCAGTTGCGACACTCCACCGCAGATCAAAGAAATGACACCGAAAACCAGCCATAAGTAGAAGGTAAATCCCAAACTGGTCAGCAGCCATCTGCTCAACCACTTTTCTAATTGGGAGGCTGGTGTGAGCAAAAAGGCCATTGCCTTTCCTTTGTGCGACAGCTCAAAAAAAGCGAGACTAGAAAAAAGGAAACCGCTTAAAAAGAGCACAACTCCAAACCACTCGGTGAAAAAGGGAGGAATGGTGCCATGTTCAAGCACATCCTGCACCTGCACCATGTAGAGAATCAGCATCAGGCCAAGGAGCACAGCACTGGCCAATAAGATAGGCCGGACAAATATCCGCAGGTCATTGCGTAGCACAAGAGCCAAACGGGGAAAAGATAACACTAGCTTATTCATGATTGGGTACTTTTTCGGTGAATAAAGACTGAATGCGGGCTGGCGATTCCATGACAGCGTTGAAGAGCACCTCGATATCGACGATGGATTCTTGCTCAAGCTCATTTTCTGTCATCACCAAAAAACCTCCGGCCACACGCTCCGCATGAAGCACGCCTTCTGGCTCACGGGCTTGCTGCATCAGCTCAAAACAGATTCGCTGTGCTATCGCCTCCTGGGATTGATGAAAAAGAATTTTTCCACCATCCAGAATCACAATCGGATCCATGAGATTGCCCAAGTCGCGCACCTGATGCGTGGAGATGAGATAGATCTGATCCTCATCGATAGAGCCAGCCAACAATTTCCGAAACTGGCTCTTGGAAGGAATATCCAAGCCATTGGTAGGCTCATCGAAGATCAGCACCTTGGCGTTGGTTGCCATGGCAAATGCCAACTGGGCTTTCTTTTTCTGTCCGTAAGAAAGCTGCTGAAGAGGAGTAGAAGCCGTTAGATCAAACGTATCCAGATACTTCACAAATGCAGCCTCGCTAAAACGCGGGTAGAAAGGCGCTTGCTGTTTCTGAAAAGAAGCAATGGAGATAGCGGGAAGACTAGATTCCTCTGCAACGAAGTAGATTTCCTGCAAAAACGCCGGATGGCGTTTTCCGGGCTGGTGCCCAAGCACTTGCAGCTCCCCTAATTCGGGAAAGAGCAGCCCTGTCACCATTTTGAGCAAAGAGGTCTTGCCTGCGCCGTTGCGGCCTAGCAATCCATAGATGTTACCTGGCTCAAGATCCAGATTCAACCCTGTAAACAAGGGATTCTTCTGGCCTCGATAAGCAAATTGGAGTTCTGTGATGCGAACCATAACCTATGTGATTAGTGTACTATTTAATTAGTACACTACAACAATAAAAATCTCGCCCCATAATTCCAAATCCTGAGTGATTTTTTTTGTGGCGAAGGATGGTGCAAAAAAACCTGTAACAGCAGGTTGTTAATCTTCTGCCCAAGAAGATAGGGGGGAACGGACATACACGTCCATTTATATGATTTCGCCAATGCCTCTGGCTTGTGAAAAGGCAAACTAACCGCCATGAACGTTCACTAAGACTTTGTCTAGCGGGTTGGTATCAGCTACGATTTTCACTTCAAAGCGCTCTGCCTGTCGGAAAATCTGCTTTGAGACAATCTCAACTCTATTTAGCTTGGGAAAGCGCTTCGCAGATTAAGAATTCAATGCGATATCCTGAACAATAAACGCACACATTTCCTCTACATCCGTGAAAGGAGAGA
>JANQTF010000103.1 GCA_030731845.1 Bacteroidia bacterium | reverse complement strand
AAAATACTGGTCGTGGTGGATTTGACTATGGTAATGCTGCCATGGACATCAACCCAGACGACATCCAGTCTATCAACGTGCTCAAAGGTGCTGCTGCAACTGCCCTCTACGGTTCACGCGCCGCCAACGGGGTTATCCTCATCACCACCAAGAAAGGTCGTCGTGGCAAAGGAATTGGCGTTTCCGCCTCTTTTGGTACTACCTTCGGATCTATCGACCCAAGCACTTTCGTGAATTATCAGAAAGAGTACGGTGCCGGATATTCTGCTATCCAGGGATGGTATGCTTCTGAGTATGATCAGCAAAACCCCAATGACCCAGCTGGTCTTGAGTACTTTGACTTTGGCAAAGGTGCCGGACTTGAATTGATCACCGCTACCTACGAAGATGCCTCTTATGGCGTAAAGCTTGATCCAAACCTCAGTGTCTATGACTGGCGTTCACTCTATCCACAGCTTTCTTCTTATGGACAGAAGTTCCCACTCGTAGGAGCGACCAACGACGCTTCTTCTTTCTATGAGACTTCCAGAATGTTTAACACCAACGTTGCCGTTGATGGAGGTACTGACAAGTCCACCTACCGCCTGTCTTTCACCAACACCGACCAGAACGGCGTTCTTCCTAATAGCCACATCGCTCGTAATGGCGTGTCTTTCTCAGGAAGCTATGACCTCACCGATCGTGTGAAAGTATCTTCTAATGTGAACTACGTACTTACTGAAGGCCTTGGTCGCTACGGAACAGGATACGACAACCGTAACCCGAACCAGTCTTTCCGTCAGTGGTATCAGGTAACAACCGACATGGTGGACCAGAAGAACGCCTACGACGAAACGGGTCTGAACATCTCCTGGAACCCATACGGAGCACTTGACCCAGATCGCGCTACTGTTCCTCATTACTTTGACAACTACTACTTCAACCGTTTCGAAAATTATAACAACGACGAGCGTAACCGTATGTACGGTAACTTCCAGCTTGATTATAAACTGACTGACTGGTTGAGCTTCATGGGCCGTATGTCAACTGACCGCTACAGCGAGCTGCGCGAAGAGCGGATCGCCATCGGCTCTGTAGATGTATCAAGCTACTCACGTTCCAACCGTACTTTCTCTGAAAATAACCTCGATCTGATCCTGAGTGCTGAGAAGTACTTTGGAGAAATGAGCGTTTCTGGTTTGGTTGGTGCCAACTACCGTCGTACCAGCACCGAGTCTATCTCTGCTGCTACCAATGGTGGCCTGGTAACTCCTGGTGTGTATGCCCTCTCCAACAGTATCAACAACCCACTCGCTCCGGGTGAGAGTTCTACTAGCATTGGTG
Source organism: Bacteroidia bacterium (assembly GCA_030731845.1). Classification (GTDB taxonomy): domain Bacteria; phylum Bacteroidota; class Bacteroidia; order J057; family J057; genus JANQTF01. The sequence goes on along the minus strand of JANQTF010000103.1, from coordinate 4,640 downwards.
CTGACGGATACTTTGCCCGCGCTACCTTTGGATATGCCCAGATGCTGTACCTCGACCTTACCGGTCGCTACGATATCGTATCTACGCTTCCTTCTGGCAATAACCAGTACTTCTACCCTTCTGCTTCTTTGAGCTTCGTGTTCTCTGAGCTGATGAATACCAACAACAACTTCAATTTCGGTAAGGTTCGTATGAACTATGCTGAGGTAGGAAACCTGGCTGGTGCCAACCTGGTAAATGACATCTACATCCTGAACTCTCCATTCGGAAGCCAGCCATTGGCTACTGCGAGCTCTATTCGTAGAAACCCAACACTGGTTTCGGAAAACACCCGCAGCATTGAGGCTGGATTGGAACTCGCTTTCTTCCAGAACCGTCTGAGCCTTGATGTGTCTGCTTACCAGGCACAGTCTTTCAATCAGATCTACCTGGCTGAAGTAACAGCTGCTACTGGCCGTCGTACCGATGTGGTAAACGCAGGTCAGATCGATAACAAAGGAATCGAAGTTCAGCTTCGTGCCATCCCGGTTTCTACTGGCGATTTCAAATGGAAAATCAATGTGAACTGGGCTAAGAACGTGAACACGGTTGTTGACCTCTTTGGTGACCAGACCAATCTCCAGCTTAGCAGTGTACAGGGCGGTATTACCCTCAATGCTACGGAAGGCGAATCTTACGGAGCGATCTGGGGAACCAACTTCGTCTATGACGAAAACGATAACCCAATCGTGTATCCACACTTCAACTCTGGTGTACGTTTCCGCAAGACAGCTTCTCCTGAAGTGATCGGCGACATCAACCCTGACTGGAGAGGCGGTGTGATGAACACCTTCAGCTACAAGAGCCTTACCTTTAGCTTCCTGGTTGACATGCAAATGGGTGGAGACTTCTTCTCCCTCGATACCTGGTATGGCTACGCAACTGGTATCTATGATATCACTGCAGGAACCAATGCTACTGGCGGCGAGCGTCGTGCCCTTCCAGAAGATGGTGGTGGTATTTATCTGAGCGAGCTTCCATACCTCAAGGACATGAAGACTGTCGTGCAATCAGGTGTTGACGGAAACGGAGTGCCTATTTCTGATGGAACTGTAAATGAGGAAGCATTCTATGTTTCTGACGTTTATAACTCACTCGGTTATGTGTATGCTCCAAACGCTTTGCACGTGTATGATGCTTCTTTTGTGAAGCTTCGCGAGATTACCTTGAACTACTCGCTTCCTACTTCTATCGTTTCCAAGACTGCTTTGACTAGCATTGATGTGTCTGTATTTGGACGTAACCTGTGGATCATCTACAAAAATGCTCCTTATACTGACCCAGAATCTGGTCTTTCTGCCGGTAACGTACAAGGCTATCAGTCTGGTGCTTACCCCGCAGTTCGCGAAGTTGGATTCAACATCGGTCTGAAGTTCTAATCAGGTATTTAATGAATCGGAAAACAGGAAGCAACTGACACATACCTCGGTTGCCTCCTGCTTCCACCTTCACAAAAATAAATTAGCATGAAAAAGTTTCTCATACTTGGTGTAGCCTTGTTGACCCTGACTGCTTGTCAGGATCTGACTTTGCTCAACAAAGACATCAAAAACCCTGAGTCAGTCCCAGCGGGCTCACTCTTCGCCAATGCTACGGTCACGATCATGGACTTCATGACCAGTGCCAACGTAAATACCAACAACTTTCGCCTGTGGGCGCAGCAGTGGGCACAAACCACCTATGCCGACGAGTCCAACTACGAATTGGTGGAGCGAAACGTAAACGGAGCCGCCTGGAATACCCTCTATGCAGAGGCCATCCGCGACCTGAAGGATGCCAAGATGTTTATTGAGGCTGATCCACTTCTTTCTCCCGCTACCAAAGCCAATCAGTTGGCCATTTGCGAAGTATTGGAAGTGTATTCGTTTCACGTTTTGGTAGATATCTTTGGAGATATCCCTTATTCTCAGGCTTTTGGGGATGACGTGACTCCAGCTTACGATAATGATGCTGACGTCTATCTGGATCTCGCCAGCAGACTCGACGCTGCTATCGCTGATCTTGGTGGTGACAGTGAGTTTGGTGCTGCTGACCTCATCTACAGTGGTGATGCTGATGCCTGGAAGAAGTTTGCCAACTCTCTCAAACTCAGAATGGCGATCCGTCTTGCTGACACCAACGGTGCTTTGGCTAAGACTATGGCCGAGTCTGCTGTTGCCAGTGGGGTAATCACCTCCAATGCCGACAACTTCGCCATTACTTACCTCACTTCTACCCCAAATACCAACCCTCTGTGGGTGGATTTGGTTCAGAGTGGACGTTCTGACTTTGTTGCTGCTTCCACCATTATTGATCCGATGAAGGCATTGGCTGATCCTCGCCTCGATCTCTATTTCAAAGATATGGTCGATGTGAATGGCACGATGGAGTTTTTGGGCGGTACCTATGGAGACAACAACACCTTCAATGCTTACTCTCACCCAGGTGCTATTCAGCAAGATCCTACTTTCCCAGGTGTATTGATCAACTTCTCTGAAGTTAGTTTCCTCTTGGCAGATGCTTCTGAGCGTGGCTACAGTGTTGGTGGCGATGCCGCTACTCACTACAGCAATGGAGTAGAAGCTTCTATTCTCGAATGGGGTGGATCTCAGGCCGATGCCGACACCTACCTGGCTCAGGAGGGGGTTGCTTATGCTACTGCCGCTGGAGATTGGAAGCAGAAAATCGGAACCCAGAAGTGGATTGCTCTCTACGACAAAGGCTTTGAAGCATGGAGTACCTACAGACTGTATGACTATCCTGTTCTGCCTATCGCTGCTCAGGCTCAGATTCCTACGCCTACCCGCTACACCTACCCAAGAACAGAGTACTCTCTCAACGGCGATGCTGTTGAAGCTGCTGCTACTGCTATCGGTGGTGACGCCCTGGCTACCAAGGTCTTCTGGGACGTAAACTAATCCAATGATCTGGATTCAATTCCTGAAGATGATATTAAAAACGCCACTCCTTTGCGGAGTGGCGTTTTTGCTTGTGCAAGCATCGCAAAGGTAATCTTAGCGCTTCCTGTTAAAATAATTCGTGAGGTTCTGATCTTGTCCTGCGCGTTGGCGCTCTTCGTCCACATCTCGCACAAAAAACACAGCGCCAGCGGCAATCGCCATCGAAAGTCCACCTACCAGCAAAGCATACACGGCGTGGTTGTCAAAAAACGTGGAGACCATGAATCCCAGGATGCTGGCTGCCACGATCTGGGGAATCACAATAAAGAAATTGAAGATTCCCATGTAAACGCCCATTTTGTGCTGAGGCAAAGCCCCCGACAGGATGGCATAGGGCATAGAGAGAATCCCGGCCCAGGAGATGCCGACCCCCACCATGGAGGCGAGCAACCAATACTGATCCTTGATGAAAAAGATAGAAGCCAATCCGATTCCTCCTAAAATCAGAGACAACGCATGGACAAATTTGCGGCTTGTGGCCTTGGCAAGTGGCGGCAGCAGGAATGCTACCAGGGCCGCAACGCCATTATATACCGCAAAGCAGATCCCCACCCAGTCGGCGCCCGCATTATAAGCTGCCGAAGTCGTATCAGTGGCGCCAAACACGCTATCGGCAATGGCCCCGGTGGCGTAGATCCACATAGAAAACAAGGCAAACCAACTGAAAAACTGCACCACGGCTAGCTGTGCCATGGTAGCAGGCATGGTGAAAAGGTCTTTCATGACCTCCATAAACCCGCCCTCCTGACGATTTGCATTAGCGAGCAATCCAGCTGCCAATTGGATCACCCCAAACAAGAGGAGGCCTATGGAGAGGATATAGAGCTCTTTTTTGCCTTCATACGCATATACGGCATAGGTTGCGATCGCTCCAACAACTGCCCAGATGAGGCTGTTTCGGAAAAATACCTTGGCCGCTATGTTGGGTTTTTCCTCGCCATGGAGGGAAGGATTTTCGGCCTTGTCACTGGCTTCGAATGCGGCCATTTCCTCTGGGGAGTACTCTTTGGACTTGATGATGGTCCACAGCACCGCAGCCAGAAAAACAGCTCCCCCGATATAGAAAGAGTACTTTACCTGATCGGGCACCACGCCTTCCGGTGCTTCACTGGCCACTCCCAGCCAATTGGAGAGCATGTAGGGTAGGGCAGAAGCGATAACCGCTCCGGTACCAATGAAAAAACTTTGCATCGCGAAGCCAGCCGTCCGCTGCTCAGAAGGGAGTAGGTCCCCCACAAATGCGCGAAACGGCTCCATGGAAACATTGATGGAGGCATCCATGATCCAAAGCGTGCCCGCAGCAATCCACAAGAGAGGAGAGTTGGGCATGATGAAGAGGGCGATAGAAGCCAGAATGGCCCCTGCGAGGAAGTAGGGCCGCCTTCGCCCCAGTGGTGTCCAGGTTTTGTCACTGAAGAATCCAATGATGGGCTGGATGAGCAGGCCCGTGACTGGCGCGGCTACCCACAGGATGGGGATGTCGTCGATGTCTGCGCCAAGTGTTTGGAAAATCCGGCTGACATTGGCGTTCTGAAGGCCAAATCCAAACTGGATTCCCAGAAATCCGAAACTCATGTTCCAGATTTGCCAGAAACTAAGCTGGGGTTTTTTCATGTAGATAGTAGTTGTAGGTCAGTTCTACCTGAAAGATATAAAAAAAGG
>JANQTF010000102.1 GCA_030731845.1 Bacteroidia bacterium | reverse complement strand
GTGACAACCCTGATGAGGGGTTTAGGGAGTGCTATCCGCTTTGTAGGGATTCGCCTGCGGAAATCCCTACGATCCCGAGGTGGGCTATCCGCTTTGTGGGGATTTTGCCTGCGGGAAATCCCTACGGCCCCGAGGTGCTATCCACCGTCAGATTGGGCTATGACACCCCTCATCAGGGGTTTTGAACCCTGGTGAGGGGTTTTGGAGGGTGCTATTCACCGTTAGCTTGGAGGATGCCAGGTATCTGTTAGGTGATTCGTGTTGATCTTCATTATGAATCCCCACCAGCAATACCGAACATCTCTCCAGTATTTGATCCTTGAATCAAGCACCGAGATTTCCACAACTACAATTCCCCCTGCCACTTCCCGCATAAGCGAAGTAGGAGGGGGAATCATGTTGGGTGATCATTCATGTGTGAGAATAAGGGACTCCCTTATCCGTCTGATCAATCTTCTCTATTCCTTGCCGCCAAATACCAGGAAATAAGGATTCAGCAGGTTCTCTTTGTTGTATTGGAGGGGAATGTTGGTGCCGTCTTGCACCACGGTTCCGCCGGCTTCTTCGACGATGATGTGCGAAGCTGCGGTGTCCCACTCCATGGTGGGGCCGAGGCGCGGATAGATGTCGGCTTTGCCTTCGGCAATCATCAGGAGCTTGAGCGAAGAGCCCATGGATACCGACACGGGGTCGGTAAATTGCTCGAGGTAGGCTTCTACCTCGGGGGTGCGGTGTGAGCGTGAGCACACGATGCGCAGGCCTTCGTCGCTCATGTGAAATCGATTCACCTCGATGCGGCGAGCAGCTGCGCCACCTTCGATGATGAAGGCACCGTCGCCTTTGGAGGCGTAGTAGGTCACGCCTGTCACAGGCACGTGCACGCAGCCCATGACCACTTCGCTGCCAGCAACGAGCGCGATGTTCACGGTGAATTCACCGTTGCGCTTGATAAATTCCTTGGTGCCGTCGAGCGGGTCCACAAGCCAAAACTGATCCCAGCCCGCGCGCTCTTCGTAGGAAATCTTACGGCCTTCTTCCGACAGAATCGGGATCTCGGGCGTGAGAGCTGTCAAATGCTTCACGATCACCTCGTGGGCTGCCTGATCTGCCAACGTAAGCGGAGAATCATCGGCTTTGAAATCGACCCGCTCAAAGCGGCTTTCATCCCCGTAAATCTCCAAAATGGCTTTGCCGGCTTCCTCAGCCGTGTTGATCAGCGCTTGTATCCAGGTATCGGTGAGCATTGTCAGCATCTGTAATGGTTAAATTGTTGAGAGAATAGAGCAAATCATATTCCAGGGTAATCGAATAGTACCGTTGCCCGAAATTAGGTCTTTTCAAGAAGGGCCGGGAGACAATTTCTGCTGAAACGCCACATTTCCCTAACGAGCTCCCACAATCACCTCCCTGATGGTGTCGAGTTCGCGATCGGTCAGGCCAGAGCCGGAGGGGAAGGAGAGGGCTTCCTTCCAGATATTTTCGCTGTGGTTGTGGTGACTGAGATAGCGATCTTCTGCATAAGGGAGTTGCAGGTGCATGGGGGTCCAGAAAGGCCTTGTTTGAATGTCTGCTCCGTCAAAAATAGCTTGAATTTGATCTCTATTGGCCATTCTAGCTGTAATGAGCCAATGATTTGGCGACGAATCTTCCACAGGCTTTGGGAAGATGGCCTCGGGAAAAAGTTCCTGATAGAACTCGTGGAGGTGGCGATGCCTGTCGAGAAAATCTGGCAATCGCTGGAGCTGAACGAGTCCGAGCACGGCCCCGAGTCCGCTCATGCGGTAGTTGTAGCCCACGAGGTCGTGGTCATAGCCGGGTCCGGGCAGTTTGGCTTGGTTGGCCAGGTGGCGCACCCGCGCCGCCACATCGGCATATTGGCAGAGCACAGCGCCGCCACCACCGGTGGTCACGAGCTTGTTGCCATTGAAGCTCAGGATGCCACATTCGGCGATGCTGCCTGCATGGCGATCTCCCAGCCTGCTGCCGATGGCGCCTGCCGCATCCTCGATCAAAACGAGGCCGTGGCGCTCGGCTATGTCTTCCCAGACTGTCACGTCTGCGAGATACCCGAGCACGTGCACGAGCAGGATGGCTTTCACGGCATGGTTTTCATTCGCCAAATATTCCTCTACCAACGCGGGGTCCATCTGCCAGGTGTCGGGTTCCGCATCCACGAGCACGACGGTGGCCCCGGTGTAGCGCACGGCATTGGCGGTGGCAATGAAGGTGAGGGTAGGGAGGAGCACCTCGTCTCCCGGCCCGATGCCGTGGACGAGCAGGGCGAGGTGAAGGGCAGCCGTTCCACTTTGCACCGCCACCACGTGTGGCGAGCCGGTGTAGTCGGCCAGTGCCCGCTCAAACTCTGCGACTTGCGGAGCTGCGGAGGAGATCCAGCCGCTTTCCAGACATTGCTGCATGGCGCTTTGCTCTTCGGGGCTCATGTCAGGGGCGAATAAGGGAATCATGCGGAGAAAAATTGCTGATTCAAGATGCTCAAAACGATGCAAAAAGGCCACAAAGGAAATGAAATTCTCCTTTGTGGCCTCCTTTTGGGTGTCAGGACAGATTAGGCGCTTACTGCCTCAGCTTCTCTGGCGGCGAGCCAGCGCTCGGCGTCGAGCGCAGCCATACAGCCTGTGCCGGCAGCGGTCACAGCCTGACGGTAATGCTTGTCGGCGGCGTCGCCACTGGCAAACACACCATCAATGTTGGTGTAGGTGCTGCCTGGAGTTACGATCAGGTAGCCGGCCTCGTCCATGTCGAGTTGTCCGGCAAAAATGTCTGTATTGGGTTTGTGGCCGATGGCCACGAAGAGGGCATCCGCTTCGATCACGGTTTCCTCGCCAGTTTGGTTGTTTTTCACATGCACGGCCCTGACTTTGTCTTCCCCGGAAATATCAACTGCTTCGGTGTTCCAGTACATTTTGATATTGGGGGTGTTGAGCACGCGGTTTTGCATGATCTTGGAGGCGCGCATTTCGTCGCGACGAATGAGCATGTGGACGGTCGGTGAAAGTTTGGAGAGGTAAAGGGCCTCTTCGGCAGCGGTGTCTCCGGCGCCTACGATCACCACTTCTTTTCCACGGAAGAAAAACCCGTCACACACGGCACAGGCACTCACGCCGCGATTGGCATAGCGCTGCTCAGCATCTATTCCCAGCCACTTGGCAGTAGCTCCGGTAGAAATGATGACCGTGTCTGCGAGATACAGCTCTCCGGTTTCAGACCAGATTTTTTTAGGATGGGATTCGAGTTCTACCTTCGCAATGGTTTCATACTTGATGCGGGTACCAAATCGTTCTGCTTGCAGACGAAAGTCTTCCATCATCTGTGGACCCATGATGCCTTGGGCATAGCCGGGATAGTTCTCTACATCGGTGGTGATCATGAGCTGACCACCGGGCTGCATGCCACTAAACATGAGGGGCTTCAGCTCTGCCCGTGCTGCATAAATGGCAGCCGTGTATCCGGCAGGGCCTGACCCTACAATGATGACTTTTTCGTGGCTGATAGCTCCGTTTTCGTTGCTCATATCTATCTTTGGTTTCGTTAGGCGACAAGTAACTAAGGTAGTAGCTTGCAAAAGTAATACATTTCCCTGAACCTGCTTGTCTTCCCTGCGACATGATCTTACTTGCAAGGGGGATCTTTCGTTCACACAAATATCAAACAGGAATTACCAGCTTTTGATGAGAATCCTCATCCGGTCACACGCCTTTTTCGCTACGAGTCATTTTCATAACCCAAAATGGCCTTGTTTGTTCCTCCTGTTGGCAGGAATCCACTTGTCTCCTGTCTTGTCACAAGAGCGGGCGTTTGTGATGTCGAGCTTTCCGAGAAATGGCGCTCAGGGGCTTGATTGTTCGCCTGTACTGTCTTTGCAGTTTCACTTTCCGGCGGAGAGTCGCACCCTCGACCCCATCACGATCCACGATGGCAACATTCGATTATATCGAATAGAAACGGGGGAGAAGCTGATCGCGTCAGATATTAATTTTAATGCCAATACCAACACGCTTTCCATCAAGCCACGGAAGCAACTCGAGCCCAGCAGTGAGTATGTGCTCGCCACCACGCCCGGACTCGTGGACGATCGCGGATTTAGCCTGCGGCCATTTTTCATCAAATTCAGCACTGATGACTGTGGCAGCAATTTGTTGGCGACAAGAGGCGCAGTTCCCCTTCCTGAAGGCCCATTGGGCCCTCATGTGCTGCTCAAGTCCGATTCCCTCGCTCCGATGGACGAGATCAACCGAATCAAGTTCGTGACCTACGGCGAACGCATGATTTCCTCCTATCTCATTCTCCGAAAAAATGATACCACCGAGTTTGAAGAAGTGGCCAAAATCATGTGCCCCGGCGACAATGACTCCAGTCAGCAATACTTGTGGGTGGACCCCTTGCCCACCAATGGCTGGAACCATTATCAAATCTCGGCGATCACGATCATGGGGGATACCATCATTCTGGACACGATCAGTCATTTTCGGAAATTTGTGGGCTTTCCCAACGTCGATGCCATTTGGCAAGGGCGTTTGCCAGTAGTTACCTGGTTGCAGGAGCGCACCCCGATGGTGGCCATCATTCGTGATCCCGATCGCAGCATTGTCAGAAAGCAGGCCGGATGGGCCGAAGCTGGAGAGAAATTCTGGACCGTGGATCTGGGCGTGCTAGACCCGGGTGAGTATTCTGTTCAGATTTTTTTGGGGAAAGAAAGCTATAGTACCGAAATTTTGGTTGTAGAATGAGCAAATCGCTTCCACATTGGCTGCCTTCCAAGGCGCTCATCGGCATGATCCACGTTCCGGCGCTGCCCGGCACGCCTATGAACCGCCTCAGCGTTTCGGAAATCATCGCTCAGTGCCGCAAGGAGGCGGAGATCTATGCAGAAGCGGGCGTGGAGGTGATTCTGGTGGAGAATATGCACGACGTGCCTTATCTGCCCCGGGAAGTAGGCCCTGAAATCATCGCCATGATGACGCGCTGTGCCACGGTGGTCAAAGAAGCTTCGGGCTTGCCAGTGGGCATTCAGGTGCTCGCAGGGGCCAACATGGCTGCCCTCGCGGTAGCACAGGCTGCGGGCTGTGACTTCATTCGGGCGGAGGGCTTTGTGTTTGGTCACGTGGCCGATGAAGGCTATCTCAATGCCGATGCCGGAGCCTTGCTGCGCCACCGCAAGCAGATCGGTGCCGAACATATCTCCATTTTCACCGACATCAAAAAGAAGCATTCCTCCCACGCCATCACGAGCGATGTGGATCTGGCCGAGACAGCCAAGGCCGCGGCTTTCTTCCTCAGCGATGGCCTCATCGTGACGGGCATCGCCACGGGTGCTCCCGCCAAGCCTGCCGATGTGCAGCAAGTGGCGCAGGCCACCGATTTGCCGGTGCTCATCGGGTCTGGCATTAGCCCCCACAACATCGCCGACTACCTCCCCTGGACTGATGCCTTCATCGTGGGCTCCTGGATCAAGCAGGACGGCAATTGGCAGCGGGAACCCGATCCTCGGCGGATCAAGGAGCTGAAGAGGGCGATAAGGGGCTGAGGGGATTTTCCGCCCTCGTCGGTCTGAGAAAATCTTCGTATATTCATATCAGTTGAGGTGACTGTCTCAATGTTAACCGTCTTCTCTGTAGTGAATAATTTCCTTACCCCGCATATAGAAGGTCTGATTAAGCTTTGCGAATGTCACAAGCTTAGTCAACTGTGGGTATTTGGATCGGTTCTAACTGAATTATTTACCGAAGATTCTGATATAGACTTTCTCTACGAATTTGAGCAGGGACTCACGCCTGATGAGGAGTTGGATCACCTTCTGGGTTTTATTGAGTCCGCGACGGAAATTCTGAATCGAAGGATAGACCTTGTGTGGGTAGGCGGGCTCCGAAATCCATATTTTAAAGAAGAGGTGGATCAATCCAAGCAGCTGATCTATGTCAAAGAATCCGAAGAAGTAGGGGCATTATTTTTCCCAC
>JANQTF010000101.1 GCA_030731845.1 Bacteroidia bacterium | reverse complement strand
GCTTCACTCCATCGTGGTGAGAAACCTCGTGGACAATGATGCCGACAAGGATCGGATCATTGGTACCTCTCTCGCTATGCGCATGGGCGCTGCGGTGCTGGGGCTTGTCGGCTATCTCGTTGCGGCGCCCTTTTTGTCGCAAGACGTACAGACAAATTGGCTGATCATCATCATTGTTGTTGGAACCCTGTTCCAAACCCTCGATGTGTTTGACTTTTATTCGCAAGCCAAGGTGGCGGCCCATTACACAGTAAAGGTTCGGATGGCTTCCATCATTGGCATGGCCATCATGCAAATGGCCCTCATCTATGTAGAAGCGGATCTCATTTGGTTTGCCATCTCCATCACGGCGAGCACACTCTTTATTGGGGCAGGTCTCACCACCGTCTATCAGGTGAAATTTGGGAGCTTGTTCAAGATGAAATTTGACAAGGCCTATATGATGGAGTTGCTCAAGGATTCCTGGCCCCTCATTTTTTCTGACCTGGTGGTGGTGCTTTATATGTCCACCGACAAAATCATGCTCAAACACATGATTGGCGACGACGCGGTGGGATCTTATTCGGCTGCTTTGCGCTTTTCGGAGGTGTGGTACTTTCTGGGCCCTATGGTGGCTGCTTCGCTGTTTCCTGCGATCATGAACGCCAAAAAACGAGACGAAGGGCTCTATAAGCGCAGGTTGCAGAACTACTATAACCTGATGGTGGTGGCCTCTTTGGCCATTACCATTCCGGTGGCGCTGTTTGGTCCCTGGGCCCTGCAGTTGCCGTTTTTATACGGTCCTGAATATGCCGATGCCGGCGGTGTGTTGGTGATTCATATCTGGACGCTGGTCTTCATCTTTTTGGGGGTGGCAAGTTCCAAGCACCTCGTGGCGGAAAATCAGCAGCGCATGGAGCTGATCCGAACCCTCATGGGAGGCGTGGTCAATGTGATTCTCAATTTCATCCTCATCCCCCAATACGGGATTTATGGTGCTGCGATCGCTACCCTAGTGTCTCAGATTGTCGCCTCTTATCTCGGCTATCTGGTGAATAAAAAATTCTGGGAGGTGTTTGTCATGCAAACCAAGGCCCTCTTCTTGATCGATGTCATACAGCGCCTGCTTGGTAGAAAAGGTGCCGACCCCGGCGGTTGGTGATTTCTGCTCGCTTTCTGTACATTTGACCCGACACCCTTATTAGCATCATGGAGTATATCTTAGGCTATTTCTTTCTGCAAAATATGAGGAACGTCTTCTACGAAGGCGGGCTCTCCATGGCGCTGAAATTTTTGCCCAATGCCATTTTGCTGATCGGGGTGTTGAGGTACATGGCTAAAGGGCATGGGAAGATCTATTTCCCCAAGATCGTTACGGGCAAACATCTATTTTTCTGGTTGATCTTTTTGCTCTTGTTTATCGGGAGTTTACTCCGAACAGCCTACCCAACCGCAACTCCCGTTGGGATGTTCAACGATAGTTTTTCAGTGATTTTTCTGAATCTATTGGCCTTCTTGTGGGTCGGAGTAGAGGTGCGAAAAGGCCAGGATTTTGAGGAAGTTTTTAATCGGGTGGTGTTTCGATTCCTTATTATCGTTGGGGCAGTGGTCACGATGTACTGCTTTCTATATTTCTTTGGCTACAAAGATCCCCGAACTCCCTTGCAGCGAGGAGGGGAGTTGAATGTGCTCTTAAAGCTCGTCGGGATCAGCCTGATGAAGAAAATGATCCCCTACACGGCATCCATGCACCCCAACACGATTTCGATCTGGGCGGGTGCTACGTTTATCATGACAACCATTTATTGGTATGTGGTCAAGACAACCTTCTCACGTAAAATGTGGCTCTATGCCATCATGTTCTTTGCAGGTATCTTCATGATGATTGCGGATTCCCGGGGCACGGCCTTGATGGTGGTGCTGGGAATGGGGCTGGTAGCTATTACCTATTTTTCCAATGCCACGGGCTTCCTCAGGGTCTTTGTCTTGTCGGTTCCTTTCCTTCCTTTCATGTTCATGCTCGGCCTTCAAGCCATGAGCCATGCCTCGTTTTTGTCCACATTCAGTAGGACCGGCGATGCCGAAAACGTCACGACCATGTCTGGGCGAACCCACATCTGGGCAGAGTGTATCAAGGAAATTGAAAAATTTAAACTTCAACATCTGGTTGGCTGGGGAGAACATGGTCAATCCACTGCTGGCGTTTCCAAAAACTACACACAGTGGTTTGGCGAAGACGAATATGAATATGGGTATGACCTGATTGTGACCCACAATTTTTTCTTTCAGGTGTTTTTTGACACTGGCTACCTTGGTGTCTTGTTTTTCATGCTCTCCTCCCTCGCGGTGATGAATGGAGCTATCTACCTGTATAATCGAGGCTACAAAGCAGCCCTCATCTTTGTGGGCATGTCACTCTACTATGTCTTGTCTGGCGCTCTGGAATCAAATTTTGGGAACCACAACCGCGGCTACAATGAAGTGATGATGATGAGCTTCGTCATCCTGTTGGCTTTTAAAAATGAGTTTTTGCGCTTGCAGACAACCTATCAGCGCGACAACATCCTGGTGCCTGTCTAGCAAGGCGTTTTTTTTCATCCAAATATGCGGGATGCTGCACTCATTTGCGTAAGGCTTTATGCCAGTATTCAGGCGTTTGTGTTGAATTTGTGCCAATGTGGCAGTTATTGAAGTGATTCGCTTTCATTTTGTCGTGCAAAATGTGCCAATATGGCATTGTTTTTCCACTGGCACTTGCCTTGAATGTATGACTTCGTCTGCACGCCGCAGCACACCCGAGCAAGAATCGGTGATTCCCTGGATCATATTTCACCACGAGGGATTCCCATTCGCTCAGGAATTTACCAAGTCATTCATCAATCATTTTACACAATGAACTTCGTAGCAACTCACCCCGCCCAAGCCCAGTCACGCCGACCATTTATTCACCACAGCCTCATCGGCGGCCCGGCAGTCAACATTCGCGAAACGGAAGAAGCATTTTTTGTGGATATCATTGCCCCAGGCCGCGAGAAAGGTCTTTTTGAGCTTTCTGTGAAAGAAGGAGTTTTGGGAGTTACCATCAATGCGCCTACTACGGAGCATGAGGGCGAGTATCGTCAGCGGGAATTTACCCTTGCCCAGACACGCAAAAATTTCCGTTTGCCAAAGTCTGTGGACGAAAGCGCCATCACCGCTACCTATGAGCAAGGAATCCTCACCGTGAAATTGGCCAAGCGTGCCGAAGTGGCTCCTCTTCAAATCGAAGTGCAGTAAATCGCCTCCTAGCTGTTGAAAGGGGCATTTCCCCTCCTCTGTTAATCCCCATGAATCAGGCTCATCCCTGGTTCATGGGGATTTTCTCGTCTCCATGCAACGAGCTGTGCCCAAAATACATCTGGGTTTCACATCGTTCCAACATTCGCATTTTTCGACACGTTATCTCAACATGGAGAAAATGTATTCGTACACAAGACAATTGAAGCTGGCAATCCCAGTCCTTTTTCATATTTTCGACCTTATGATTCGTAGGCTGCTCATTCTATTCATCGGTGTAATTCCAACATTGATGCTCGCCCAAGACCGGGCCAACACCGTGTTTCAGATCACCGGCATGGTGGTGAGTGAAAGCTCGGATTCGGCTATTGCTTATGCCCGTATTCAGGTCAACCATTCCCGCCGTGGAGCATTGGCCAATGAAACAGGGTTTTATAGCATTGCTGTGAACCTGAGGGATACGCTCTATTTCAGTCATATTGGCTACCACGACAGTCGGCTCATTGTGTCCGAATATGTGAAGGGCTACAAAGGCGATCGCTCCCAGTATATCTACGCGGTCAATTATATGCTCGAAGACACCTTTACCCTCCGGGAGGTCGTTATTTTTCCTTACGATACCCCAGAGGAGCTACGAACTGCGATTGTCAATCTCGGAAGCATGGAGACAGCCATGGAGCGCGCTGCCAGAGAAAACCTGGACCCCGCCAGGCTAGATGCCATCATGCGAGAGCTTCCCATAGATGGAAATGAGCGAATTATGGTAGCCAGACAGATGTATTACAACCAATATCAGCAGCAAAACCTGCTTCAGACCGCCGCCATCGACCCAGTGGCAGCTGCGAGGTTGTTGCAAATGATCGTGGAGAAGGCAAAAACCCGAAAACGAAGGGACCTCAATTATTGGACGGATTAAGGCTTGGCCATCTTTTGTGCGGAAATCCTACTTTCCAAAGGCGATTTCAGCAGCTTCCCGTGCTTCCTCCACCGTGGTCCTTTTTCCATCTACGATGCCTGCAATGAAGGCATCCGAGATGCCCATTTTGTGAACATCTTTGAGAAAAGCTTGTGCATCTTCAAAACGAATGAAGGTGCCGAGGATGTATTTGCTTACGCCATCCTCATTGATCTCCCGGAGCCTCAGGAGCTCTGCCTCGTATGCTGCCACATTGAAGAATTCAAAAGCGCCAATTTGAACCTCAAATCCAATCTGTGGCCGGTCTCCAAGGGCCACCCGAAGCCGATTATTCTCTTCCTTGAGGGTTTGAATTTCTACCTTCAGGGTGTCCACCTCTTCCTCAAGTCTTCGATTGTCAAGCTTGAGCGTATCCTGGCAAGAGTTCAGCAGCAGGAAGCCTACACCCGTGATCAACATCAATTTTCTCATCCTCTTTCTGTTATTCGACTCAAATAAACAAATATCATCTGCTAACTGAATAGAATGGCCGGGCTTTTTTGCCCGGAACCGCACTTCAGAACGGATTTTCATGCGCTTCTGCGCAAGTGGTCAATCTTTCAGGAAAAGGAATTATACTTTTTCGTCAATGATTAACGGGAAAAATCTCTTAGGTTGCGAAACTCTCTCTTCTTAATTGAGGTTAAATAACCTGAGAAAAAGAGAAGATGCACTTTGTTGCTTCATTTAGCCCGCTACCCTCAGACCGAACTGCACCAACTATATGAAATATCTCCGAGTCGCCGGAGCAAGTATCAATCAGACCCCGCTCGATTTTTCAGGAAATACAGAGAGGATTTTGGCCGCCATTGCTGAAGCCAAAAATCTGGGTGTTCAATTGTTGTGTCTCCCGGAATTGGCCATCAGCGGATATGGATGTGAGGACACTTTTTTTAGTGACCATGTGGCTCATCGATCCATTCGATCCCTCCAAACCATTCTGTCTTCCACCAAGGGCATAACTGTGACCCTGGGTCTTCCCATGGAATACGAAAACTGTATGCACAATGTGGTGGCTGTGATTCACGATCAGCGCATTTTGGGGTTTGTAGCCAAGCAAGAGCTTGCCGGAGACGGCATTTACTACGAGCCACGCTGGTTCAAGCCCTGGAAAGAAAAGGCCATTGTGGCCTATCGGCTCGATGGAGAAAGCATTCCTTTCGGCGATCTGATTTTTGAGATTGATGGCGTGCGCATTGGTCTGGAAATATGCGAAGACGCCTGGAACGGCATCAGGCCTGCCACGAGGCACTATGTTAATAATGTGGACATCATTCTGAACCCGAGTGCGTCCAATTTTGCCTTTGGAAAGACCCGAGTCCGGGAAATGCTGGTGCGGGAGGCTTCTCGTGCCTATCAGTGCGCTTATGTGTATTCCAACCTCGTAGGCAACGAAGCCGGTCGCATCATTTATGATGGTGAAATCCTCATCGCTCAATCTGGTGATCTCCTGGCTCGCAACCGAAGGTTCTCCTTTGAGGATTTTCAGATCCTGCCAGCTGTTGTGGATATTGACAGGATCAAGGTCCAGAAAAAAAAGTCCTTTAATTTCGATCCCGTTTTTCCGGATCATCTGGTTCAATCTGCTGGCACATATCAAGCACTCAAGCCCATATCGGTAGAGCAGATCTACCCCAAGATGGAGAGCAAGGAAGAGGAGTTTTACTACGCCGAAACGCTAGCTCTTTTCGACTACATGCGCAAGTCCTATAGCAAAGGCTTTGTGCTGTCTTTGTCAGGAGGGGCAGACTCATCTGCTTGCGCAGTGCTCTGTGCGCACGCGATCATGAGAGCCGAAAAAGAGCTGGGCCGGGAAAAAATGCTCAAAAAGCTCAGCTACGCTCGCCTCGATGAGAGCCAACCCCTGATTGGGCAATTGCTCACCTGTGTCTATCAAGCCACGAGAAACAGTGGAGAAGCCACCCTGGAGAGCGCCAGAGAACTGGCCCGGGACCTTGGCGCGGCTTTCCACAACTGGAATGTAGAAAGTCTTCACAAAGAATATATCTCCCTGGCCGAATCGGCAGTGGAGCGACCTCTCAGCTGGGAAAAAGACGACATCACCCTGCAAAACATACAGGCTCGACTTCGTTCGCCGGGCATTTGGATGCTGGCAAATATCCAGGGAGGCTTGCTCATCACCACAAGCAACCGAAGCGAGGCGGCGGTAGGCTATGCCACCATGGATGGCGACACTTCAGGCGGCTTGGCGCCTCTGGGAGGCATGGACAAAGACAGCCTGCTGGAATGGCTTCGTTGGGCAGAGGTGGAGCTTATGGTCGAAGGGCTGAGCTATGTCAATAGCCTTCAGCCAACGGCAGAGCTCAGGCCAGCCGAGCGTAGCCAAACAGACGAAAGCGACCTGATGCCCTACGGCGTGCTCGATGATATCGAGAAAGCCGCCATTCGCGACTACAAGTCGCCGTTGGAGGTGTTTATCACCCTCCGTGGCAGCTACCCCGATGAGGTCCTCAAAGGCTATATTCGAAGATTTTTTCGACTTTGGTCGCGCAATCAATGGAAGCGGGAACGATATGCGCCTTCCTTCCATTTGGACGATGCCAACCTCGATCCAAAGACCTGGTGTAGGTTTCCAATCCTCAATGGAGGCTTTGAAGAACAACTCAATGAATTGGATCAATGGCGTGAGCCGCTGAATAACTAGGAAAACAAAAATGGGTTCCCTATTTTTAGCGAATCTTCGCCAATAGCGGATTTATGACTTGGCTGAGATGCCTTCTTTGGCCTCTGCTTTTTCTTCAGGATACTATCTCGAACCTTAACTATAGATCTCAATGTCACTAGCAACCGAGCTCAACGAGACCGTCAACATACAAACAGGAGAGCAAAACAGCAGCTATCCTGTTGTAACCGGAACCTACAATGAAAAAGGAATCACGATTGACAAGCTGCGTGATACCACAGGGTATGTAACCCTCGATGTTGGATTTAAGAATACGGGTTCTACCGAATCCACTATCACCTTTATTGACGGGGAAGCTGGAATTCTCGAGCACAGTGGCTACCGAATTGAGGAGCTTGCCAGCAAATCTAGTTTTGAGGAAGTAATGTGGCTGCTTCTTCATGGCGAGCTTCCTTCTGAGGCAGAGTTGGCTGGATTCAGCAAGCAACTGAAAGCACATCGCGCTCTTCCTGTTGGTGTGAAAGGAATCCTGGATGCCTTACCCGACCAAACCCACCCCATGGGGATGCTAGCTGTGGTACTCAATTCTCTTTCCGGCTTCTATCCAGCGTATGATGACTCCTGGAAGTCTGAGGAAGTGAAGTGGAATACGATCTATACCCTGTTGGCAAATATGCCTGGCATTACCGCCTATATCTATCGCCGAAGCCAAAAACTTCCCTATATTGATGCTGATCCATCCTTGGGGTATGTGGAGAATTTCCTGCACATGATGTTTGGCAAAGTGGACGAGCGGGTGGTCGAGGCCCTCGACCGGCTGCTGATTCTTCATGCCGACCATGAGCAGAACTGCTCAGCTTCTACGGTACGCTTTGTAGGTAGCTCCCGGGTCAATCTGTTTGCAGCAGTGGCTGCGGGCAGCAATGCCTTGTGGGGTCCGCTCCACGGCGGTGCCAATCAAGCTGTGCTTGAGATGTTGGAAGCCATTCAGCTCGATGGAGGGAATGTGGACAAGTATATCGCCAAGGCTAAGGACAAGGCCGATCCGTTTCGTCTCATGGGATTTGGGCACCGTGTGTACAAAAACTTTGACCCACGGGCTGCGGTGATCAAAAAATATGTAGATCAGGTGCTAGACACCCTTGAGAAAGAAGACCCAGTGGTGGATATCGCCAAAGGGCTTGAGAGAGAGGCACTCAAAGATGAGTATTTTTCCTCGCGCAAGTTGTTTCCCAATGTAGATTTCTATTCCGGCATCATCTACCGCGCACTCGGAATTCCAGTGAGCTTATTCACCGTGATGTTTGCTCTGGGCCGCATGCCCGGCTGGATCGCCCAGTGGAAAGAGATGAGACAAAATGGAGAGCCAATCGGACGCCCAAGACAAATTTATACAGGTGCCGCCACCAGAGCCTATGTTCCCATGTCAGAGCGCTGATAATCAGATTTTTAAATAGATATTTTCAAAGGCTCATCCTTCAGGGTGAGCCTTTTTTTCTGGAATTGCCTGATCATCGGGTCGTAGGTATTCAAAATTAATCGTACCTTCATATTAGAAAATACGGAACGCCTATGTTGTCGAATAACATTTTTGACTTCGAAAGGCCCATTTTTGAGTTGGAAAACCGACTCAATGAAATGAGAGCCATAGCCGAAGATAGTGGAGTGGAGATGGAGACGGCTACTTCCGAGCTAGAGAAGAAAATCCACGACCTCAGAATCAATATCTACAAGAACCTCAGCCGTTGGCAGCGGGTTCAGATATCGAGACACCCCGAGCGCCCTTACTCCCTCGATTATATCGCAGCCATTACCGATGAGTTTATTGAGCTCTTTGGTGATCGGAACTTTGGCGACGACAAAGCCATGATCGGTGGCATTGGTCGGATCGGGAACCAAAGCATGATGTTCATTGGCCAGCAAAAAGGCCGGACCACCAAGCTCAGACAGTTTCGCAACTTCGGGATGCCTAATCCTGAGGGATATCGCAAAGCCCTGCGCCTGATGAAAATTGCCGAAAAATTTGGCATGCCCATCGTTGCCCTCATCGATACACCGGGTGCTTATCCCGGCCTTGAGGCAGAAGAAAGAGGACAAGGGGAAGCCATCGCGAGGAACCTTCTCGAAATGGCTCGCATGAACACCCAAATCATTTGCATCGTCATTGGAGAAGGCGCCTCTGGTGGAGCTCTTGGTATTGGAATTGGCGACCGGGTTCACATGATGGAAAACACCTGGTACTCGGTCATTTCTCCCGAATCCTGCTCTTCTATCCTTTGGAGAAGCTGGGAAAACAAAGAGCAAGCCGCAGAAGCACTTAAGCTTACCGCTGAAGATAATCTCAAGTTGGGGATTATTGACGGAATCATAGAGGAGCCTCTCGGAGGTGCTCACAAAGATCCCGCTATAGCCTATCAGAATGTGAAGGAAAAAATCCTCGCTGACATCGAGGAACTTAGCCAAATCAGTTTGCCTGACCTCATCGATGCGCGCGTAGAGAAATTCTCAGCCATGGGATCTACCCGACTCATGGAGGAAGAGTGGGAAGAAGAGCCCCTCACTTTGGTGAATAAGCCCTGATAAATCAGTCGGAGACCTGAGAGATGGATGGTGCACGAAATTGTGCCTCTGCGACGACTATTTCGTATCCGGAATAAGCTTTGATGCTTGTTATTCGGTGTGGTCGTAGTATCTTTATTGCAACTTTCGACTCAGGGGGTATCAACACTCAAGTCTTACATGATCAGGACTCTTGCCAGTCAGCCAAGGTTTACATGGGGAATGGTGCTCATCCTTGGGTGGTGTGCACAAGGTTGCGGCGGAATTACACCGCTGTGGAAGGGGGATTGCCAGGAGTTGGCTAAAAGTAAAACCTTGTATTACCAGCAACCTTGCGAGTATGCAATTAGCAGCCAAGACCTTTCCGAGCCCGGGCCCTATGCACTTGAGCTGACCCTCACGTATTACATCCAAATTGGGCGCTCCGAATTGCCCCTTTACCTCAACATTGAGGATGCCAAGCACGACATTCAGGAATTCTATTTTACCATCCCGCTCAAAAAAGATGGACGCGACCTGGGCCATCTCGCTCAAAACGAAATTGATCTCACTATTACCCATCTCGCCATCCCACGGCTTGAGTTGCCTGAGGAATCCTATACCCTCAGAGTCTTTTATGATGGAGAGCGCCTGATGGAGGAGGAAGCCAAAGGCATCATTGCCCTCGAAGCCCGCCTCTTTCAGGCCGCTGAATACATTAGCAATTGATCGTCTTGTTGCTGTAACAGACTATCAGTCTAGTGCTTTGTGTTTGCCATCGCAAAATGGCGCATTGGCACTGTGCTTACATCCGCACAAGAACACCTTCTTGTCTTCTTCCAGCACGAACTTCGTCGGTTTAAAGTCAGATCCCTTGTGCGATCCATCGCAGAAAGGCTGATTCTGGCTTTCGCCGCAGGAGCACCAAAAATAAGTGCCAGCTTCTAATTCCAGCGCAAAAGGGGCTTTTTGAACAATTTTGGGAGTGGACATAAGGAAAATAATTGTTGATGAATGAATTTCAGACTCTGTTTGGGTCGAAATTGTTTAAAAAGAATGGCACCTCCGGTATGTGAAATTCCGTTTATTTGACATGTCTATTCTGAAGAGAGAATCATGAAGTTGAATTTTGACAAGTATCAGGGCACAGGCAACGATTTTATCATTGTGGATGACCGGATTGGCGTTTGGGAGGCAAAATTAGATCGAGCAAGGATTGCAGCCCTGTGCGACCGTCGCTTTGGCATCGGTGCCGATGGACTCATGCTGTTGGCCCAGCATCAGGATGCAGACTTTAGGATGATCTATTTCAACTCCGACGGAAACGAATCCACCATGTGTGGAAACGGAGGTCGCTGTTTGGTGGACTTTGCCCATCAACAAGGAGTGATAGGCCAGATTGCCGCCTTCGAGGCCATCGACGGCATGCACCAAGCCATTTGGTCACCCACTGTGGTTCGCCTCAAGATGATGAACCCACGTGGATACAGACCCATCGATTCCCAACAGGATTGGATAGACACCGGTTCCCCGCATCATCTGGTGTGGAGCGACGATTCTCTGTCGCTCATCGACCTGCAACACGCTGGCAGCAGCATCCGGTATTCAGCCAGGTATGCCCCCGGTGGCACCAATGTGAATTTTATTCATCCCATTTCCGATACGGCTCTCTCTGTGCGCACCTATGAGCGTGGCGTGGAGGGCGAAACCTTCAGTTGTGGTACCGGGGTAACCGCCTGCGCATACGTACATTTGTTGAAACAAGAGGTAACAAATGGCCTCGTGCAGATCAACACACCGGGCGGGGAGCTCTCCGTAGAGATTCACCACCTTGGACAAGAACAAGAAGAAGTTTGGTTGATCGGTCCGGCAACTTTCGTATTTTCAGGTAGTATAGACATCTTATAAACCACCTTACGATGAAAGCAGCGGTCAACAATTCCTCCCCATTGATGATCCTGGTTATTTTTCTTTCACTCTTATTTCCTGCCCCTTCCTTAGCACAGACCCTTGGACAATGGACCCCGTTGCCATTTTCAGGAAACCCTGACGAGCGGCATGAGGCTGCCTTTTTGCAGGCCGGAGAGTACTTCTACCTATTGGGTGGCAGAACATTTGGCGATAACATAGAGCGCTTTGATCCCATCAACTCCGTGTGGGAGGACCGCGCCCCTTTGCCACAGGATCCCAACAATCCTGCTCAGCAGCTCAAGATTCACCATGTGCAGCCTGTGGTCTTGGATGGGCTCATCTACTTTGCTGGAGCATTCACCAAAGATTATTCAGGAGAGGATCCCATCCCAAATATTTGGATCTATGATCCACTTACCGATGTATGGATTCAAGGGCCCGAGATTCCTCTCTCCCGACAGCGAGGATCTGCCGGTGCAGTCGCTTATGAGGGAAAGCTCTATTTGGTTTGTGGCATCACCAATGGTCACATTGATGGGTGGGTACCATGGCTTGATCGCTGGGACCCTGCTACCAATAAGTGGGATACGCTGACCCCGGCACCCCAGGCCCGTGATCATTTTCAGGCAGTAGTAGCCCGGGACCGGATCTATGTAGCTGGAGGACGGAGAAGTCAGGTGGCCAATGGGGTGTTTGGAAACATGGTGGCTGAGGTAGATATCTATGAATTTGCCACCAATTCATGGCGAACGGTTGTTTCTCCTTCAGGTGATCTGCCTGACCCGCGAGCTGGCAATTTTGCAGGCATTTGGAGCCATCCGCAGGATGGGGAGGTCTTGCTCATTGGGGGAGGAGAGGCCTCGACAAGAGGGAGCGCCTTCCCAGAGATCGACGCGCTCTCGCTCACCACAGAAACCTGGCTTGATGGTCCTGGTTCGCTGCCTTCTATGAATCAGCGGCGGCATGGCACAGGGATCATCGTATTTGACAGTACCTGGTATGTTGCTGCCGGAGGCGGCCCCAATCGGGGCGGAAATGAAGTTCCCATTTCCAATCCCAACTTTATGGAAGTGTGGAAGCTGGGAAATGGAGGGCAGCTGACCCTTGAGCCCATTACCGCCAGTGAATTGCAAGCCTCCTGGCAGGCAGACACGCTCTTGCGGACCGCACAAGACACCGGATGGGTTGCTGATACCTTGTGGTGGGTGTGTCAAGGTGGCAATCAGGCTGTGATGGTGGACTCCCTGCGGTGGGAGATCGACGACTCCACCTTGCTTTCGGCTAGCTTTCCGTATTCCTTGCCTGTGGTAGTGGCACCTGGCGATTCGATCGGTATTGCTGTACAATGGCTCAGGCGAGACTCATCTGAGGCGAACATGTCGGTAGAATGGAAAACCAGCGGCTTGTCACCTTTGGTTACGGGCATTGCGTTGTATCAGGTCCTGATTCCGGTAGAGGTGGATACCTTGCCACCCAATGCCATGTGGGAAGATCCCGGGTTTTCTGTTCATATCGAGAGCAGCGGAATGCTCAGTGAGCTGGTCATCATTAGCCCTAGGGCCTGTGAGTTGACCTTGGAAATATACGATATTGCCGGTCGGTGCTTCATGCGTCAGGATGTTCAGATAAGGCCGGGCGAGCAATCCTTTGCGCTCTCTGCCGAAGCCAAGGCTGGCTCTGTTGTGGTCCTCAGGCTTGATGGTTCAGCGGGAAGTTGGGTTCGAAAAATGATCATTCCCTGATCCTTCTGAGGAGGAGAGAAATTAATTCACACAGTTTGGTCACTGAATATTGAGATGGATTCAGGCGTTTCATAATATTGATGTTTGTAATAACCCAATCCGCATGCCGCCCATTAGAGCCTTGATCATTGAGGATGAGTCACCTGCCGCCAGAAGATTAGTCAGGTTGCTGGCAGACCTTGATCCGGAGATAGAAATTCTTGAGACAATAGAGTCCGTGCAGGATGCGGTGGTCTGGCTCAAGGCTCATGCTCCCGATCTTATTTTTCTCGATATTCATCTAGCCGACGGCCTAAGTTTTTCCATTTTCGAAAAAGTGAAAGTCAAAGCGCCGATCATTTTCACAACAGCTTATGACCAATATGCCATTCGGGCATTCAAACTTAACAGCCTCGATTATCTCCTCAAGCCTGTAGAGGCCGAGGAGCTATCTATGGCACTTGACAAGTACCGGAGGCAGAAACTCGCTCTTCCAGACTTTGATGTTCAGATGATCCTCGATGCTTTGCATCAACCAGGTCAGACTTTTCAGAAGCGGTTTATGGTCACGAGCGGTGACAAAATCAGGTCCATCCCTGTGGAAGAAGTGGCCTACTTCTTCGGGCAGCAGAAATACGTTTTCCTAACCACCATCGACGGGCGGCGGCACTTGCTCGATCACACGCTCACGCAGTTGGAGGATTTGCTGGACCCCGCGAAATATTTTCGGATCAACAGGCAGTTTATCGTTGGTTATCAGGCGATCAAACACATGTTTCCACATTCCAAAAGTCGGATTAGGATCGAGTTGGAGCCTACTCCAGATATTGAGGCTGTGGTGAGCATCGAAAAAACGCCACGATTTAGGGAGTGGTTGAATCATTGATTGAGACAAGTCCTCTCCTGAGCAAAAGCGTGAATCGGCTTGCCGTTCCTGGGTTTTGCCTTCATTCATTATCTTGTAGCAAAACCAACTGTCATGACCCAGGAATCCGTCCTCAGGCTGATCAATCAGCTTCATCAACTCAGCCAAAAGATCTCCAAACTAGAAGAAGATCCTGGCATGGCGAGACTCTGCAATCGGATGGCGAGCACCTTCGCCGAGGAAGGGTATGTGATTGAATCCCCCTTGGGGATGGTCTATGATCCTACACGCACCGACCTTGAGGTGAGTTTTGAAGGAATTGGTGCAGAAAAGCCCCTCATCATCGAGGTGGTGAAACCCGTGGTGTATGTGATAGAGGCTGGTCGCCCTGTTTTGTTGCAGCGAGGCGTGGTAATTGTGGGGGGGAATCTCTAGGCCAGGGCCTTGGGATTGACCAAATCCTTGATGGCGCCGGCGACTTCTTCCATGAGCCACATGGGCGTAGAAGTAGCCCCACAAATTCCCGCAGACTGCCTTCCCTCAAACCATGTCGGGTCGAGCTCCTCGGGGCCCGAGATGAAATAGCTGTTGGGGTTAATGTTGTGGCAGGTAGCAAAGAGTGCCTTGCCATTGGAGCTTTTTTTGCCAGAAACAAAGATGATCAGATCATGCTTTGCTGAGAAAAGCTCCAACTCTGGTTCGCGATTGCTCACCTGTCGGCAGATGGTGTCGTTGAAGTGCACTTCGCCAAATTTTTCTTCCATGCGCTTGCGCACTTCATAGAGGAGTTTGGTGCCTTTGGTGGTTTGACTAAACAAAGAAACCGGGCCATCAATGTCGAGGCTATCAACTTCCTCCACGGAGGAAATCACGATGGCTTTTCCACTGGTTTGGCCCACAAGCCCATTCACTTCCGCATGGCCCTTTTTTCCCAGAATCACAATGGTGCTCTCCTTGCTGTAGGCCTGACGCACCCTGTTTTGCAACTTGAGTACCACTGGGCAGGAGGCATCGATGAGCTCCAGGTTGTTTTCCATCGCGAGGAGATAGGTGGAAGGCGGCTCTCCATGTGCCCTGATCAGGACTGTGGCATCACGCAGGGCAGCCATGTCCTCATGAGTGATGATCTTGAGGCCCATCGCCTCTAGTCGTTCTACTTCCTTGTCATTGTGAACAATGTCACCGAGGCAGTAGAGACTCCCGTGCTCACGTAAAAAGTCTTCAGCCATTTCGATGGCATATACTACACCAAAACAAAACCCTGAGTGCTGATCAATTTCTACGCTAAGCATGAGATAGGATTGAGAGGTTATTGGGGTGGCAGGTTATTTTGTTGAATTCGGCTTTCTGCGAGTTGGATAACAGTCTTCACCTGTTCTTCAAACGAAATGCCAGAGGAATCAATCAACACCGCATCCGAAGCTTGCTTAAGCGGAGCCATCGCACGGGTGGAATCAATTTTGTCTCTCTCCTGCAAATTAGCTTGAATTTCCTCAAAACCAGGATCAATTCCGCTCAGAGCTAACTCTGCCTGCCTGCGTTGGGTGCGAATGTCCACGCTGGCTGTCATGAACACTTTCAGGTCTGCATGTGGGAAGACATAGGTCCCAATGTCTCTCCCATCCATCACCACGCCTCCATGTTCCCCAATCCTGCGTTGCTGGGCCACCATGAGATTGCGCACGGCGGTAAGAGCTGCGACCGGACTCACCGCTTTTGAGATGCGAGGATCGCGGATTGCTGGTTCGGCGGGTGCGTCATTGAGGTAAATTTCCAGATCACCCACCTGCTTTCCTGGTCTGAAATCAAGGTGAATTTGGTCCAACGCTGCCAACAACGCGGGGCTGTTGTCTTCAAAGGGGATGTTGTGATCGAGGAGATACATCGTCACGGCCCGATACATGGCACCGGTGTCGATGTAGGTATAGCCAAGGGCTTTTGCGACGGCTTTTGCCGTGCTGCTTTTGCCGGTTCCGGCATATCCGTCAATGGCAATGGTAATTTGGCTCACCTGAAAGATTAAGGTCTGTTAATGTGAACGAGGAAACTCCTCTCGATATTCGCAGTGGCTGGTGCAGGTTTCATGCACAATGATGCTATACAACCCTGGTATCTGATCCTTCAGTTGGTGAAAAAACCATTTAGAAAGGTTCTCAGAGGTAGGGTTTTTGAGCAAGTGATCGTCAAGCCGCTCCCCAACATCGTTGATGCACCAATGATCGAGCATCTCGATATAGGGCTTTACCGTTGTTTTGATATCGCCAAAATCGATGAGGATGCCCGTTTCCGGATCAGCTTCCCCGACCACTTGCACGCTCATCTTAAAGCTATGCCCATGCATTCTTCTGCACTTGTGCCCCTCAGGCATTCCTGGGAGCCAGTGTGCTGACTCAAAACGGAAGCTTTTACTAATCTTAGCCGGCATTCTATTTCTCCGATTTTCTGCAAATCAAAGGGGAATAATTTGGATTAACAAACCACCTTCCTATTCCCTGATACCCGCCATGAGATTGTTCGTTCAGATTGGACCCATTTAGGCGGGGCGAAAAGAATGAAGAAGTTTTCGAAAAGTAGCCAGATGGCTGATTCGATCATCTGGAGCGATGCAGGTAAAGGTGATATGATCGGCCTCGCGGAGCAGAATGGCGACATATTCGAGGCGTGATTGTTCGGCATCCTGTCTGTGTTCAATGGCAAACCCTTCAAATCCAGCAATTCCTTGCACGGTGACAGGTCCTACTTCCAGTACTTCATAGGAGCTAAAAAAATTGCGCTGAAATAACTGCTCCAGGAGCTGCGTCGGGTTATCGGGGCTACCCTCCTTGATGTCGATGGTGACATAAACGCCAGGAATGCCGGTTTGTTGCTGCCCTTTAAGCACAAATGGGCCATGAGGATTGGGGTGGGTAGTGGCTACCCAAGTGAGATTGGTGGATTGAACATCGAGCGTGAAGCCTGCATGGCTAGGCCAATCACCCATGATGCCACTGGCATGAAAGGTGATGGAATGCAGCGCGGCTACGACCTCGGCTTCCATGCGGGGAGAGTAGGTAGCAGGGTAGTGGGCGGTAGCGAGAATCAGGATGTTTTCGTCGCCAAAGGCCAGTGCCCGGTGACAACTCTCCTCGGGTTTGTTGGAGAGAAGGGTGGGCACTTGCTTGCGAAATGATAACAATAATGCCTCATAAGGACCGTGGGTGGTCGCCTTGCGCTCCCACCATTCCGCCTGATCATGATCGGGAAGCAGCAAATGTTCTAATCGGAATCGCCGTTGAAGAAAAGACTGGTCCCGAAACTGCAGCACCTTGATCCTCGCTTCCTTGCCTGGCGATTCCCATGCATAGTTGGCTTCATTCCAACTAAATTGCCTTGGCGGACAGAGGCTTGTATCCGTTCCAGGAACTGGCTGGCGTGATCCAAGTGGTGGTACAACTTCGGCGTTTTGCAAAGCGAAAGGCGTGTAGTGTGGGTGTCGCATCAATGGTGGAAATTGGATTGCTAATTATATTATTTTTTACTAAAAAAATAGCAAGCACCCATAATTTTTACGACTCTTCCAAAATAACCTATTTTTTGATTTCTTGTTTCGATATTCCGCAGAGCCTTCCTACCCGCCTATCTTTCAGCCATGTCAGAAGATAATAAATTTATCCGTTTGTTTATGGGGATTCCTGCGCCTGATTCCTGCAAGCAGGAATATGAGGTGCTGAAAGACAGCCTTTCGGACAAGGCATGGCTATCCTGGACGAAGCTGGAGAATTTGCATATCACGTCCCTGTTTTTGGGTAATGTAAATGCTGACATGCTGGACAATCTGATTGAGCTTTTTGCTTATGGACATTCGCAGATCGATGCCTTTGAGCTGACAAATGGCCGTTGGCAATGGGCGCCCAAAGGCCATGATATCCGGATGCTGTGGCTTCAATTTCAAAAATCTCCTGACTTCAATCTGCTGGTCAAATCTTCTCAGGGATGGTTTAGCCAAATCCAGCCATTTCCCCAGCAATGGACCGCACCTATTCCGCACATGACTTCAGCGCGATGTAACCCCCACAAGTTTGACCCGCAAACAAGGCTTCCTGAGCATCTTGTTTGCGGGTCAATCAAGGTTGATAAATTGGCTCTATGGCGTTCTGATCAACTCGATGGCGGAATCAGGTACACGAAATTGGCTGGTTTTGCCCTTCGATCATGAAGCTAGGATTGGTTCGCGCATGTATGCGCGGAACATCCAATGGGATTTCTGCATGTCCTTCAAAAAGGCGGTTACCATGTCTGCTGTTCCTGAGTCGTTGGCTTGATCAGCGGTCTTAATCACCTGATTCATTCTGTCGATGAGGATATCAAAATCTCTGAGGGTTGCTTCTACCATGTCTCTTGGGCGCAGAGTTTCTTTTTCTTCCGCAATGGTGGCCATGTAGAGGTAATCAGAGAAATTGGAGACAGGGCGGCGTTGCAGGGTCAGGATGCGCTCTGCGATTTCATCGATTTGGATCTTGGCACGGTTGTACTGTGCCTCGAACTGTGCATGCAATTGAAAAAACTGCTCACCATATACATTCCAGTGAAAATTTCTCATTTTCTGATAATGCAGATGATATTCGGCAAGGAGATGATTGAGCTGGAGGGCTATCTTTTCGACTTGCTCAGCGGATAGGTTTGAAAAATTTTTCATCGAATTAGTGGTATGATTTTGAGAAATATTCATACCTGTTTTTACGCACAAAAAGGAGGTTTTGTTGGTCAAAAACCTCCTTTTTGTGTTGTTTATCAAGGTTTTACCCGTATTCGTAGCATCCCACAATTTCGCAGGCTCGACCTGAGTTGCATGGTCTGCTTGGTGATGCCATCGTCCACTTTGATAGAGGCGGTATTGGGTGGTGTTCCCCCGAGGTTAAGGGCATATAGCACAAGATAGTTGTCGCCTGTCCGGAGTGTCACCGGTATTTGGAGGGCTTCTTTTTGCAGTCCATAATTTTCTAAAATCCATTCGCCATTGAGGTTGATGGAAACGGTGTCGAGATCCACGGCGCCATGGTCCCACACGAGCAGCATGGCTTCAGTAGAGCTGATGGTCATTTCTTCTTGTGAGTTCACGCGGCGTCCGCGCAGGCGGTTAGGCTCACCTCCAAATCCGTAGTCCACATCTGTGGAGAGCACTGGTTTGGGTGCCTCGGGCTCTGTGGCTCGTGTTGCTAGTATAGGTGATTGCAGCACGGGGTCTTCTCCGCATTCAGTGACCAAAACTGGCTCAGACACGCGTTCGCACCCAGAGACGACCCCGCGCACCTGATAGGTGCCCGCCCGATTGGCGCGGTAGGCTTGTTGGGTTGCGCCAGAGATTTCCCGACCATCGCGAAGCCACTGATAAGAAAGGCCTCTTTCCTCTCGCACGAGCAGCACCACAGGATCGCCACCACATAGTGTGAGGGGTTCTCGCGTAATGGATTCTACCATGGGGCGAGCATATTTCATGAGGAAAACCGGAGACCCACTCGTGAGGTCAAATTGGCTACCCTGGAAATTATTGCCACGGGAAACGCCACTTACCGTCACCGCACCATTGGCATCGACCGTGATTGCTGCGAGGTCTTGCTCCGTGGTGGAGGCACCCCGGTCTTGCCACAAAATTATCTGGTTATACATCCGGTTGAGCTTGCTCACGAAGGAGCGCCCATCCATGGTAAATCCACTGGCATAGACATCGCCCTGATATGAGACCACCCGGTGGATGAGGGCATAGCTGCCCTCGGGCTGCAACAGTAGCCCATGCCACATATCGATGCCGTTTTCGGCAAAGGTGTGATACTCACGGTTGATCAGCAGGGTGGAACGGCCATCACAGTCCACATACAGATCTCCAGACTTGACCCTGCTGCGATCTGTAACAATCTTTTGGCCGAAGAGCACCCTGCCTTCAGGGTTGAATTTCACAAGGAAATAGTTGTCTTTGAGCAAGGTGCCGCGCAGGGCAAAACGGTCAAAGTCTGCGACCAAATCAAACCCTCCCGCGAGGTAGATATTTCCTTCGCAATCACTGGAAAGGGCATTGCCAAAATCAAAATCGTAGAAGTCTGCGCTAAATGTCTTGAGCCAAAGCAGCTCCCCACGTGGCGAGTGCTTGGCCAGAAATATGGCTCCGCGATCAGGTGCCCCTCGTCGTTCTGATCCCAGGCTGAGGGTGTCGCGGTATCTGCCTGCGGTGTAAATATTGCCCAGCGGGTCGCTACAAACGCCCATCATTTGCTGTCTTCGTTCGTCTTTCCACCACATCACACGCCCATCCGGCTTGAATTTCCGAAGGTATTCGTCGTGACCGGCTACGATGAGGTTGCCATCGGGATCTGTAGCCATAAATGCAGGAGCTGTGCTTCTTACATCTGTTTCATAGGTGATTCCCCTTTCCAGCCCGTTGGAAAAAAAGGAGCTGACCCGCTGTGTGACCTTGCCTCGATTGCTGGTTTGGGTGAGAACGTAGGTTTCGCCAAGCGGTCCTGCTACGAGATCGCGCACCACGGTTTCTCCTTTGTCGGGCCGCACTTTGTTGGTCCAGTCCCAGCGTGGTAAAATGGGCATCCACCCTTCCATCGTGTCTTCTTCGGTGAAAATGATGGGAGGATTGAAGCTGAGCAAATCATAAGAGGAAGATCGTGATGAACAGCCACCCTCCGCCACCTCAACAGAATAAGTGCCAGGGGTGCTTGCCCAGTGGTCGCGACCAGTAGCCTCTGGGATAGACAGGCCGTTTTTGATCCATTGATATGTATTGCCAGAGGTAGAAAGGGCCTGTAGCAGAACACTGTCTTCCAGGCAAATCACCTCTCCACCTGCTCTGACGCTTGCAGAAGGTGGTTGCACAAAGCGTACCCGTTGCACGGAAGATTTGACCTCACACCCGGCCATTTTTTTCTGGAGCTGATAATCGCCATCCTGATCCACGCGCAAGCTGCTGTTATAAGCGCCTCGAATCGGGGCTCCGTTTTTGAACCATTGGTATTCTACGTTGGGTGTGGGGCTAAAAGCCGCCTCCAAATTCACCGATTCTCCCAGGCAACGGGTAAGATCTCCCCCGGGATACACATCGAGCTGACAGGGAGCAAGATCCATGTAGAAAATATCGTTGCTGCCCATGGTGCCGAGATTTGAGCACCAAAAGGCGGTTTTGCCATCCGCAGACAGCTGAAAATCAAAGTCGTAGCCCTTGCTGTTGATCGGTGGGGGGAGTGGCTCCGGCTTGGTCCATCGTTGCCAGCTGTCATCGAGGCGGTAGGAGACATACACATCGTGGTCGCCACGGCCATTGTAGCCATCAGAATTGAAGTAGAGGGTTTTGCCATCGGCAGCGAGGAAGGGCGCATCTTCATTGCCAGAGCTGTTGACATCCTGCCCCAGGTTGATGGGTTTGCTCCAGGCTGTGTCGTTGATCGGAAAGCAAATGTAGAGATCTGTGCCACCAAAGGAAGGATAGCCTTCGTTGGGGAGCAGCAGGAAGTTCTGCCTGGTGCGAAAATAGTCTTTGTAGTTGCCACCGTATCGGAATCTGCGGATGTGCATGGGCTCCGGTGCTGCCCATCGACTGCTGCCTCGGGCCTTGGTGGAATAAGAAATACCGGGCTCCTGCACGCCGGGTGCCGCCTGCATCAGAAAGAGAGAATCGCCCTTGGCAGACACCCCCCACACGAAGTCGTGCCCCTTGGAATTGAGCGGGTTGCCAAAGCGTTGTGCAGGCATCCATCGCCCTTGTGCGTCCTTTTCGCTATACCAGATATCGCCCGGGTCGTTGAACCCACCGGTATTGTCTGGGCATTCTCTGCGCCAGAAGTAGAGGGTTTTGCCATCAGGGGAAAGAATGGGCTCCCGCTCTTCGTAGGGTGAGTTGATGTTGTGATCAGGTTGAATAGCGCGCTGAGCCATCACAAAATGGGGCAAGGTGCAGAGCAGCAGGAGCAGGTGTCGCAGGTGCATGAGTACGTTGGATTGGGTCATCAGCTTAAAAACGGCCACAAAGGGAAGGCATTGCACGAAGATAAGAGAAAGATTTCATAGACCGCTTTCTGAGACCGCTTCGCTGCGAGAGGTGAGACCCGCTTCGCTATGATCCCGCAAGCGGGA
>JANQTF010000100.1 GCA_030731845.1 Bacteroidia bacterium | reverse complement strand
GGGCCAGGTCATGCCATTACCCATCATGCCGCCGGAGGCGGTGACTTCGCCTGACAAATTTTGAACCGTGGTGGATTTGCTGAGCATTCCGTTGCCGAGGCTGACGGTCGAGGTGGTTTCTCCACCTCCTTTGATGTCATACACGAGCTTCATGCCGCTCATCTCCATGGAGGTTTCTGGGTCGGATGCCTGAGAAAGTGTGGCTGTGAGAACCGCTTCTTCGCCATTGAGAGAGGTTACGGCAGTGCTGCTCGTAATGTCCAGCGAAAAACCTGATTCGGTGCGGTAGGCGCTCTCCCAAGAGGAGCCGGCTTTCACCTTTTTTTCTGGATATACAGGAGAAGAAGCCTGGATAGAGCCTTTAAGGGCTTCGCCGCCAAATTGGGTTTGAAGGCTGGTTTTGATGGCCTCGCGTTCAGCTTCAGGCAGGTCTGCAAAATCTTCCATCATGGAAGAGATCATCTCGTCAACGCCGGTTATCTCGAGCACCTGACCGCGCTCATCCATTTTCACAGAAAATGATTTTCCGACCGTAGCGGCGTAGCCGCGAGCCATGGCTTCAATTTCACCCTCATGGGTATCGGAATCATACTCCACTTTGCCCATCATCGGGCCGGCATCCATCATGAACTGAGAGCGGGTGTAGGTATAGCTCAGGGTGTAAACGCCGGATTCTTTCGACTCCACAACCATGTCATAGGTGAGACCTATTTGCTGCTTCATCTCTTGCTTCATACCCATGATGTCCTGGACAATGAGTTGGTCAGTCATGGAATGGTAGGAGAGCTTATCTCCCACAGATAGATTTACGCGGAGCAAGGCTTTGGGGCCTGCCGGGGCTTCTGCCAGTGCTGTGACCACAAGGAATAGCATCAGGAGAAGAGACGAGAATTGCTTTCTGTTCATATTGATTGAAGTGATGTCAAACTTGATTTGTGATGTAAGTTGGTATTTCCCGCGAAAACTTACAGGGAATTCTGAAAATAATTTAGGTTGGTAGGTTGCGATTTCCGGTATTACCTTTGGGTCAATGCTGAAAAACAGAACATCCTGGCGCTCTGATCTGCTGCTGCTTGTAGCGGGTGTGCTTGTGATGTTCGCTGGTTTTGATCGCATTCTCACCCATCCCAATAATTTTCTCCTGGGAGGTGGCCTCGATGGGTGGAAAAATTACTTTACGCCCTCCTGGTATATCAAGTATGATGCTGGGTTTTCATTCACCGGAATGAATTACCCCTATGGCGATCAGGTGTTGTTTACCGACAATCAGCCCCTTATTTCGGCGATTCTCCGGTTTGTTCACCATCACATTTTCCCCATCAGTGACTACACGGTTGGGATCCTCAATACGCTGGTTTTTGTGTCGCTGCTGCTATGTATGTGGCTCATGTTCCGAATCGGAAAACACTATGGCTTGCCGACCTGGATCGCCATTCCTGGCGCGATTCTCATCAGCCTGATGAGCCCGCAGATACACCGCTTTGCAGGGCACTATGCCCTGGCCTATGCGGCAGTGATTCCGGCGATATGGTATCAAGGCATCTTGTTTCTTGACCGGGGCAAGTCCTGGCTACGTGCCTTTGGGCTCGGGACATTGCTGTTGGCCTTTGCCTGGATTCATGCCTATTACCTGCTGATGGGCTTGCTGTTGCTCACGGCACTGGCGTTGGTGTATTTGCTTCAGAACTGGCAGCCAGATAGAAAAGCCGCGATGAGCGGCGCGATCGGTCTCGTGGGTGCAGCCATCGGCGCGTTGGTGGTGTTTCAGGGCATCATGCTTCTCACGGATCACGTCTCCGACAGGCCAGCCAATCCATTTGGTTTTCTCGACTACAAAGCCTCCTGGGCTTCTGTTTTTTTGCCTCCCCAAGGTCCACTCAAGGATGCATGGTTCCGATTTGCCTCTGAAATGGAGCCCGTACCGGTGGAAGGCTTTTCCTATGTCGGGGCAGTGGCGGGTTTTCTGGGGATTGCCTGGCTTGTGAGATTGGCGAAGTATGGGTTGAAGGGGCGCTTCGTAAGCATCTGGAAGCCAGTACTCCCAAGCTCCCTTCGGGCCATGTTTTGGTCTTCCTTTCTGGTGCTGCTGTTCGCCATGGCCATTCCAGTGAAATGGTTTCCGGATTCTTTCCTCGAAATGCTCGGACCTCTGCGTCAGTTTCGTTCGCTGGGAAGATTTGCCTGGACCTTTTACTATCCATTCACTTTGTTGATCGTCTATGAACTGTATCAGCTATACCGTGTGCTGAGTCAAAAAGGGGCTCGCCAAATCGGGATGTGGATGTTGCTGGCTGCGGCTGGATTTTGGTCCTGGGAGATGGCGATCCATGTGCAAACGCACACCAAAGCTACCCGCAGCTACAAAGGCGATAACGTATTCAAAAACAAGGAGCCTGATTTTGCAGAATGGCTCAAGGAAGCCGGCGTAGATGCCAGTGATTTTCAGGCACTATTGCCCATTCCTGCATTCAACGTCGGGTCTGAGAAATTTGTGTCGCGGTGGCAGACAGAGCCCATCACGGCAAGGGCCTACAAGATGGCTTACAACCTTGGGCTTCCCCTCGCTTGTGGCAGCATGTCGCGGACATCGGTGAGCGAGTCTGCCAAGCTTGTGCAGTTGCTCAGCTCGCCCTGGATACAAAAAGAAATCATCGCTGATTATCCTGATGATCGGCCCATTTTGGTGATTTCTCAGGCAGAAACGCCCATTTCCTGGGAAGAGCAGCAGCTTCTCAGTCGTACCAAGTTGCTGATTGAGAAAGGCGCGTTTGCGCTTCGCGAATTGCGATTGAAGGATCTCGCTACCGACCCTGATTTGCTCGTGGCGCAGTTTGATGCGTCAAAAGCTACCTACGATTCTCTCGACCATCAGTGGTTTCTTTCCGACTCGGCATGGTTCCATTTCAATGGATTTGACAAGGGAGCTTTCTCTGCATTTGGCCAGGAAACCTTGAAAGGGAATGATGAACATGCAGAGATTACCCTTTATCACGGCTCGCTTCCACCGATCAAGATGGTGGCAACTGTGTGGGTAAAAATCGACCATGAGGTGGCAGGTTTTCCGGCCTTTATGATTCGGGAATTTGACGCTGCGGATCAGATGATCAAAAACGAAGATCATGGTATCATGTTTGGGACAAATGTGTACAAAGACTGGCTGCAATTTGAGTTTGAGTTTACGCCCTCAGAGCAGGCGACCCGTGTTCATCTTAGTTTATATGATCGAAAGCCAGAGGCAGAATCATTTTTGATTAGACCGGTTGGCGTAGATGTTTGGAACAACGGCCTGCCTGGCCATCGCCTGATGAAGAATAATTTTTATGTCGAATAATCTCGATATCGTTCTCCCCTGTTATCGCCCGCCCGAGGGCTGGACAGGCCGCATTATCAGCTCCATGCAGGAGCTTTCCCGACGCTTGCCCGACTTGTCGATTCGCTTGATTCTGGTCAATGACGGATCTCCGGCTGGCGTGGAAGCGGGAGACATTGATGTTTTGCACGCACATTTGCCGGGGATGATGTACGTGGATTTGAAGATAAATCAAGGCAAAGGGGCTGCACTGCGCAGGGGAGTAGGGGAGAGCACCGGGCGCTATTGCGTGTTCACCGACATTGATTTTCCTTATACCCTCGATTCGGTTGTGAGCATTGTGGAAGAATTGCAATCCGGGACCGACATCGCCATCGGCATCAAGGATCAGTCTTATTACGCGCACACACCCGCCATCCGCAAGGCGATTAGCAAAGTGCTGAGGTTGCTGGCGCGCACGTTTCTGCGCATTCCCATCACCGATACCCAGTGTGGTCTCAAGGGCTTTAATGAAGCCGGACGGGCCATTTTTCTGCAAACGACTATCAAACGCTACCTCGCCGATCTGGAATTTATTTTTCTCGCCGACCGTAGCCCGTTAAGCATGAAGGCGGTGACGGTGGCCCTGCGCGAAGGGGTTGAGTTTAGTCAGGTGAATGTGAGGATTCTCCTGACCGAGGGGATGAATTTCATGAAAGTCTGGGGGAGAAGCCTGCTGGGTAAAACCAGCTCAAGCCATTCGCAGCCTCGATAAGTCGAGGGCGAATCCGGGCATCAAGGGGCCTGCCTCCAGCGATTGGTCAAAGCCCGAAACGATCAACAATTCCTCTTCTGCACGATACACGTGCACTGTCTCCGATGCAGGATCGATCAGCCACCCGATCGAGGCTCCGTAGCCGAGGTAGCGCTCCATTTTGAGTTGCAAGTCGCTGAGTGAGTCGCTCTGCGATTTCAGTTCCACCACAAAATCTGGGCAGAGTGGAAGAAAGCCGTGTTGCTCATCTGCCGGGAGGGCATCATATCTTTTTTGCAAGAGAAAAGACGCATCTGGCGCGCGCATGGTGTCGGGCTTTCCGCTGAGGTAGAATCCAGTTGAACTACCGAAAACGAGCCCCAATTGTTGATCGACATTCCAGTTCGCGAGTTGTCGAAGGATCTCGGTATTGATTCTTCCAGTGAGAGAATGGGTTGGTGCCATAATTTCAAGTTCTCCTGCTTCATTCCGCTCGATTCTCAGGTCGCGCTGCTCCTGGCAAAAAAGCTCAAAGTTCTCTTGGGACATCCTGCCGAGAATGCCACTTTGAATCAACATGCCTTGGGTACGCGTCGCGGTGGTGGTGCTCATAGATGCGGGAAGAAAGAAAAAGTGGAGGGGGAAATGTCACGCTCACATTTCCCAACATACGAAATTCCGTTCAAATTGGGTATCCGCGACTGGTCAACAATGCTGATCATGCCGAATCAGAAATACAGAAAATGCGCCCGAAATTGCCCGCGGCTATTCAGCTCCAGGGCTGGAAAAGGGATTTTGACAAAATTGAGGCCTTTGAATACGGTTTTGAGAAATGGCGAGCGGGTGGGGACTTTGCTCCAGTCCACATCGAGAGATAGGAGAAACTGTCGGTCTCTGGGTGTTTCGGGAATGATGGTGCGGCCACATCGGGTGCGGTTTTCAAATTCGCCAAACATGCCGTTGGCACTGTAGCCCACCGCCACATTGAGCCAGGCCGGGAGCGGATCATTGGGCAGGAGTCGGTTGGCATTCATGCTGAGCCAATAGCTGTGGCCATTGTAGTCATAAAAAAAGCTTTCGAGGAAATTATCGCCGAGGTAGCCGCCTGACATGTCGGCGTAGGGCGATCGCCAGAAGCTAAACTTGTAGCGAAGGATCTGCTCATCAAAGAAGGCTTCCTGCCCGGTCATGAGCAGTGCTCCGGCGGTGTTGGCGGCCATGTCGCCCCAGCTGAAGCCCCAATTTTCGTAGAGGCCGTCGAATACTTCGATGGGCGTTTGCAAAATCAAACCCAGGCTACCGCCAAAGATCAATGCCGGGCCTTTTTTCACCCCAGCCTTTCTCAGAGCATGATACCCAATATAGCTTTCGAGATAGGCGCCATAAGCATGGCCAAATTTGTCGATCTGTAGGTAGCCGGCGTTGTCGTTGTAGAACGTAAAAGGCACCCGCGGCACATCTTTGTACCAGATGAAGTGGAGGTAGGACATACCTGCCGCATAAAATGCAGTTTCTGCTCCGATGGTGATGGCGAGACGCTTCTTGTTGATGCGCGTGCTATCGCTCTGCGCCTGGACAAGCACAACAGAGGAAAGGAGAATGGATAGGAAGATGGGCCGAAGGAGAAGAAGCTGTTTCATCTGGATGATGTTGTTTAGAGAAATAAACGCCAAACAGGTTCTTGTGGCTGCTCCGTAGCGAGAGATTATCCTATTGCTTCCTGCTCCTGCTCCAGCTTGGCTCCACATTCAGTGCAAAACAGATCTTTGGGCTCAATCGGAAGACCACAAGCCGGGCAAACACCCTGGTCAGATACGTTTTTGATGGTCGCTGCGGCACTGTTGAGCAGGCGCTGATATTCCCCCGCTTCTATCCATTGGTATAGCTGAGAAGCCCGAATAACGGTGAATGGCTGTGGGTTTTCGTAGCTCGCGGCAAAGCGGATAAACTTGTCGA
>JANQTF010000099.1 GCA_030731845.1 Bacteroidia bacterium | reverse complement strand
ATCACCATCATAGTCTCCTATTCCTGCTACTCCATAACCGAAGAAATTATTTGCGAGAAGGGTCTCTGTAAACCCACCCTGGGTGGCAGAAATCTTTTGATTACTTTGAACAGTACCATCATTATTCATAAAGAGAATGTAAACTGCTCCTGCGTCAGTTGCTCCATCGTCATCAGAACGTGCTCCCACAACTAAGTCAATTATTCCGTCACCATTAATGTCTCCTGCTTGATCATGATCCCGACTGAATCGGTCGCCTTCGTCAAGTGTAGCGAAAAATCCACCCGAACCTTCTTCAATTTTTACAAAACCATCCGGTCCCCATTGAGTGCTGATTTGAGCATCAAGGTTGTGTACGGAGAAGGATACGATAAACACAAGTAATGTAACCAGGTTCGTTTTCATATATTTTTTGGCATAAAAAGAATGGACTCATCTATGCGAGAAAAAATTAATCTTACAATCTGATTCAAAAGGAATCACCTTGTACTACACGGTGCTAATTCAAGATGATTCCTTTCACTCCAGAAGTTGAGATCTGCTTTATAAAATGCTATTCGGTGTACCTTGCAAATCACCCCCAAACAAGATGATATAAGAGTTGATGTAGAATTCGTTAATGATGTGATAGTGGTAAAATTCTGCTCCATCACTATGCTGAGTTGAGGAAGTATGGCCTCCTGATGCATCTAAATTGGAAGGGTGGTCGCCATTAGAATTACATTTTCTACCGTAGATTAAAAAGCCGTCTGCCATAATGCCAACCAATTTCTCATCATCAAACGATAATGTTGTATTTTCAGGAACATCAGCAGCCTCTAGGTGATAATGATATCCACTAGGACCATTGTGAGCTCCTGCATAATCAAGTCCCGTAGCTGTGGGTAAATCAAAAGGTCTGTTTTGACCTTCTTCGTCATTAAAAATTGGTGGGCCTGACACCGCAATTCCAATGGGACCTAGACCCGTTGCAGAACTTGAGGATGCTAATTGAGGATAAAGAGGAAGGGTTACGGTAAAGCTACCTTCTCGTATGAATCCTGGAGTTGTGTGGTCGCCAAAAGTCTGCGGGATATATAAAAGATTAGTGTCTTCCCAATACGGTGATGTATGGTTTGGCAAGCCATTAGAGACTATGGTAACTTCATCGCCATCAAATGAAATTGTTACGGCATCGGTGTTAAACTCATCAAATGCGGATAAAGGCGTACCGACAAGTCCTGTATCATTTGGGTCGGTGTTATCTGCCACGTAGCCATCTGGTTGTTCGCATGCTGTTAGACTGACATCTGGATTTCCTAAGCCATCAGCATCAGCATCCTGATACCACAAGGTTTCGATGCAAGTGTCGCTTTTCTTACAGGATGCGGCTAAAACGGCTGCTCCTACAAGAAATAGAATTGAAAATTTTAAATTATTCATTGTTTTTGCTAGTTAAAATGGACCTCATATCATAAGATGATTCTTCTGACAAAATCCTTCGGCCATGGTCCACTTTTATTTAAAGATCCAGGTAGTTCCTATCACACCCACACATATTCACGCGTGGGCTGCCCCTCTAATCGGGCAATATTCCCATGTTGAGAACCTGTCATAATGGTCTTGGAATACCTTTGATGTGGAAAGTGCTGAGCGACAAAAGGGGAAATTCTACACAGGATCAGCGAATACAACTGTTGCAGCTCTTTATTTCTTTGATCTGGCCCGATCAGGTTGTGCGTTTACCCGCTGACTGAGAATTCATCGGTACTCAATGGCTTGGCTGGTTGTATCATCACCATTTCCATTCCCTCACTCGGATCCACAATAATCAACACGTAAAACACGCTCCCAGAAGTCTCAGAAGGCCCCAAGCATTTTCACTTCAGAAACCTGGAGGACATTCAGAAAGCAAAGAATGATTACGGGGACAGCAGCCTATATCGGCGGACAGAAACTCAAATCAGGTGATTATCTGATTTTGATCTCCAATCTCCCGATGAAGGCTGCCCCATTTTTCTACGCCAAAAGATGGGAAATGGAAGTCTTATTTGGCGTGTTGAAGACTAGAGGGTTCGATGTTAAAACACCCCTTCCTCACTTCAACCGCAGCACTTGCCCCACCTTGATGTTGTTGTCGGGGAGTTGGTTTAACTGCCGGAGCTGTGCGGTGGTCAGGCCGTAGAGCCTACTGATTTTGTACAGGGTTTCTCCGGTCTTCACGGTGTGAGTCGTGGGTTGTGCCGCGGAATTGGTATCGCCGGGGATGAAGCGGCTGGTTCCGTCGGAATATTGTACCTCGATGCCTGAAACGGGCACATATTCGATTTGCTTGCCGGGAGGCGGCGTGGCTGCCACATCCACCTGATAGGTGAGGCGCAGGCTCTTACCTTGGAGCAGACTTTGTGCAACGGGATCTTCCTTCAGCATATCTGCGAGGTTGACCAGGGTATCAAGAGAAACCCTGCGGTTTCGGCTGCTTGCTTTGAGGGTTATGCGGCCCAGATCGGTCTCGATCATGTCCATGCCGCGGGTTCGTTGTGCTGCGCCGATGGGCAGAGGCTCATCTGCGGAAGCAAGCTGCTCAGATTGGAGCCGCAGCAGCGTGACTCCCGCAACATCTGCAAGCAGACCGTTGCTCCCCGTTCCCACCGGAACCATGACCCGAAGCGGAATCGCAGTATCCCGACCCGACTCCAGCAAGCGCTCTAGCGCAGCCCTCGACATCTTCATCGGCAATGCACCGAGGTTGAGAGAGATGGTGTCCTGACCCGCGCTGCGGTCGAGGTCAGGATGTGCAGTCACATTTACCCCAATGTAGAGGGTCAGAGAATCATTGCGTCGGTAGGCTTGAATGTCGGAAAAAGGCACTACGAGGGTTTGGGGATGGGTTCCCTGCCCGGCTATGATGTCGCCGCTTGCTTGTAAATGGACTTCTTCAGACGAAAATCCTCGCCGTGCCAGAGAGTCGTCCACTACGTCAAACCAGTTTTCGAACAACATGCCGAAGGCAAAAAGCAGCAACAGGAGCAACAAAAACCAGCGACCGTAGCGGCGCATAAAAAGCGCAATGGCTTCCCGGTTGTTGCGTTCTGCGAGGATCGGCTCCACGAGGGTGTCATGGCTAACTTCGTAGATGGGCTTGTGGCCGGATTGGTTGAGGCGGCGAATCAGGCGAGACTCCTCCAATTGAGCCAGCAGGCTGCCATCGATGCCCAGCACTTCCTGGATATAACCGGAATCCTTGGAGGTGCGCTGCCGCGATTTGGGAAGAACCAAATGGTTTTCCATGAGAATGCGCGCCTTGCGGCGCTCCCGCCGACCTTCGATCTGCTTGACTTGCCCCAGGTAGTAGCCCCGGAGAACCCGATCGAGCTGACCGACATCCTCCATGCTTACCTGAAGCTTCTCCGCTTGTGGCGAGGAGGCTTCCTGTGATGCGAGATCTGTTGATTCGACGTTTTTCATCTCTGTTCTTCTCTCAAAAGGGGCAGATTCCGGGTCGGAATGACTGTTATATTTTTTACCGGGATTTCTTTTTGGCTTTGGCTGCCATGCGCTGCTCGAGGTGCTGACAGATGATCTGTAGCTGCGCTGGCTCGATGCGCCGCGTCAATTTATCCTCCAAAAAACCGAGAATCTCTGTCATGACGGCCTCCCCGATTTCGAAGGGAGGCGACAAGAAGCCCGGCCCTTCGAGGCTGGCAGGCTCCAAAATGGCTCCTTTGGCCTGCTCCCTGTCAAAACTGCGCAGCTCAAAGCTATTGAGCATCATCTCTGGCAAATAGGGTTTGAGCCGTTCGAGGTAATGCAATTTATCCGAACGCATGGAAATGAGGATCTTGACATCCAACGCGGAGTCGATCTGTTCGAGCAGCGCGACTTCATGTGGTCCGGGCTGCGGGCCCGGTGCTTCTCCCTCCAGAATTCGTTTTCGGGCCAGGCCTCGACGGATGGCTTCGGGCTGCACCTGATGGTAGAGCTCACCGAGCTGGAAGGCAAACTCGTTGACCCGCTCTTCGGGGTAAGTAAAGAGTTCTTCAAACTGATCCAGAACAAAGACGAGCCGCAGCGGATGGATCTCCTGGTCCACCATGACCTGTTTGGCGCTGAGCCAAAAGCTCGGTTTGGGCAAGGGCAAAACCTCTGGCCAACGATGATCTGGCCCCAGACAAGCTTCGATGAAGCGATCCACCGGGTCTTTGACCAGGTCTTGGACGGGAGTTCCTGATTGTTGTTGACGAATCCGGGAGATGGTCGGGTCGTAGTTGGTGAAACGGACCTTGACGATGTGAAAGGGCACTTCCCAGCGGCGCACATTGCTCAGGGCGGGCAAGATGCCGGCATTGATCAGCGAAGATTTCCCCATCCCCGAGGGGCCATGCAGGATGATCAGCCGGTCAAGGTCGAGCAGGCGGCAGAGGGCTTCGATTTCTTCGGTGCGACCGAAGAAATTCTGCTGCTCTTCGGGGTCAAAAGGCCGCAGGCCGGGATATCTGGATCGTAATGCTGTCATGCCATTGTTAAGCGGAATGTTTGGCTTCCATGCGGTGAATCAGAGAAAGCAACTGATCGTGGAGTTTTTTCCAGCGCTGCTCCAGCTCCTGTTGGGGACTTCGTTCATACAATTCATCTTCTTTGATCTGGTGAAAGCTGCGGAAAAGATCTCCCAATTCTCTGAGAAGACGCGCTTCCATATTTTGCTGAAGAAGGATCTCGTCCAGCTGATCCATGGCTTCTTCCAGACGATATTTTTCAACTAGGCTGCGGATAGATTGGTACACGGAGCCGGGCTCTGCGCTGGGTCGGCGCAGCATCCCCTCTTGCTGACACACCTGATGCAGCTCTTCCACGAAGGTGTCGATCTTTCGGTCAAGAAAGGTGACCTTGAAATTAGATTCGTAGAAAACCTGATTGTCAAGGCGCAGTGGCCCGGAGCTGTGAGCATAATTCATGTCCTTTTCGTGCACCTTGAGCACCCGAAGCAGGAGTTTCATATACCAATCATCGAAGGAGAAGCCGAGAAACACAAGCTGTGTGGCTGTCTGCACTTTGTCCTGAATCAACGTGGGCAAATGCCTCGCCCCGAGGACTGCGAAGAAAAACTGATAGAGCTGATCCAGCGTGAGGACCATGGACTCCTTGTGGCGTTTGCTCCCAAAGAGATTGTAAATGAGGGGCCGCTTGGCGTCAAATGGTTCGGGTTCGGTAGCTTCGCTGAGGAAGCTGTAGAAGTCGTATTGATGGTTGATGCCGAGGGCTTCGAAAGCCTGATGACATAGGTCG
This sequence comes from Bacteroidia bacterium, assembly GCA_030731845.1. Taxonomy (GTDB): domain Bacteria; phylum Bacteroidota; class Bacteroidia; order J057; family J057; genus JANQTF01. The sequence continues at coordinate 746 of JANQTF010000099.1, read as the reverse complement.
AAGGGATAGGTGGAGAGAATCAGGTCAAAGGGAATTTGACTGAGGCGCTGAAAGCGCTCTCGCTGCTGAGGCCCGAGGTCTTCCCAGCGAATGTCTGCCAGGCCCATAAGTTTGCGATGGCCTCCGGGTCGTTTGACGAGTGCCTGAGCGGAGCTGTAGAAATCTGGCATTTCTGTTTCTGGCGCGTTGGCCGCGAGTTTCCGTTGCTCCTGATGCAACATGTCGGGGAGGAATATTTCCCCGTCTCCTTCCAAACGTGGTCTGGAAAAGGCCTGATTGCCCAAAATCAGCACACAACTGCCCTCTTCGATGGCATCGAGAATTTCGAGCAATTGGTAGTGTTCCCACTCTTTTTTCTCTTCGCTGCTCGGCTGATGCGGCAGGGGCTGTTCCAATTTTCCGCGGATCTGATCGGGGCGTGGCACAGAAAACCCCTCGCTTATCACGGCGAAAACCTCCATTTTGTCAGCCACATTTTTGAACTGAAAGGAGCCGATCGACTGTAGCTCAAACTCGGTTTTATTCCTCACCTGATCATACATGGTTTTGGATACGAGCACTGCACCGGGGATGGCGAGCGATTCTATCCGGGATGCCACGTTGACACCATCGCCAAAGGCATTGTTGTTTTTGTAGAGTACATCACCCATGTGCATGCCGATGCGCACCGGGATTTTTCGTCTCAGAAAGCTGTTTTGCAGCGAAGTGGCGGCATGAAGGCCATCCAACGCACTGTCAAAAGACAG
>JANQTF010000098.1 GCA_030731845.1 Bacteroidia bacterium | reverse complement strand
TGGGCATACGCCCCCGAACACATCAACCAAACAATCAACAAAGCATAAACATTCTTCATAAGAAGCCAGAGTTAGGTAGGTAAACGAACTTTGAGAAATGGGTATTCCGGGGGTCGAAGGAATGATGCCGTAATAACTACTAATTGCAAAAAGTGATTGAAAGTGTGGTGTTAAGAAATTGTTACCAATACTTGGGGTTTCGAATTGAATTGACTGTTAATTGTTCAGAAAGATGAAGGTGTTTGAATAGGCTTAACTTTTTGAAATAAAAAAAGCCACCCGCTGCCGGATGACTTTTTCTGTGCCCTCGCCAAGAATCGAACTTGGATCTAGAGTTTAGGAAACTCCTATTCTATCCATTGAACTACGAGGGCTACTCGCTGCCAGGATTTTGGCCTCGATGGAGGTCTTTTTCTATTGCTGCAAAAATATCCTTATTCTGCCGTCTATGCAATGGTTTTTTTATTTAGATCGCCAGAAGAATGGCGTGAAAACCAACAATACCGTAAAAAGCTCCAGGCGCCCGAGCAACATCAGGAAAGAGAGGACCCATTTTCCTGCGGCAGGGATTTGAGCAAAATTGAGCGCATCGCCCGGGCCTACCTTGCCAATCCCGGGACCGATGTTGCCCAGCGTGGCGGCCACCGAGCCCATGGCGGTCATGAAGTCCAGACCAAAGCCTGCCATCACCACCGTGCCCAGCACAAACATCAAGATGAAAATGAGAAAGAAGGTCACCATTTTGGACACGACCTCGGGGTTCACGCCCTTGCCATTGAAGCGCACCGGCAAGATGGCCTTCTGGAAAATCTGCCGCTTGAGCTCCAAATAACTGTTTTTGGTGATCACCAGCACCCGCACCATCTTGATGCCGCCAGAAGTGGAGCCTGCACAAGCCCCATGAAACATCAGCAGGAAAAACACCACCATCATCAGCGGTCCCCAAAGGGTGAAGTCTGCCGTGCCAAAGCCCGTGGTGGTGATGATGCTCATCACCTGAAAAATGGCGTCGCGGAAGCTCTGTTCGAACCCGATTTCGTCGCCATTGCGGAAATACACCACACTTGTGACAAGCACCGTGAGCGCCAGCGAAACGTAGCTAAACCAGCGGAACTCTTCGTTTTGCCAGAGTTTTTTGGGCTCGCCACGCAGGGCAGAGTAGGTGAGGGCAAAGTTGGTGCCTGCCAGAAACATGAAGATCGTGACGACATATTGGCTGTAAGGCGAAAAATAGCCCATGCTCGCCTGCCGGGTGGAAAATCCTCCGGTGGAAAGGGTGGACATAGAATGGCAAACGGCTTCGTAAAAATTCATTTCGCCCATCCACAGGAGCAGGGCTTCCAGAGCAGTGAGAGCCACATACACGATCCAGAGGCGCTTGGCGGTTTCCTTCACCCGGGGGGTGAGCTTGTCGGGCGTGGGCCCCGGCACCTCGGCAGCAAATAGCTGCATTCCCCCAATGCCCAACAAGGGCAAAATGGCGATGGTGAGCACGATGATCCCCATGCCGCCGATCCAGTGGGTCATGGCCCGCCAAAAGTGCAGCCCTGCAGGAAGATCCTCGATATTCTGCCCCAAAATGGTGGCTCCGGTTGTGGTGAAGCCAGAGATGGTCTCGAAAAAAGCATCTGTATAGCTAGGGATGGCCCCGCCAATCACGTAAGGCAGCGCCCCAATGGCCGACATTACCACCCAGCCGAGGGTCACGATGAGATAGCCGTCGCGCTTTTTGAGCTCGATTTCTCCCCCCTTGCGCGTGAACCACCACACGAGGCCCCCAATGACCAACGAACTCACGCCTGCCATCAGGATTTCGGGGTGGTCGCCCGATGCAAAGTAAAAGGAAAATGGCAGCGCCATGAGCATGGCCACCCCACTAATTCCTACCAAAAGGCCCAGGACGTGAAATATCGGAAGTAAATGGATCATGCTAACCTTGTTCTGGGCAGCAAGTTTACAGAATTTTTTGAGAGAAGATTAGATCAGCGATAGCTTTGACGGTGTATAGCAGTCACCCATAGCTATTCCTCCCACCCCGATGGCTGGACCACAAGCCTACCTCAACCTTTGTCCTGTGAAGTAACTAGCCACGCTAAGGTTCCTAGAGGGGCATCCGGGTCGGGCTCGCTATCATGAAAACAACAGCACATCCCTGTTACCTCTCCTTTTTCATCTCGATCACAGCCACCACTTGACCGTGGTCTGAGGCCCAGACGGGAATGTCTTCGTCCATGAGCGTTTCGTCGATGAGGTGATCGTTGAATACCCGCACATACTCTACCGCACCGACACCATTCCGGTTTTCTCTCACAAACTCTTCACTTACCATGATGTGGTCGAGGGCTTCGTGAAATCCGTTATGGATGTGGGTGAAATAGACATCTACGAGGGCTTGTCTGGCCTGAATGTCTTTGACATGATATAGGAGCACGTCCCAGATGGTTTTTTTTACCTCCATAGGAAACTTACGATGCGGCGGTTCGCCGCTGATAATCTGCGTTGTGACAGCGGTGCCAGTGTCATTCACATCGCCACAGAGAATCACCGGGCGGCGCTTGTGCTGAAGCTCTTGAAGCAAAATCTCGCGAAGCCCTGCGGCTTCAGTCGCTCTTCTGATCAGGGCCCTGGCCGATCCTTTGGCAATATCCAGCGGGTCTGTGCGGTTTTCACCACTTTCCAGAGAGGGGCGTTTGCTCTTGAGGTGGGTCACGAAAATATCGACCTCAGTGCCGTCTGGAAACTCCACGGTAGCCTTGAGCACAGGTCTGGAAAATTTCTTGATCGGAATTTGGTGGCCTTCAAATGTGAGGGGCGAAGGGCAGCTTTCATACACATGATGCGACTTGATCGGAAACCGCGACACAAGAGCTACGCGCGGCTGATCGCCGGTGGGAGCAGCCACCACATAGCTCGCGGTGCGCAGTTTGTGGGTGCGTTGCAGTGCCTCGGCCAGTGCCTCCGTATGAAATACCTCCTGAAACCCTACGATGTCTGCCTTCATCTCGTCGAGCTGTGCTGCGATCCAGTCGAGCTTCCGGTTGTAGTCTCGCCGGTCGATCTGCCGATCGTGGTGATACTGATGCTCTGGCAACACCAGATTGAATAGGTTGAACGTCCCGATTCGGATAATGCGCTGGGTGGCCATGTGAGTAATCCTGTGGTTGGTAGGTAATGGGAGCGAAATAAGAAACACAAATTAGAAAAATTTCGAGCTTTTCGAACGAATTCCTGCCTTCCCGGCATATCCCATCTCCAGGATTTGCCCCAATCTCATCTTCATTCTGTACATTTGCCGGGCTATTGCTGAACAGAACTTATGATCAAAAACATGCTTACCATTCGATACGCGTTCCTCTTTTTGTTTGGAATTCTCTCTTTTTCGCCCATCATGGCCCAGGTTCCAGACATTAATGAGTTTGTCTTTGTGGACTCCGAGCCCATGCCACTGAACCTCGACTCAGTGCGCAGCAAAATTGGCTATCCAGATGAGGCTGTTCTGGCCAATCAGGAAGGAACCGTCGTTGTGAGGATTTTGGTGGATGAAAAAGGGGCCTATGTGCGCCATCAGGTGGTGCGCGAAATTCATCCCGCACTGGCCGAGGCCGTGGAAGAGCACATCTCTGAGCTGGAATTTTCGCCAGCTATGCAGAATGGCGCGCCGATCATGTTTTGGACCAATCTTCCTTTTCCCTTCAAACTGATTCAAAGTGACGACCTCGCCAAAGAAAAAATAGCCCTCTTCACCGAGCAACTGAGCGCCGAGCCTGAAGATTATAAGCTCTGGCACAAGCGGGGCATTCAGTATTTGCAGCTTTCCGATTATGATCATGCTGTGGTGGATTTCACAGAAAGCCTCAGCTTCAACCCACGCAAGAACAAAAAGTCAGCTAAGAAAAACAGCTATGAGTATCTTTTCTATGCCTCCTATGCACGCGCAGTGGCCCTGAGTGGTCTTGAAAAAGGGGAGGAAGCACTCGTCGATTATTCGGAGGCAATCAGGATAGCCGACGAAATGGCGATTCCTGACTCTGCCGTAGCCGCCACATTGGCTGATGTGTATCTTGAGCGTGCCTATCAGTATCTGGAGCTGGAAAAATACTCGGCCTCCATTGCCGATTACAAAAAAGCGCTGACCATGCTTGACTCAGCAAGGTCATGTGATACCTGGAGCTTCGTGGTTGAGGCTGCTCTTGCTTCAGATAATTTTCCGGTGCTCGTGGAAGGCTACGATGCCCTGATCGACTGCAACGATGCCGCCAAGGAAATATATTACTATTCCCGTGCCTACTATCGTCGCAGAGCGGGTGATTATACACAGGCCATCCTCGACTTTCGAACTGCCATTGAAAAAACCGAAAACCCAGCCCTGAAGATGGCTGCTAGAAACTACCTCGCCCTCTCTCAACTCGACGCCGGGCTCCCCGCCGATGCTCAGACCACCATCGACGCCGCCATTCAAGCCAATGCCCTGAACCCCATGTCCTACTTCGTACGCGCACAGATCAAGCGCAAGATGGAAGGGCCTGAAATGGCCTGCGAGGATCTCAAGAGAAGCCTCATCTACGGACTCGCCGGCGAGGAAATGGATTTGGCCAAGCAGCAGCTCAAGGAAATCTGCGGCGAAGAATGGGAGGAGTAAGAGATGTTGAGACTTAGAGACCGCTTCGCTGTCAGAAGTAAGACCGCTTCGCTGTCAGAAGTCAGACTGGATCGGCTACGCCTCTTTGTCACGCAAGACCTGCGACTACGTTTGGATCGGATTCTTGAATCGCTTCTCAAGATCTCGCATTTCACCCACTCAATTTCACCCCCAACCTCTCCTGAGCGTAGCGAAGTCCCGCTTGCGGGAGCTAACTCACAAACCCAACGCGCAGGGGGCTTTGGGAATTTTTCTTGTCTGACTTCTCTCATCTGACCCCTGACCCTCTCAAAAGTCCTCCCACATGCAACAATATTCTGCTGGAAAAATGCCTGATGGCCAGGAAGTAGCTGGCTTTTTGCTCACCAATGCCCTTGGCATGCAGGCCAGGCTCATCGAATATGGCGCTACGCTCACCCACTTGCTCGTGCCTGATAGGAGCGGTAAGCTCGTGGATGTGGTCCTGGGGTTTTCCTCCCTCAAGGGCTATCTCGGAGATCAGCCCTACATCGGCGCTACCGTGGGGCGTTTTGCCAACCGAATTGCGAACGCGCGGTTTTTGATTGACAATCAGGAAGTAAGGGTGACCAACAACGAAGGGCCTCATATCCTTCACGGTGGCAAGGTTGGGTTTGATAAAAAGGTGTGGAAAGGCGAGTTGAAGGCCACTGCTTTGGGAAGCGCAGTGCGGTTTACCTGCGAAAGTGCCGATGGAGAAGAAGGTTTTCCGGGGAATTTGCAGGTAGCAGTCACCTACACCCTCACGTTTGACGGTGCCATCGCCATTCAATACGAAGTAAGCACGGATGCCCCTACGGTGGTGAATCTCACCAATCACAGCTACTTCAACCTCCACGGTCGCGGACCCGTGACCGGCCAGATGTTGCAGATGTTTGCCAGTCAGTTCACCCCCGGCAGGGCCGATGGGATTCCGACAGGAGAAATCTTAGAAGTAGATGGCCCATTTGATTTCAGGTCTCCCAAGGCAATTGGGCGCGACCTCACTGATGCGGCCCTCCAAAACCGCAAAGGCTACGACCACAATTTTGTGGTGGACGGCGAGCCGGGCACCCTTCGCCCAGCCGCCAAAGCGTGGTCGCTTCAATCCGGTATCTTGATGGATACCCTCACAACAGCCCCTTGCATGCAACTCTACACGGGCAATTGGCTCAACCAATCCGGCGAAAAAAGAGGCGGAATCGTGGAAGAATACCAGGCTTTCTGCCTGGAAACACAGTTTGCGCCAGACTCCCCCAATCAACCGGCGTTTGATTCCCCGGTCATTCGTCCCGGCAAGCCCTTTCAGTCTGAAACCAGATACGCATTTTCGGTGATGGACTAGGAGAGAAGCCTACCCAGCGATCGATACGCCGATGAGGCTACCAATGCCATAGGTAATAGCGGCTGCTGC
>JANQTF010000097.1 GCA_030731845.1 Bacteroidia bacterium | reverse complement strand
CCTCCACCGCCATTTATGGCTCGCGTGGTGCCAACGGGGTAGTCCTCATCACCACAAAGCGCGGACGCGCAGGGGTGTCACAGGTTACCTTCAGCAGCTACTACGGCGTAGCCGAGGCATTTCAAAAAGTGCCCACCTACGATGTAGAAGGGTATATCCAAGCGAAAATCGATGCCAACAAAGATCCCTACAACTGGGATGTGGAGCCCAATCCCATCAATGTGTTTTTGGGAGATGAACTCGCAGGCTACGAAAACGGCACCTCCACCGATTGGCAGGACCTGGTGACCCGCGCGGGGAGTCAACAGAATTATCACCTCAACATTTCAGGCGGATCTCAAAAAACCACCTATTCCACCTCACTCGACTATTTCAAGGAGTCTGGCGTGATCAAAGCAGACGATTTTGAGCGATACACCTATCGGCTCAATCTGGACAGCAGGGTGAATGACTTCATCAGCGTGGGAACTTCCACCATTCTGGCCTATCGGCTTCGGGAGGGTCGCGGCCCACGCTACACCGATGCCATCGCCCTGTCTCCGATCGTTCCAGCTTTTGACAGCTCCGGTACCTATATTTTTCAGCCAAACTTTGCTAACCCACGAAAAAGCCCGTTGGCATGGCTGGAGGACCGGGAAGAGTCCCGGGAGTTTCGGGCCTTTGCCACCGCCTATGCACAGTTGGAGTTGATGAAAGGCCTCTCTTTCCGCACCAATGTCAACGCCGACATCAGCTACAACCGGTCTGGGTTTATGTATCCGCAGAAAGTGCCCACAGAAGGCTTCACAACTTCCGGTGCGAACCTCGGATATGGAAACAATTATCTCTGGAACAACATTCTCTCCTACAACAAAGACTTCGGCAAACAGCGACTCAACGTGACCCTGGGCCACGAGATTCGCTACATCCGCAGCGAAGCCTACGCCATCTTCGGACAGGAGCAGCAGTTTGATCAGACGCTGTGGTACAACTTAGCCTCCAACCAAAACCAGCAGTCAACCAGTACGCTGACCGAGAGCTCGCTTGCCTCGGTATTTGGCCGGGTGAATTACACCTTGCTGGATCGCTACATCCTCAATGTGTCGGGCAGATATGACGGTGCTTCGCAGCTCACTCCCGGAAATAAGTGGTCTTACTTCCCCGCTGCGAGCTTTGCCTGGAGGGTGTCCGAAGAAGACTTTTTGCAAGGCGCTGCTTTCCTCAATGATCTGAAAATCAGGGCAGGATATGGGTCCACTGGCAACGCGGCGATCAACCCGTATTCCACCGCTGCCAGCCTCAACATTGACCCGCTCTTCTATCAATTTGGGCAAGCAGGAGAAGAAACCCCCTATTTTGGGTATCGGCCCATCGCCCTGGCAAGTGAGGATCTGCAATGGGAGCGGACGCAGCAGGTGAACGTGGGCCTCGATTTCGGGTTTTTCAATGGCCGCGTGGCAGGTAATTTCGATATGTTCCGGGCAAAAACAGATCGCTTGTTGCTCCAGGATCAATTGCCCCCCACAGCTGGATTTGACAATGTATTTGTGAATGCTGGTGAAACCAGTTCCTGGGGCTGGGAGCTTCTGCTGCAAACCATCAACGTGGACACCCGCAATTTCTCCTGGACCACAAACCTATCCTTTTTCGGCAGTCGCGAAAAAATCGTTTCTCTAGCCTCCGGTCTCACCGAAGATGAAGGAAACCTTTGGTTCGTGGGGTCGCCCATTGCCGTGAGCTATGACTTTGAGAAAATCGGAATCTGGCAGTTGGGCGAAGAAGACGACCCCTTATTCACTGGCCCCGGAGAAATCAAGGTCAAGGATCAGGACGGAAATGGCGTAATCGACTTTGACGACCGCATCGTGTTGGGGACCTCCAACCCGCAGTGGAGTGGGAGTCTGGTGAACACCTTTAAGGTCTATCATTTTGACCTTACCATCAACGTCTTTGCCCGGTGGGGACAATTTATCAGCGCCGGGGCCTATGCCTATGATCCCCGGATGTATGACAACATGATCGCGGTGGACTATTGGACGCCAGAAAATCCCACCAACAACTTTCCGCGCTACGACGCTTCCCGCGCTGAACTGCCATTTGAAGGAACACTCCTCTACACCGACGGGTCTTATATCAAGGTGAAGAATATCACCCTGGGGTATAATTTCTCGACTGAAATGATGGCGAAGTCTAAGTTCAATGCCGTGAGGCTGTATGTGAGTGCCCGAAACCCCTACATTCTGTACAGCAGTTTGGAAGCGGGCCTTGATCCCGAGCGCAATGGGGCCAATTCCTTCCCACTTGCGCGCCTGCTCCTCTTCGGTGCCAACATCACCCTAGACTAATTCTCTCGCCTTCACCTGACAACTGTTGATTATCATGAAATTGTATAAAACTGCCCTACTTGCTTTCCTTCTCAGCTTCTCAAGCTGCCAGGGATTTTTGGAAGAAGAATACCTCAGCGGAATCAACTCTTCCAGCATCGACAACTCCGAAGAAGCATTCGAAACCCTGATCAATGCTTCCTACGTGACCCTGCGTGCGTGGTACGCCAAAGAAAACGTGTGGGACCTCACCGAGATCGGCACCGACCTCTACACCTACGGCCTCGACAACCGCGCCACCGGATTTGCCTTGTATAGCACCTTCACCAATGCCGAAGAACAAACACGCGTGGGTGCCGTTTGGCGTGAATTTTACAAAGGACTTAACACCTGTAACCTGGTTTTGGACCGGATAGACAATGTGCCCTATGCAGATCTCGCTCTGCGGGACCAACGAAAAGGAGAAGTGAAATTCCTCCGCGCACATTACCTCTGGTTGATCACTGAAATCTGGGGCGGTGTGCATTTCAAAACTGAGCCTACCGAAGTGGCAGAGCGCGAAGCCAATCGGACGGATGTATCGGTGTTTTATGGTCAAATTTTCCAAGACCTCACCGATGCGAGGGCTGTTCTTCCGGCTGCTTGGCCGAGCTCGCAGTACGGCCGCGTCACAGCTGCGGCTTGCGAGGCCATGCTCGCCAGAGCTCACTTGTATCGGGAAAACTATGACAGTGCCGCCTTTTATGCCAACAGGGTTATCGAGAATTATTCCTTTGAACTGGAAGACGATTGGAAAAAACTCTTTGCCATTGACAACATCCAAAACAAGGAAACCGTTTGGGCGGTCAATTACTCCGACGACCTGATCTACACCAAATCCGGGCTTACAGACCCCAATGGCAATCCCTACAACACTGCTGGGTTGATCCAGAGAGAAGGAGGAAATCAGGGGCATGTGATGTATGAAATCCGATATGAAAACCTGGGTTGGGGCATGATTCGCGACAAGGAAAACGGAAGGGGCTTTCAGCGCTATATGCCCACAAAATTCCTCATTGATCTCTATGAAGCGGAGATTGACGAGCGATTTTATGGCTCCTTCAAAAATGTGTGGTATTCCAACAACGCCACCGCGCGACCACGCTGGCGCGGAGACAGTATCTACATCGATGGGGTAGGGAAAGCCATTCCTGACTCTTTGAAGTTGCAGTACATGTTTGAGTTGGGAGATACGGCTATTTATTTTTCCAAAACCCCTGTGCCAGAGTCTCAGAAAGCCAGAAGTGCCCCCGGTGATATCAGGGCTTTTCACCCAACAAAAGGCTACGTCATCATTGATATCAACGACATGTATCTGCCCAATGGAGCGCCCAACGATGCGGTGATCAACCGCCAATTTTATTTCCCCATCACCAGGCGCTTCGAAGATTCTACCCGCCTCGACCTCACCACCACTACCACCAAGCGGGACGCGATCGTATTCCGCATTTCTGAGATGTATCTCATCGCTGCGGAAGCTGAGTTCCTCTCTGGCAACACTGCCGCCGCTGTCGAAAAAATAAATATTCTGCGTGCAGCCCGCTCCGTAGAAGGCCGCGAAGCAGACATGGAGATTGCAGCAGCAGATCTCAGCGTGGACTTCATCCTCGACGAGCGGGGCAGGGAACTGGTGACAGAGTATCAGCGGTTTTTTGATCTCAAGCGCACAGGTAAGCTCATCGAGCGGGTAAAAGCCCACAACCCCGATGCAGCGCCTTTTATCGAGGACTATCACGCCCTCAGGTTTATTCCTCAAAATCAGCTCGATGCCATGAGCAACAGCGAGGGATACCAGAATCCAGGATACGGTAAGTAATCCCCTCCCATGAAGTATTGCAGGCGGCGATAGCACGCCGTCTGCAATTTTTTTTCTCGTGCCCAAGAATCTTGTCATGCCGAAAAATTCCTCTTCCGATAGCCTATGCTTTTGTCTTATCCTTCTCCTGACCGCAGGGGCCATCAGTTCATGCGTTTCTAATTCTCAGGGATCTACTCAGAAAGAAAGCGATTTCGCAGCCATCGTCATCCATCGAGAGGTACCGTGGTCGCAAAGAATGGCCCTCTCTATCATGAAGCGAAATCCAGAAGCCTGGACTACCGATTTTCGGCAAACGCCTCAGTGGACCTACACCAACGGCCTCATCATGATGGCCATGCAACGACTTTGGCAAGCCTCAGGAGACGAAAAGTATTGGGCGTATGCCAAGGCTTATGCCGATAAACTGATCGATGAAAAGGGTCAAATCAGGGGATACGAATCCACCGAATTCAACATCGACCACGTCAATGCAGGCAAAATCCTGTTTTTGCTACATGAGCGCACAGGAGACAACCGCTATTCGATTGCCCTCCAAACCCTTCGGGAGCAGCTCAAGTGGCAACCCAGAACCACCGACGGGGGCTATTGGCACAAACTCCGCTACCCCTGGCAAATGTGGCTCGATGGCTTGTACATGGGGTCTCCTTTTCTGGCCGAATACGGCGAAAAATTCGGCGATTCCGCGGCATTCGATGATGTAGCTCATCAGCTCATCATCATGGAGAAGCATGCCTTGGACCCTAAAACAGGTCTCCTGCGCCACGGATACGATGAGAGTCGCCTACAAAAATGGTCCGACAACGAGACCGGACAATCACCTCACGTGTGGGGTAGAGCCATGGGGTGGTATGCCATGGCCCTCGTGGATGTGCTCGATCACTTACCGCAAAATCATCCCCAAAGACAAGCACTTCTCAACATCCTGCGCCGCACCTCCAATGCCATCACGACCTATCAATCCAAAGATTCCGGGTTGTGGTATCAAGTAATAGACATGGCCGGAACAGCGGGCAATTACGAAGAAGCGACTGTCACCTGCATGTTTGCTTATTCGCTCGCCCGCGGCGTCAACCAGGGATATCTGGAGAAACACCACATGGTAACCGCCCAAAAAGCCTACCAAGGCTTGATCGATCATCTCATCAAGCTCGATGATCAAGGCATCATGAGCATCACCAAATGCTGCGCAGTAGCTGGCCTGGGAGGCGAACCCTATCGCAATGGCTCATTCGACTATTATGTGAATGAACTCATCCGCGACAATGACCCCAAAGCTACAGGGCCATTTATCCTCGCCAGCCTCGAATTTGAGAAAATGAACATTGACTTCTCCAAATAGCCAACACAATCCTTGCTACTTTCCGGACCGGGATTCTACACAACTGCGGGCAATAAAATCTATTCTGTAAGCCAATTGAACAGCTACCTGTCCTTTCCCTGCATTTGTTTTGGGATTGGTGATGGTTATGTTGAATTTTGAATGGAGCCCTTCGTTTTTGTCTGAGCTGATAATCTGATGGGAAATAATATTCTGAAAGTTCACCCTGCCGACAACGTCATTGTGGCACTTCAGCCACTGAAGAAAGGGGAAATCGTTCACTTCGCTGGGAAAGGGCTGGAGCTCCGCTCCGACATCTCTCCCAAACACAAATTTGCCGAAACCGACTTTCAGCCGGGAGATACGATCTACATGTATGGCGTAGTGGTTGGCAAAGCTGTCCAACCCATCGCTGCGGGAACTCCCATCACCGTGGACAATGTTCACCACGATTCCTCCGCGTACCAGGTGCGCGAGCAGGCAATCGATTGGGTGGCCCCCGATGTATCTAAATATCTTGGCAAAACCTTTCTGGGCTATCACCGCGCCGATGGGAAAGTAGGGACGAGAAACTACTGGCTCGTCATTCC
>JANQTF010000096.1 GCA_030731845.1 Bacteroidia bacterium | reverse complement strand
GCACCGGTGTTGGTACAGTTACCGAAGCCGGCGTCGTCCATGGTTTTCACCATTTTCTGCACGCGACGCATCCGCTCGGGCTGCCCTTGTGGGAGCACACCGAGGTGAGTGACTTTGGCAGAGACAAACAGCATGGCAGAGGCATTTTTACAAGAAGCCACACAAGCGCCGCATCCGATACACTCGGCAGCGTTCATGGCCTCGTTGGCCACGTCCATGCTCACGGGGATCTCGTTGGCATCGGGGGCAGAACCAGTATTTACTGATACGAACCCCCCTGCCTGAATGACAGCATCAAACGCTGAGCGATCGACCATGAGGTCTCTGATCACCGGAAAAGCCTTGGCTCTCCATGGCTCGATGTAGATGTTGTCACCGTCTTTGAAGCTTCTCATGTGAAGCTGACAAGTGGTGGTGCGCTGACTGGGCCCGTGGGCCATGCCGTTGATCATCAGGCCACAAGATCCGCAGATGCCTTCGCGGCAGTCGTGATCGAATGCTACGGGATCATCGCCGGTTGTGATCAACTTTTCGTTCAGGACGTCAAGCATCTCCAGGAAAGACATCTCTGGAGATACGTCTCCGAGGGTGTAGTCCACCATCTTGCCGGAGCTTTGCGCGCTTTTTTGGCGCCAGATTTTCAAATTTATTTGCATTGTGAGGAGTCTTAAGAATAAACCACAGAGACACAAAGATCACCAAGAATCACGGAGCCAATCTTTGCATTCTTCATTCAACAAATCAACAATTCTCCAATTCAACAACTCTCCCCCGACTACTTGTAGGAGCGGGTTTTGAGTTCTACGTTTTCGAATTGAAGTTCTTCTTTGTGGAGAATTTCCTGTTGATCTTTGCCTTGGTACTCCCAGGCGCCGACAAAGGCGAATTCGTCATCGTGTCGAAGGGCTTCACCCTCAGGGGTTTGATGCTCTTCGCGGAAATGACCTCCACAAGATTCCTCCCGCTGACGCGCGTCATCCATCATGAGCTCACCGAGCTCAAGGAAGTCGGCAAGGCGATAGGCTTTCTGCAGTTCGGGGTTGTATTCGCTATCACTTCCAGGCACATTCACTTCTTTCCAGAATTCTGCACGCAGTTCCTGGATGAGCTTTTTGCCTTTAAGCAGTCCATCGTGGTTTCTGGCCATGCCACAATAGTCCCACATGATCTTGCCGAGTTCTTTGTGGAAGCTGTCCACAGAGCGGCTACCCTTGTTGTTGATGAAGAAGCTGATCTCTTCTGCAACCGCTTTCTCTGCCTCAGCAAAAGCAGGGTGCTCGGTGTTGGGGTGATTGCTCATCGACTGCTTGGCGAGGTAGTCGCCCACGGTAAATGGAATCACGAAATAGCCATCGGCAAGTCCTTGCATGAGAGCTGAGGCTCCGAGGCGGTTGGCACCATGATCAGAGAAGTTGGCTTCTCCGAGGGCATAGAGACCGGGGATGTTGGTCATGAGGTTGTAATCCACCCAAAGGCCTCCCATGGTGTAGTGCACCGCCGGGAAAATTTTCATTGGGGTGGTGTATGGGTCTTGGGCTGTGATGCGCTCATACATTTCGAAGAGGTTGCCATAGCGTGATTCTACGGTTTCCTTTCCAAGGCGATTGATGGCCTCGCTAAAGTCGAGGAACACCGCTTCGCCATCGGCGATCACAGAGCGACCTTCGTCGGTGACATACTTGGCGTTGCGGGATGCCACGTCACGAGGCACGAGGTTACCGAAGGAAGGATAGCGCCGCTCGAGGTAGTAATCGCGATCTTCTTCCGCGATTTCGCTCGGCTTGATTTGGCCATTTTTCACCTTTTCGGCCATTTCCTGGGTTTTTGGCACCCACACACGACCGTCGTTGCGAAGCGACTCCGACATGAGGGTGAGCTTGGATTGGTAGTCTCCATGCACAGGAATACAAGTCGGGTGAATCTGCACGTAGCAAGGATTGGCAAACAACGCGCCTTTGCGGTGTGCTCTCCATGCAGCAGACACATTGGAGTTCATCGCATTGGTAGAGAGGAAATAGACATTGCTATATCCGCCCGTAGCGAGAACCACTGCGTCGGCAGCGTATCGCTCGAGTTTTCCTGTGACGAGGTTGTTGGCGATTACGCCTTTGGCGTGGCCATCGATCATGACGACGTCGAGAACCTCACGGCGGGCATAGTTTTTTACCTTTCCCAGGCCAATCTGACGACTCAAGGCGGAGTAGGCACCAAGGAGAAGCTGCTGCCCGGTTTGACCACGGGCATAGAAGGTGCGCGACACCTGTGCACCACCGAAGGAGCGATTGTCGAGGAAGCCACCGTATTCACGGGCAAAAGGAACGCCCTGTGCTACCGCTTGGTCAATGATATTGACTGATACTTGCGCCAAGCGGTACACATTTGCCTCGCGGGAGCGGTAGTCTCCGCCCTTGATGGTGTCGTAAAACAGGCGATGGATGGAGTCACCATCGTTTTGGTAGTTTTTGGCGGCGTTGATCCCACCTTGTGCGGCAATGGAGTGAGCGCGGCGCGGGCTGTCCTGAAAGTGGAAGGTGGTGACATTGTAGCCAAGCTCCGCGAGAGAGGCGGCAGCGGCGGCCCCGGCAAGCCCGGTTCCAACTACAGCAACGGTAAACTTCCGTTTGTTGGCAGGGTTAACGAGGTTGATGTCGAATTTATGGTTATCCCATTTCTCAGCGAGAGCACCGGAGGGGATTTTTGGATCTAATTTCATATCTGTGAACGTATTAAGATTCAGTTCAACAAATCAGGCGGAGTAGGTGCCTGGTAAAAGGAAGTACAGGATAGGCATCAGGGCAAATACAGCCGGAAACACCACAGCGATACCGGTGCCAAGCTTAGAGAGGAAACCGGAGTATTTGCTGTGAACAAACCCTACTGATCGGAATGCGCTCTGAAACCCGTGGTTGAGGTGAAGACCGAGCACCACCATGGCACATACATAAAGCAAAACAATCCACCATTGTTTGAAGGAATCGGCGACAATTCCGGTCATGTTTTTAATTGCTACCGGTTTGGTTGAAAGCCCCATGTTTCTGGCAAGGGTGAGTTCTTCAAAGTCGATATAATGACCTGATTTCACAATTACGGTCCCGTCGGGCACAATCACATCTTCTTTCACTTTGTAGGAAAAGGTGTAGGCCTGCTCCAGGGTGGCTTGCCCGTTGCTGTCGCCAAACTTATAGGCGCCCCAAAACATGGTGATGTGAGACAGCAGGAAAACCAGGAAAATGGTGCCGGTGAGGCCCATGTTTCGAGAGAACCAGTTGGCGCTTTTACCTTGATTGCCTTTGAAGGCATAAGCAGTGGGTCGAGCAGCCGCATTTTGCCGGGTGAGGATCGCTGCATAGATGATATGCACGATAAATCCGGCAAATAGCCCCCATTCGAGGACTTTGATCAATGGGTTGGTGGTCATGAATCGCACAAACGCGTTGAAGGTTTCGCCATTGTCCGGAATGAACAGCAGCGCGTTGCCTCCAAGGTGCACAAAGAGAAAAGAGACAAGGAAAAGTCCCGTAATCCCCATGACTAGTTTTCGCCCAATTGAGTATGAAAACACAGTCGCAGTTGACATAATCGCAAATATTAGCGGAAAAAGTGAGTGTTCGGAAATGCTCAAAGTTATTTCGGGAAGCCGCGATTCGCAAGCGAATTTTCGCAAAACAAATCTATTTAGAATTGTTCTATTGTACGAAAAACCGCTCGCCTGCTCGCAGAGCATCCAATTCCAAAAACTACCACCCATATCTGGCAAAGCCTATTTCAAAACACTTTTTGGGAGGTTTAGTTAAGGAATTGTGCGAAAAAAATATACTCGGAGGCAACTGGCAAACTATTTCGACGTACAAAATCAGCGTTTAAACATAGATCCAGAATTTCCGCTTACATTTGCTTTCTAACTTTCAACTCTCCACTCTTTATCGTTTGACACTTATGAACATCCGCAATTATTTTCTTATTGCTTTTGCCGCAACCGCCCTCATAGCCTGTGGCGATGCGAATACCGCAGAAACAGGTGATGCTGGTACAGCTGCCGAAGCTGCAGCTACCGCTACTACCTATGTGGTGGACCAAGCTGCCTCTACCCTCGCCTGGCAAGGTGCCAACATCACTGGCAAAAGCCACAATGGTGTTATTACCATCAGCGAAGGATCTATGTCCGTAGATGGAGCTGCCCTCACTGCTGGCAATTTCACGGTTGATATGACTACCATCACCGACCTTGATATCGAAGATCCTGAGTATAACGGCAAACTCGTCGGTCACCTCAGCGCCGATGACTTTTTTGCCGTTGCCACCTACCCTACTGCCACCTTCGAAATCACCAAGGTAGAAGCTGTAGAAGGCGATCCTGCTGTTTCCCACCATATTTCTGGAAACCTCACCATCAAAGGCATTACCAACGAAGTAAAAATCCCGGCTCTCGTGAGCATGAATGGTGATGACCTCAGTGCCAAAGCAAGCTTCGTAATTGACCGCGCTAAGTGGAATGTCCAGTATGGTTCAGGCTCTTTCTTTGAAGACCTGGGTGATAAGCTCATCCTCGATGAGATCACCTTCAACCTGGATCTCGTTTCTCACAAAGGTGGAAACGGAATGGCCACAGCCGCCGAATAAGTTCAGACTCAGATCCACTTGAGTATAGAGAGGCGGGCCACGTTAAGGTGGTCCGCCTTTGTTATTTGATGCTGAATTCATTGGTATCTCTCCCGCAGACCGTATAACTTTGGTCCATGCTTTTTTCTCAACAGAAAAAAGAAAAACCATCTGCTGTTTTCTCCATTTTCAAGCCATTACATCTTCGAATTAATTTCAACTATGTCTGCAAAACAATATGATATCACGGTCATCGGCTCAGGCCCTGGTGGATATGTTGCCGCGATTCGCTGCGCACAGCTCGGTATGAGTGTTGCCATCATCGAGCGCTATGCCTCACTTGGTGGCACCTGTCTCAATGTCGGCTGCATTCCCTCTAAAGCCCTCCTTGATTCCTCTGAGCATTACCATCAAGCCGCTCACCAATTTGCAGAACATGGCATCAAGGTTTCTGGTCTTGAGGTGGATCTCCCCCAGATGATCAAGCGGAAACAGGAGGTCGTGGACCAGACAACTGCTGGCGTGGCCTTCCTGATGAAGAAAAACAAGATCGACGTGTATGAAGGCTTCGGTAGCTTTGTGGATAAAAACACCATCAAAGTCTCCAAAGCCGATGGCAGCGAAGAAACTTTCTCCACCGGCAAAACCATCATCGCAACTGGTTCCAAGCCGATTCACCTGCCCGGTATCGAAGTAGATAAAAAGCACATCATCACCTCCACAGAGGCGCTTGAGCTCAAAGAGCTCCCCAAGTCCATGGTCGTGATCGGCGGTGGCGTCATCGCTTCGGAGATGGCTTCTGTATTTGGCCGCTTGGGTACCAAAATCACCGTAGTAGAATTTGCCGACAAGCTCATCCCCACCATGGATGCTTCCCTCGGCAAAGAATTGGTCAAAGTCCTCAAAAAAGAGCTCGATTACGAAGCCTTTTTCAATCACAAGGCGGTATCTGCTACTGTGAGCGATGGACAGGTGACCGTGGTGGCAGAAGATATGAAAAAAGGCGAGAAGGTAGAATTTACTGCCGATATCTGCCTCGTGGCCATTGGCCGCAAGCCCTATACTGACAAGCTCGGCCTCGAAAACATCGGCCTCGAAACTGATCGTGGCCGCATCACGGTCAACGACCACATGGAGACCGCCGTGCCTGGCGTCTATGCCATTGGAGATGTGGTGCGTGGCGCCATGCTGGCTCATAAAGCCTCCGAAGAAGGCATGTTTGTTGCCGAAGTGATCGCCGGACAGCACCCGCATATCAACTACCGGGCCATCCCGGGGGTGGTCTATACCTGGCCAGAAGTGGCTGGTGTGGGATATACCGAGGAGGAACTGAAAGCCGAAGGCATTCCCTACAAATCCGGGCAGTTTCCCTTCAAAGCCTCTGGTCGCGCACGCGCGAGCATGGACAATCAGTTTGGCTTCGTCAAAATTCTGTCTCACAAAGACACCGACGAGATGCTCGGTATGCACATCATCGGCCC
>JANQTF010000095.1 GCA_030731845.1 Bacteroidia bacterium | reverse complement strand
CGGGTTGCAGAGGCCTGTGGTATTGAAGTAGCGCTTCATGGAGCGAAGATAGCGAATTTTGTGGTTGAGAGTGGGAGCTGAGATCGGCTTGGCGTCAAAAGAAACCGAAGCAGGTAATGGAAAAGACCTCTCCCAAAATCGAGCTGATTCAGGAAGAGGCCTTAGAATATGTTGTGTGTCACCGGGCTTATGGCTTATGGCAGCGCCTTGAGAATCTCGGTAAAGTCGCGAGACTTGAGGCTGGCACCGCCTACGAGGCCACCATCAATATCTGGGTTGGAGAAGAGCTCCTTGGCATTATCAGGTTTTACACTTCCGCCATAGAGGATGGTGCAATTTTCAGCAATTTCTTCGCCGTATTGAGCGCGAACCTCAGCCCGCAGGAAAGCATGGACTTCCTGAGCTTGCTCAGGCGAGGCTGTTTTGCCAGTGCCAATAGCCCACACAGGCTCATAAGCCAAAATCACTTTGGAGAAGTCCTCAGCTGAGAGGTGAAAAAGACCTCCAGCGAGCTGCTCGCGATTCACGGAGAGGGTTTCCCCGGCTTCGCGTTCTTCGAGGGTTTCTCCGAGGCAATAAACCGGAACGAGCCCATGCTTGAGTGCCTGATCAACTTTTTTGGCAAGCAAGTCATTGCCTTCACCAAAATATTGTCTTCGCTCTGAGTGCCCAATGAGCACGTGGGTGGCTCCTACCGCCACGATCATGGCAGCAGAGGTTTCACCGGTGTAGGCTCCGCTTTCAGCTTCGTGCAGGGTTTGGGCTGCAAGATGAAAGCCTTTGGCTTCCTTCATGAGGTGATGCACCATGGAGAGGTAAGGAAATGGAGGAGCAAATATCACCTCAGCGTGGCCAGTATATTCTGCCTGGGCCATGGTGATTACTTCACTTGTGAGAGCTTGGGCCTCTTTGGGTGAAAGGTTCATTTTCCAGTTGCCAGCAGCAATTTTTTTGCGCATGATATTCTTATGTTTTGAAAAAAATAGAAGAGCGTCGGGCAAAAATGCCTACGATTCTTCAGCTTTCAAAGCAGGAGGGGGTTGGGAATGGTTAGCTGCGGCGATAGACAGCTGTTTTGTCGAATACGGCCTGCATCAAGGCGACTTCATCTTGTGTAAAGCTTTTTCCTCTACGGTCTTTGACCATCCTGGCTACTTCGAGTGCCTTGCCAAACTGATAAGTTGTGAAACCGCTTGCACCACCCCATGAGAAAGAGGGCACAAAGTTGCGTGGAAATCCTTGCCCAAATATATTGGCCGAAACTCCCACCACGGTTCCTGTATTGAACATGGTATTGATTCCACATTTGCTGTGATCACCCATCATAAGCCCGCAAAACTGCAACCCTGTATCGCGAAATCGGCCACTCGGGTAGTGCCAAAGTTTCACATTGGCGTAGTTGTTCTTCAGGTTGGAGTTATTGGTGTCAGCGCCGAGGTTGCACCATTGCCCCAGCACGGAATTACCGAGATAGCCGTCGTGACCTTTGTTGGAGTAGGCCATGAGCACGGAGTTGCTCACCTCGCCGCCCACTTTGCTCCAGGGGCCTACGGTTGTGTCTCCGCGTAGTTTGGCTCCCATGGCCACCGTGGCATGATCGCAGATGGCATGAGACCTCACGATAATGGCCCCTTCCGATACCGTTGAATTGGGGCCCAGATAAATGGGGCCATCCTCGGCATTGATAATGGCCGCTTTTACCCTCGCTCCGGGAGCGAGATAGAGGTTGTCTTGCCCATAGACGCGGGTGTGCGGGTCGTTGAGCTTTTGTGAGGGGGCGGCTTTTGTCGCCAAAGGGAAATCTCTCAGGATGGCTTCGGCATTGTATCGAAAGATGTCTTCTGGAAAGCGGATCGACAGGTGCGTATGGCTATCGAGGAGGCTTCTGAGTCCCTGTTCTTCCCAAAAATCAGCATCAACGGGCTCTTTCAATGAAATTAAGGTAGCGAGTGGTACGCAGGCGGCGATCCATGTCCCTTGACTATCCACGGCATATTCATCTACATCGAGACTGTCGATTAGCCTGACGAGATCTTCATCGGGGAAGATGCCACTATTGAGGGTTAACACAACTTTCTCAGACGGCAAGTGGGTGAATACAGAGGCGAGGTGTCCTGCAGCCAAGGTAAATACCTCGCTGCCGAGTGTGGCTTCCCATCTTTCCTTTTGGGTGAAGATCCCCATTCGGAGGTCCCACACAGGCCGGGTGAAAGTAAAAGGCAGGAGATCAGCTTGGCGGCTGTCATCAAGGAGGATGATAGGGTGCTTCATGGGTAGATTGATACGCTGAGTTTTATGCAAATACTAAGCTTGCCCGATCAAAATGCAGCAAAACTAAACAATAAAAAAGCAGTCTGCGCGGGCAAACTGCTTTTTTATAACAAATTCAGAAAAGACTGAACTATTCTTTTTTACCGCGATTTCCGTAACGGCTGTAGAATTTATCTACGCGACCGGCAGTATCGACGAGCTTCTGCTTACCTGTGAAGAACGGGTGAGAGTCGCTGGAGATTTCAAGCTTCACGAGGGGATATTCTTTCCCATCTTCCCACTCAATGTTATCCTTTGTTTGGATGGTGGAACGTGTCTTGAAGCTGAAGTCGGTGGAGATGTCTTTGAAAATGACCTCTCTGTAATCGGGATGAATATCTGGTTTCATAACCTGTTTCTTCTTTATGGATCGCAAAGATAAGCGTAGCTTCTTAAATTCCCAACTGTTTTATGCCCTTTGTTCTCTTCTTTTTGAATTGCCAAGTTTGTAGGCTACCTTTTTTGCGTTTCTCTCGTCATAAGTTTGACTCATTCCAACAAGGGCGAAGTGCTACAACATAGCTTGTTTGGATTTGAGGAGGCAGATACTTAAAAAAAACAACAGCGACTGGATATTCCGCAAGAAATGTATTCGTTAGGGTATTGCGGGGAAGCGGGAAATTTGAGTAGTTTCGTAAGAATTCTGTTTGAGATGAAAAAAATATACTGGTTGGGCGTTCTATTCTGTCTTGGTTTCCTGATTTCAGGGGCCCGGGTTGCCTATGCCCAGACCATATTGCTGAATTATTTCAACATTTCTCCTGATGGTTCTGATGTCGTACTTGAGTGGGACATACAGTCTGAAACCAATGTGAAGGAATACAGGATTTTTCGTAGGTTGAACAATGAGCCGCTTCAAGCCCATCTTGCCACCATCTCTCCCAATGGTCTTGGCAAGTATCAGTATCTTGATGATGACATGTTCAAGACCGAGTCTGAGGTCATTCACTATGAGCTTCAGGTCGTAATGGTCAACAATGAGGTTCATCAATTTCAGGCTACTTTGTCTCATAATCCCACCTCTGTCCAGAGGACCTGGGGTAGCATCAAATCGATGTTCAGGTAAATCTATTTGCTTCATTTCAGGTTTTTTTTCAGAACTTCTCCTCCCGAAAGAAGCTCTGATATGTTCTCACGCCTTTTCTTGAAGATCATTTTCCTGTTTTTGGGAGGGAATTGCTGTGTATATGCGCAGCAGGCGAACAGTGGTCCTTTTCAGATCCGCATTCGAAATCACCCGTCAGAGGTTCTCGTTGATGTTCAAGACCAACTAGCCGCAGAATCTGATTCACTTTCTTTGGGAAAGCTTTATTTGCTGAAAGGCCGCTGCATGTGGCAAATGGGAAAATACGATTCCGCCAATGTCGCTTTTTTCTCGGCCCTCACCATCGCTCAAAGATTCAACGATGATGTCCTGCTTGCCAGTAGCTGGCAGGGACTAGCCGCAGTGTCATGGCGCTATGCCAATTTCGATCAGGCCATGGACTATGTTCTGCGCTCCTGGAAATTAATCGACAAAATGCCTGGTCACTCCATGAAGCCCGAGGCCATGTTTTGGCTTGGAGCTATCCACGCCGACCTGCGCCAATATCACGAGGCTCTTCGCTATTATCATCAAGGTATTCACTGGGCCAATGCGGTCCAGGATAGCCTGGAACTGGGAGAGCTCTGGAACATGGTGGGGCGGGCACATCGCAAGCAGCGTGACTATGACTCCGCTCGGATTGCTCACCGGATCTCGTTGCCCTATTATCAAGCACTCGGCGATTCTCTCGGGATCAGCGACTATCTCAATAACGTCGGAAGCATCTTTAGGCGGGAAGGTCGCTTCGACTCCGCTATTACTTACTTTCAGGCTGCCTTGCGAATTCAGTTAAGCCTTCATGATCAGGAAGGACTAGCCGATGGCTATAATGATATCGGAACGACGTTCTCGCAAATGGGCCGTTTTCGGGAGGCCTTTCGCTACCTCAACCTTGGGCTGGAGGTTGCGCGCAGCACAGGCCTGCGCGACGATGTGCGCTATGCCTACGCCAGCCTCGCTGCTACCTTTGACTCGGTGGGAGACTACCGCAATGCCCTGCGCTACTATCGTCTGGAATCCATCCTAAGAGACTCTTTGCTTCAGGAGGAAATCAGCAGGCGTGCAGACGTGATCAGCATGATTTCAGAAAATGAGCAGCAGCAAGCAGAGATTGTGGCCTTGCATGCTGAAGAGCTCCATCGAGAAGTGAGGAGCAGGAAAATATCTTTGATTTTTCTCAGTATTTTGGGCGTTTTCCTCCTGATTCTCGCATTTGTGTATTGGCGCAATCAGCTTGCAAGAAAACAAAAGAGAGAGCTCGCCTACAAAAACAGGCAAATTCAGCGCGAGAAGAAACATTCTGAAGACCTGTTGCTCAATATTTTTCCGGCGAGTATTGCTGAAGAAATGATGGCAAATGGAAAGGCCCAGCCACGTGAATTGGAGCATGTGACGGTGATGTTTGTCGATTTTGTTGGGTTTTCGAGCTATGCCTCCGGGCGAAGTCCGAGGTTGGTGGTGAAAGATCTTCAGACCTGCTTTGAGGCATTTGATCATATCATCACTGAGCACGGAATCGAGAAAATCAAGACCATTGGGGATGCTTACATGTGTGCGGGTGGAGTGCCAGAACCCCAAGCGAGGCATGAATTGCAGGTAGTGCGGGCCGCGCTCAAAATTCAGGATTTCATGGAATCCTGGATTGAGGGACAAAAAGCATTGGGGGAGCCTCACTACGAAGCCCGCATTGGAATTCACTCTGGGCCTGTGGTGGCTGGCGTGGTAGGACTCAAAAAATATACCTACGATATTTGGGGAAATACCGTGAACATCGCCGCACGGATGGAAAGTGGAAGTGATCCCGGCAGAGTCAATATCTCAGGAGATACCTATCGTCTGGTTCATCCCTATTTTATTTGTCGTCCAAGAGGACAGATGAAAATCAAGAACCTCGGGGAGATCGATATGTACTTTGTGGATTGGGCGGTATGAATGGAGTTTTAATCAAAACTGCCGATCATTCCCTTAGGAAGGATCGGCAGAGGTATAGGATCTCCGTTGCAGGCCTCAGGCAAATGCTCCCTGCTTGGTGAGGGGCATCTGATTGCGCTGGAGAATCTCCTTGGCGAGATTGATATAGTTGATAGCACCAACGCTTTTGGCATCAAAAGCGATGACAGGCTGCCCATAGGAAGGTGCCTCACTGATGCGTGTGTTGCGATGGATGATGGTATCGAACACGAGGTGTTGGAAGTGCTTGCGCACGTTTTCGATCACCTGATTGGCGAGGTTGAGGCGACGATCAAACATAGTGAGAAGAATTCCTTCAATCTCCATTTGGGGATTAAGGCCTTGCTGCACGATTCTGATTGTGTTGAGCAATTTGGCGAGACCCTCCAGGGCAAAGTATTCACACTGCACCGGAATCATAACTGAATCAGCTGCTGTGAGGGCATTGATGGTGATCAGGCCTAGAGAAGGAGAGCAGTCCAAAATAATGAAATCGAAGTCATCCTTGATTTCATGGAGTACCTGACGCATGATGTATTCTCTTCCCGACACATCTACAAGCTCAACTTCAGCGCCTGCGAGATTTTCGTGAGAAGGGATCAGGTAGAGATTTGGGATGTCGGTTTCTTCGATAAGGTCTTGAATCACGGTCGGGGCTTCCCCTTCTTCGAGTTCAAACCCATCCATTTTCGCGATCATACAATTGTAGATGCTGTGCTCTACGGTATGGATATCTACTCCCACTCCACTCGAAGCATTCGCTTGTGGATCGGTATCCACGAGGAGTGTTTTGTATTCGAGGGCTGCGAGACTGGCTGCCAGATTCACCGCTGTGGTGGTTTTTCCTACGCCGCCTTTCTGATTTGCCAGACAAATAATTTTTCCCATAACAAGTGGTATTTCAACCAGGTGTGAAAAAACGCAATCACGATCAAGCAAATGGATGAACCTGAATGGCAAAAGGGAGTTGTATTTTCGATGAACTCGCCTTGATTAATTCACTTGTACAAATATAGGCCTTTCCCGATGGCTTTCGCGGCTCAAAAATCACCATGTTGTGAATAAACATCGTTTTTTTTCCACCCTGAAAGTCGTATTGTGGAAAAAGATGTGGATAACATATTGCTGCGTGTGGAGAACTCTGGAATTATCCACCAAAACCCTTCTGGCTGATTTTCCTGAACTCCATATCGAGTGCCACAAAAAAGGCATTGGGCTGATCTAGATTAGGAAAATAGCCCGCTCCGGGGATCGACGCTGTAGAAACATGTGGATAATCCTTCAGCTTTTCGATGGTCTCCTGCATCGCTCTTCCATTGCCTGTCACTTTTTCTATGGAGTCATCTTCCCCCATGATGAACAATATGGGGCACTTGCTAGCCTGTGCGAGGATCTCCAGGTAGTTTTTTCCGGTCAGAAGGGGTCTGATCAGTTTGGCGATGCTCCAATCAGTGGCATAGAACACTTCTTCTTTGAGGAAAGCGACCACTTGCTGATCGGTGCTGCACATTTTGGCGGCGACTTCGGCCTGCTTCACGTGGTTGCCGAGAATGCGGGTAGAAAGGCCAGTGGCTTTTTGTAGAATCTTGAGTGCGCCCTTGAGGCCTTCTTGGCCCGCAGGTGCGGCCATGCTCGTGAGAGAAAGCAGGCTATTGGGGTCGCGCGTGAGTAGCTCATATCCCACCACCGCCCCGATGCCGTGGCCTACAAGGTGAAAGGATTGCACGCCCAATGACCACGTGAGCTCAATAAGGTCGCGGACCATCAGGTCCATCGAAAAGGCTTCTTCGCTGAGCGTGCGGGGCTTGTCGGAGAGGCCATGGCCTCGGAGAGAAACGGCCAACACATGAAATCGCTCCGCCAACTTGTCGATATTGGGAAGGAAAATCCGGCAGTCTGCCCCTACTCCATGAAGCATCACAATGGTATCGGCAAAGGGGTCGCCCTTTTGTCGGTATTCAATGTTCATGCCGCTACTCGTGAGAAAATAGCGGCTTCTTGCGTTGCTCAATTGTCGAATTAAGGGTAGCATGTTGGGTGTTGCCTTCTGCGGACTACTAACGAAGAACATAGGAAGTTTGGATGAATCTCTGAGGTAATTACCTGTAGAGACGTAATCCATAGCTGCTAAGTCTCTTCAAGCAAGGAAAAAAATGAACCAGAATCAATATTCGATCCACAAACGATGCACCCTACCCGTTTCCCGGCAAGCGTTTGGCGCAATGGGCCAAGCAAAGCTGCCAGGGAAGCTGCCCCTGCGGGCTCCAAGGCCAGTTTGAACTGCTCAAACATCAGGGCGATGGTTTGTTTCATATCTCTATCCTCGATCAGGACCACCTCTTCCAGCGTTTGGCGACAAAGGCCATAGGAGTAGGGCATCGCAAAGGGTGCCCCAAGACTGTCGGCAATGCTACGGACCTTATCGATTTTTTGTGGACTACCGTGGAGAAATGAGAGGTACATGGAGTTGGCGCCGAATGGCTCCACACCATAGAGCTTGATGCCGGGCACGAGCTGTGACAAAGCCGAGGCCATGCCTGCGGCGAGCCCACCACCCCCGATCGGGATGATCACTGCGTCGAGATTGGCTACTTGTTCTGCAAATTCCAGCCCAACGGTGGCCGTTCCCAAGGCTGTGGTTTCTCCTTCAAATGGGTGAATGAAGACCCTCCCTTCTTCCTCTTTGATTCGCTCAACCTCCTCAAATGCTACGGCCACATTTGCCACCAACACCACTTCCGCGCCCAGCTCTTTGCATTTATTTACCCTGGCCGGATTGGCATTGGAGGGCATCACCACTTTGGCGTGGGTGCCTGCCATCGCAGATGCCATTGCCACTGCGATGGCGTGATTGCCAGCGCTCACAGCCGTGACGCCTTTGGCCAGTTGCTCAGGCGTGAGATTGCGAATGTTGAGCAGCGCGCCGCGTAGCTTGAAGCTCCCGCCTGGCTGAAATAACTCCAACTTTAGAAAAACAGAGCTGTCTTTGCCAAGCAGGGTATCTTTTTTCGCCGTCTTCCATTCGATGACAGGCGTTCGCATCACAGAATCTCCGAGGGTAGCACGTGCTTCTCTGATTTGTTCCAGCGTTGGGAGCGAAGGACTAAGATTCATATATTCTGGGGCTTTTTCACAGATCTACATGTAAGGATACGAGCAATTGCCTGACAAATGTATCCAAACATGGATAATCACCTCGAAAGGTAGCATTCCTGCCGTTTCTTTTCCTGTGCATCTTTCTGCATCTTTTTTATTCGAGAATGAATCCTCTTGTTTCATCTATATTTTATCGATTATGACTTCTCCAATATTACGGCAGCCATGGATCTTCCGCTCTGCTATGGCACTGCTCTTTCTCTCGTTTCTGCTGCCTGCAGGCGCCCAACCTGACAAAAAGCGCCTTAAAAAACTGGACGACTACGTGACCGCCGCCATGGAAACATGGAGTGTGCCCGGCTTATCCATTGCCGTGGTGCAAAAAGGGGAGGTCATCTGGAGCAAAGGCTATGGCCTCAGCGATGTGGAGAACAAGGTTCCCGTTACGGATCAGACTGTCTTTGCCATCGGTTCTTCGTCCAAAGCATTCACTGCGCTGGCTGTGGCCATGCTGGTAGAGGATGGCCTCATCAAATGGGATGAGCCGATCAAGACCTACCTGCCTGATTTTGAGATGCAAGATCCGGTTGCCACGGAGGAAATGACAGCGATCGATTTGCTCTCTCACGTATCGGGTTTGCCGCGCCATGATCTCGCTTGGTACGGTAGCCCCAAAACCCGCGAAGAATTGTACGAATCACTTCAGTATCTGGAGCCCACTGAATCTTTTCGGGGAGGCTGGCAATATCAGAATTTGATGTTTATGACTGCCGGGGTGCTCATTGAGCGGGTATCAGGCAAAACCTGGGAAGAATTTGTGCAGCTGCGAATTCTTGATCCCCTTGGTATGACAAGCACCTCCACTTCCCTCAAAGGACTCGAAGCCAACAAGCTCGCTGCCAAAGGGTATGAAGAAAAGGAGGACGAAATCGTGCTGATGCCCTACAAAAACATCGACAACATTGGCCCCGCTGGGTCCATCAACTCCAATGTCGGCGACATGGCCAAGTGGATGAACATGATGCTCTATGGCGGCATGGTGGATACCAATAGGGTAGTGGAAGCCGCCGCTGTGAGTGCGGTGCAGCGCCCCCGAGCCATCATGCCTTCGGGGGTTAATGAAGACAGGTTCTACCTGCTCTACGGTCTTGGGTGGATGATCACAAGCTATCGCGGCCACCTCATGGTGGAGCACGGCGGCAATATCGACGGATTTTCCGCTGGGGTGTGCCTCCTGCCTCAAGATTCTATCGGGATCGTGGTGCTTACCAACAAAAACGGAACGCCCATCACCTCTGTTCTGGAATTTTATCTCGCAGATCTCATCTTAGATCTCGAAGAAAAAGACTGGAGCGACGAAGTCTGGACCGAAGTGAGCAAGCAAATGGAGGCTATGAAGAATGCCGAAAATGACGAGGAGGATATTGCCAAAGTGCAAGGGACCAAGCCTTCTCACCCACTAGCCGATTATGCCGGGACGTATGAAAATGAAGGCTATGGAACCATGACCATCGTGGCAGGTGATACCTCCCTGACGGGATCCTACAACGGGCTGGACATTCCGTTTGAGCACTATCACTACGACGTTTTCCAGGCGACCGATAAAAGTATTGGAAAATTAAAGATTCAGTTTTTTCTCAACATGGATGGGGAAATCAGCAGTGTAGAGAGTGTTCTGCAACAAGGCGTGGAACCCATTCGGTTCACCAAAAAAGTGGAGGTCCTGGACCTGGCATCCAACGCGCTGGAGGAATATGTGGGTGCTTATGAACTCATGGGGATCGAGATCGCCATTGCGATCGAAGACGAGCACCTCACCATGACGGTGCCGGGCCAGCCTACCTACACCCTCGACCCCATCAAGAAAGACGCCTTCCGCCTCCAGGAACTGGAGGGATTTTCCGCGATCTTCTCCCGCGACGAAGCAGGAAAAATCACGGCCCTCACCTCCGTACAGCCCAACGGGAATTTTAAAGCCACCCGGAAGGAGTAGGGAAGAAGAGTCTTGACAGGATTGCTGGATGGCAGGATTTGCAGGATGGGGGAATGGGGAAATTGCCTTATACCCTTATTTCCCTATACCTTTCCCAGCCCTATTTCCCAACCCTATACCCCTCATACCTTTCCCGGCTTATCCCATAGCCAAAGCGGCTGCTCGATGATTCGGGCAGCCGCTTTGCTGTGGTTGTGATTGGCTGTTGCGCCATCATTTTTTCGTAAAAATTTCCTGAACCACAACTCCATGAATAGCTCGTGGTCCATACTCATCTACCAGGCTTTTGCGCGCTTGTTCAGAATCGGGAGCTTTGATAACCATGACGCTGGGTGAGCCTTTTTGCGATTCTTTTGGAATAGAGCTATAGGTTTCTAGTGAGACTGTTTTTCCATCCACCATGTAGATATACAGTGGCGGCTCAAGCCCTCCTGCTATCGCATCTGCGGTTTGTACTTCAAATTGCTCCAGCTCTTCGCGATCTACGCCTGAGGCTGTCCTCCGTGGAAGCGCCTTTGTGGCTGAGCCTTGCTTGGTGGTGATCTCGATCACGCCATTTGCACCACGGTCACCATATTGTTCCTTGGCATAGTCTCCTTTGAGCACATTTACATGGTCAATGTCGTCCACATCTATTTGGCCTATCGCTTCATAAGCCACCTGGACACCGTCAACGATGTATATCTCCTTTCTTTCCTGGCTGATGAATTGGTCGTCCTCCAGGACTAAGGTAAACGGCGTCTTCACCGCCGGAGTTGTTGCTTGGCCCTGGATCACGGTTCCTGAACCGGGGCTGCTTGGTGCTGGTGGCGGGGGTGGAGGTCTGTTTTCCAGTCTGGGTGTGGAAGGTGCTGGTGGTGGCGGTGGAGGCCTGTTTTCGAGCCTGGGGGCGGTTGGTGCTAAGGGTGCCGCGGGCGGTGGTCTGTTCTCCAGGCTTGGTGCCGTAGGGGCTACCGGCGGTGGTGGAGGAGGGGGATTGTCTCCGGTGAAAAAATTGATGCTGCTGAGATCAGCCGATACCTGGATCACGAGCCCCTGAAAATTATCCAGGGTGACGGCACCGCTTCTGGTCTCGGTCTTTACCTCGACGGATAGGGTGGTAATCTTCCCATTGCGGAAATTGACATTGCTGAAGTTGAGCTTGATGCCTTTTTCGGCCCATTCTCTGGCGTATCGGTCTAGCTCCTCCTTGGTCGTAGTAGGTTGAATGCCTAGCATGTAGCCTCCATCTGTGTTCGTCGCGAGCGGGGCTACAGTCACAACTGGCTGAGATGGTTCTTCCGGAGCGAATGCAAGCGTGGCAGACTCCTGCGGAGCCGGGGCTGGTTCAGGCAACGCTTGCTGCGGAATCACCGGCTGCGGTGATGCTGGCATGATGAAACTGGAGGCCGCGCTGATCTGCTCCTGCAAGGCAGGATTGGACCAGGGGTGGAAGGCAAGCAGCAGCGCAATGGCTGCCATGGCGGTCACAAATAGCATGTGTGACCTTGGCGATTTGGCGACAAAAAGTCGCTCGATCCGGGGACGCAATGCGCCCGGAGATGCCAGATATGTCATAGTAAACATGGATTTTTGAGTGATAAACAATCGTTGCAGGCGGGTCAAGGTCTGGGCGTATGCCATCGCATCGCCTGAAATAGATACCGCCAGATCATCGCAACAAGCCTCCCGCGTGCGGCGCATGTCCCGGGACAGCCACCACACCACAGGATGATAAAAGAACGCGATCTCCAGCAAGTGCTGGATCAGGTTGGTCAGGTAGTCGGACCGGCGAATGTGAGCCAACTCATGCAACAAAATCATCTCCAGATCTGCTGGAGGAATCCCTGCCATCAGACCCATAGGCAACAAAATCACCGGGTGCAAAAAGCCAATCGTGAGCGGCTGCGATACCCGGGTTGACATCAGCAGATCTACTTTTCCGCTGATCCCAAGATGGCGTTTCAGGGATTCCTTGCTCTCGATCCATGATTCCGGAGCTAGCGAAATTCCCTCCCTACGCAGGCGACGCAGATACCAGAAACTCCCCACAAAACGCAGGCTCAGCGCGGCAAATCCTACCAGCCAAACCCACCCGACCCAGGGGCTTAGTTCATCTGCCCAAGAGAGCATCTGTTCCCATGAGCTGGCTTTTTGACCGCCAAACATCTGCGCAAGTTGCTCCGGCAGGATGCTGATCCCAGTCATTGCGTTGGCTCCCGCCGTCTGGGGCCAGTGATCGATGAGCGTGTACATCGCCCAGATCCCCAGCCACATCAAGTGGATGCCTGCCAGTCGGTAGCGTCCCTGCGGATTGTTTTTTCCGAGAAATTTCTGACCGATCCAAAAGCTGAGCCCTACCACAGCGCCTTGCCAGAGGCTATGCAGCAAAACTGTTCCGATGAGTTGTATGCCAGTCATGATGGGTTCTGTTTGCGTTTTTCTTCGAGCCAGCGCTCCAGCGCTTCGAGCTCCTGCTCAGAGGGATCGCTATCGCCGAGTGCCTGCATGGCCAGTGACATAGCCGAGCCTTTGAAGGCTGTCTCTGCCAGTCGGCTGAGCAGTGACTTCCGGATGTTGCCCCGCTGCACGGGAGTTGTGTAGAGGTGGGTTTTGCCCTCCTCGGTCCTGGACAATAGCTCTTTGTCCAACATCCGCTGCATCTGCTTGAGCGTGGTGGTGTAGCCAACATCTTTGGTCAGGGCCAGTTGCTCATGCACCTGCCGAACGGTCAGAGGTTGTGCCTCCCAGAGAATCTGCAGGATCTCCAGTTCGGCATCAGATGGATAGAGAATCGACATAAAAAGAGATCTTGTTGGATGATAGAATCAAATATAAACGACAAGTGTCGTAGATGCAAATTTATTTACGACACCTGTCGTAAATTGGGTGTATGTCCCTGATTATCAGATAGATGATTTTTTTGGGTATCCTTCCCTCAAAAAGGTGGAAAAAGTAACCTGTCGGGTATAACTTCGAGAATCGGTTCAAGTGTCGGCGAAAAAATGTGACACAAGCGTGCACATGGCCGTCCATAGAAGCGAATCCTCATTTCTTACTCATCATTCACCCTTCATTTTCTACGATTTATGGACCCACAAGACACATTAGATTCGATGACTGGGCTTTTACAAAAAGGTCAAGATATGGTTGTTGATTACGCCCCCAAAGTAGTGTTGGCTATTCTACTGCTCATCGCGGGCTTTTGGATCATCAAGCGGATTTCCCGCGGTCTGAAAAGCACCCTCAACACGCGTGGCTTTGACCCTACCCTCGGCACCTTCCTCTCCGATATGATGGGAGTCATTCTCAAAGCAGTGTTGTTGATCAGCGTGATTGAAATCCTGGGGGTAAAAACCACCTCTTTCGTAGCGATCTTAGGTGCAGCTGGCTTGGCTGTCGGTTTTGCGCTGCAAGGTAGTTTAGCTAATTTTGCAGGCGGCGTGATGCTCATGCTGTTTCGCCCCTTCAAAGTGGGCGACTTGGTGGACATTGACGGAAAAATCGGAAATGTCACAGCCATCAATATTTTCGTCACCACCCTGTTGTCTCCTGATCACAAAACCGTGATTCTGCCCAATGGACCTGTTGCCGGTGGCACGATCATCAACCTCACGGCACAGGGAAGCCTGCGTGTGGACTTGGTCATGGGAATCAGCTATGGAGATGACATCCAAAAGGCACGTGCCGTCTTGATGGAAGTGATGAAAAATCACCCCAACGTGCTGCAAGACCCAGCTCCTTCTGTGAATGTATCAGAATTGGGCGAGAGCTCAGTGAAACTCGCTGTGCGCCCCTATGCTACAGTAGATGACTATTGGACGGTGTATTTCGGGATCTACGAACAAGGAAAAGAAGCCCTCGATGCTGCCGGAATTACCATTCCATTACCACAGCGCGTGGTGCATCAGGCAAAATAATGCCAAACGGCACTGAGTCAGTCCTACCAGGTTTTTTGAAAATCTGGTAGGATTTTTTTTATAGATGCTTGCCTATGTGGGCCCACATTATCCCCGTAAATATTGCGCAGTGTGTTGGGAGTAGCGATCTATTTCTTCCCCCTCCCACAGATCTGTGCGAGGCAGCCCCTCTATCCTCCCCCTCCCATCCGCTGGCCGATCTCGGTGCCGGCGAGCCAGCCGCCGGTCCAGGCGGCCTGGAAGTTGAAGCCGCCGGTGATGGCGTCGATGTTGATGACTTCGCCAGCGAGGAAGAGGCCGGGTACTTTTCTCGATTCGAATCGGCGGAAGTCGAGTTCGCTCAATTCCACGCCTCCGGCGGTGACAAATTCTTCTTTGAAGGTGCTTTTGCCAGTCATGGAGAGCTGGCAGTGGAGGCACTCCCGCTGAATGGCTTCCATTTGGGTAGCGGTGAGGTCAGCCCAGCGCTGATTGGCAGACACGCCCGCGCGCCCCAGAATCCACAGCCACAGGCGTGAAGGCAGGCCCGCAAGTGGGGTAGAACCGGGGTTCTTTTTGGAGTCCTGCGCCCTGACCTTTTGGATTTGCCACTCCATCTTCGCTTCCTCCAGTCCGGTCCAGTTTACCTCAATTTTACTGCGATAGTTCAGGTCAGCGAATGCGCGGGCAGCCCAGGCCGATAGCCTCAGCACGGCTGGCCCGCTTAGCCCCTCGTGGGTGATGAGCAGAGGTCCTTCCGTGTGAATGTCTTGGCTGGGAAGCGACACGCGGGCTTGCGGGACAGATATGCCGGACAACTCACTCAAGCCTGGCGCCAATATTTTGAAGGTAAACAAAGACGGAACCGGCGGCACGATTTCATGACCGAGCCGGGCCATAATGTCCCACATCGCAGGCTGACTGCCCGAAGCGACCATCACCAAGGGAGCAGTGAGCGAAGGGCCGGACGCCATCTGAAGGGTAAACCCTTCTTCCCGGCGGTGAATGGCCGTGACCCGTTGGCTCAGCCGGATCTGAATCCCCAGATTTTCTGCTTCTTGTTCCAGACAGTGTGCCACCGTTTCAGAAGAATCGGTGATGGGAAACATGCGCCCATCTTCCTCGGTTTTGGCTTCTACTTGCCGGGCTTCAAACCAGTCGAGGGTGTCACCGGGGCCAAATTTATGGAAAGGGCCGAGCAGCTCTTTGCTTCCCCTTGGGTAAAACTTCACCAGCTCAGCCGGATCAAAGCAGGCATGGGTGAGGTTGCACCTGCCACCGCCTGAGATCCGCACTTTGTTGAGGGTCTTGCCTGATCCTTCGAGTAGCACAATACGCTTCTCAGGTGCCAGATCTGCTGCTCGCAGGGCGGCGAAAAATCCCGCAGCACCGCCACCGACCACGAGGAGATCAGCATCATACAATGGTTCAGACATGGCTTTCTCCGTTCCACCAATCTGACAAACAGAAGTCCTGAAAATCCTTGATCACGAGCTCCACATCGGTGAATTCAAAGGATTTGTGGGTCGTGCTCAAGGCAATCACGGGCATGCCTGCGGCGTGTGCGGCCCGCACGCCAGAGAAGGAATCCTCGAACACGAGGCAGTCTTCGGGCTGCACGCTGAGGGCCTTGGCGGCTTTGAGATAAATCTCCGGATCAGGCTTGCCGCGGGTAATCATTTCGTCGTCGATCACGACCGGGAAATATTGGGCAAGGCCTAGTTCTCCAAAGATGAACTCCACATTCATTCTGGGGGCAGAGGTGGCTACTGCCAGCGGAACATTCGCAGCTTTTGCCTCTGCAAGCAGCTTGTCGAGCCCGGGCAGCAGCGCAATATGCGGGCGAAAAAGGTCGATGAAGAGGGCTTCTTTGTTGGCTGTATGAATCTTGAGCTCCTCCTCGCTGGGCTCATGGCCGAGCAATGCGGTGATGGCATCGCGGTTGATTCGACCAAATATGTGGCGAGACATCCACACCTCGTCGATGTTGTGGCCTAATTCTGCGGCATAGGTTGTCCATGCTGATTTATGGTAAGGATTGGTATTCACCAATACACCGTCCATGTCAAATATCCAGGCGCGTGCCATAGGAAAATAGTTTAAGACAAAGATTGGAGGGAAAGGGACAAGATCAAAATGAAGACAGCAGAGAAAATGAATCTTCTGATGTGGGTAGCTCCATTCTCATGCGCCATGGTTGGGGATAGTAGTTGTTGATTCGGTTGCCCAGGCCTTTGGCCCATCCCATTGAAACGGCTTCGTATTGCATGAGCAGCCATGATTTGGGAGCTGAGAAGCTTTGCGGATCTCGACGGAGAAAGCGAAGAGCTTCTTCATGGTCGAGCGACATGGTTTCAAAGGCATCTTGGTTCAAGCTCGTCCACCACGCGGCGGCGGGCGCAGGGCGATAATCTTTCCCTTTTTTTTCGCCCAATTCTACGCCTGCCTGCAGGACAGGAATTCGCCTCAGAAACTCATCCGTAGCAGACAGAGATACTTCCGGGAGGGCATAGAGAAATTCTGCATGGCTAAGCAAGGACCAGTCTTCTGGCATCCAATCAGAGAGGGCTTGTCGGTCTTTTTTATCGGCGAGGGTGAGTTTTTTCCATCTGGTGGATTCCTCTCTGGGATAATCTTCCTCTGTTTTTTGGATGGCAGCGAGGAAAAATCCTTCTCCTTTGACCTGATGTGGGAGGCAATGAAAGACAGAGGCTTGCGCAAGCGGCGTTTCCGAAAGTCCCCAATCAGGGCTTACAGAAATGGGGAGCAGGGCAGCGTTGTGGGTGCGCAAAAAGGCGTCGATTTGCTCTTCGTCTTCCTGCTTGTTCCAGGTGCAGGTGCTGTAGATCAAGACGCCACCGGGCCTGAGAGCGGGCCAGATGTCTTCGAGGATTCGTTGTTGGCGTGCGGCGCAGAGCTGCACATGCTCGGGCGACCATTCAGCGATGGCGTCGGGGTCTTTGCGAAACATGCCTTCGCCAGAGCAGGGCGCATCCACGAGGATGAGGTCAAAAAAACCTTGGAGCTGCCCGAGTGCCCTCGGGTCCTGATTGGTAACAAGCACATTGCCGCTGCCCCACTTGCTGATATTTTCGAGCAATACTTTGCTTCGCTGCCTGATCACTTCATTGGCCACGATGAGGCTATGGGGGTGAATCAGAGAGGACAGATGGGTGGTTTTGCCACCGGGTGCTCCGCACAGATCGAGCGCCCTGATGGGCCGATCGCGAAGGTTGGTGGGAATGGCGGCTTCGATGAGCATGGAGCTGGCCTCCTGCACGTAGTAGGCACCTGCGTGCCAGGCCGGGTCCTGCGCGAAGGAAGGCCTCAGAGGCAGATAGAAGCCATGGCTGGTCCAGGGAATTGGCTCCAGAGCCGGTGCGTGGGAGATTTTTGCCGGGTTGATGCGGACCGATACAGGCGGCGATGCAGCCATAGAAGCTTCCCAGGCTTCGTAGTCCTGTCCTAAACGGGCGCGCATGCTCTGCACAAATTCGACGGGGAGTTCCATTGCCATTTCGCCAAATTTCGCCCAATTATCAGCACGAACAAAATCGGGAATGTGGAGACTTTGATCGACTATGTGTAGTTTTCGGGGCAATTGTCTGTATGAAGAACACCTCGCGCTATTTTTCCATCGGAATCCTGCTCCTGATTCTCCTTGTGGGACTCGGCCTGCGGCTATTTCAGATCGGGGAATTGTCATTGGGAAACGATGACCTGAGCACGCTCACGCGGCTGCAATACGACACCTTTGCTGAGCTGATTGAGCATGGCGTGAAAGAGGACGTGCATCCTGCTGGGGTTCAGGTGTTTATGTGGGGCTGGACCAAGGCCTTTGGCCAAGAGGAGTGGGTGCTGCATCTTCCATTTTTGGTGATGGGATTGCTGTTGGTGTGGCTCACCTATCTGCTGGGCACACGGTTGATTTCTGAAACCGGAGCCTTGCTTGCCGCGGCGATGATGGCCGCCACGGAATACGGCATTTTTCACAGCCTCACGATCCGGCCCTATACTGTGGGTGCTTGTGTGCTGGTGGCCCTGGCGCTGATCGTCACAAAGCTTGTGAAGCAGGAGGCTACGCCTCACTGGGCTCAGCTGCTGCAGTTGGCGGTTTTGGGCGCACTGAGCGCTTATGTGCACTACTTTGCAGCCTTGGTTGCTGTGGTGCTGGTGTCGTCGGGCTTGCTGTTGATTCGGCGGGAGGACAAGCTGCGCTATGGTGTGGCGATTGTGGTCATGGCCTTACTCTATGCACCACATCTGGGCATTTTTTTTCATCATGGAGGTCAGGGAGGGTCGGCATGGATGGGGTCGCCCGACAAGCATTTCTTCCTGAGATACGGAGGCTATCTATTTCATTTTTCCTGGTTATTTGCCATCGGGACCGCAGGGATTGTGGGAGGATTGGTGTTGAAGACAGGCCTTGCACGCACCTATTCCCGCAGCCGTTGGGTGCTGCTCGATTGGGTGATCCTGCCCGTGGCGGTGGGAGTGCTCTACTCCTGGTTGGTGGCACCGATTGTGCATGCCGGGGTATTTTTTTTCTGTTTTCCTTTTTTTGCCATCCTGCTGTTTTCTATGTCAAGCCAGACCTCACAGATCATCACCGCGTCGGCAGTGGTATTGCTCATGGGGCTTTGTGTGGTCAGTCTGGTGTGGGAGCGGGATTTCTATGGTTGGTTTTATGGCCGTGGGGCGAAGGAGATGGTGCGCTTATATGTGGAAGGGGGGAACGCAGACAAGGCGGGCTGGATGCAGGTCTATCATCCCTATTATATCGACTATTATTTGGCGAAAACAGATCCGGTGCGCCCGTTGGAAGGCTATGAGCTACCTCCTTTAGAGCAGGTGCTGGCCTGGGCAGATACAACCTCCGCAGAGGTGGTGGCGCTGGGCTGGCTGGGGAGATATTTTCCGCTACAATATCTCACGGCGCTGGAGCGCAGCTTCCCTATTCGCAGTAAAGAACGGCTCTGGGCCATTTCTGAATACTATGAATTGTCGAAAGCCGGGAGCAGCAATGAGGTAGCACCCTGGCGAGCACTGTCTAAAATCAATGGGATGAGATGGACCCCGGAGGAGGTGTATATAGGGACACAAGAAATCATTCCCCACGATTATTTCTCTGATTTTCCGGAAATATTATCCGTAGAGCTTGATGCAAGAATCGATTCGATAGGGGAGGGGTTGCCGCAGTTGGTGCTGAGTATTGAGGTGAATGGCGAATCCAGGTTTTGGCGCTCTTCAGACCTGATTGCCAGATCAGACGGGAGCTATCTGGCTGATTTGGTCTTTCGCACCAGAGAGCTTCCTGTGTTGCAGAATCCCGGAGCTGTGCTGAAAGCCTACCTGTGGAACGCAGGGCGTTCCGGAGGCGAAATCCTTCGCCTCGAGGTGAGGCGACGCCCGGGAAACCCGCGGCTCTATGCCTTTGTAGAAGAGGTGAAGCACTAGCTCACCTTAGCCAGTCTGGCCCAATTATCTCCCCATTTTCTCGAAAACTGATCACCCCATAGTCGCCACGGGGCATGAGCAGCACGCTGAGTCCTGGTCCTTGATGAAGGGGGCGTTCCGTCACAAGAAAATTAAGCCTGAGGCCATTTTCTACCCAAGCCATTTCTCCCAGATTCACCCCGACTCCTGGCCCTCGCTTGATCACCACCACGGCAAAGTAGCGCTGAAAATCGTGGTTGTTCAGGACAATCACCTCTCCGGGTCTTTGCCCCCTGACGGGCAGAAAAGTATGTGCCCACAAGAGGGAGTCATCGATGATCATGTAGGTGGTTTCCGGGAGCGATTCGGCTCGGGCCAACCGAAGCTCGCGCAGTTCGAGGTAGTCGGGGATCCAGCCAGATGGCTGTTCTGTGGGTGGACTCATGGAGCCGAGGAGGGCCTCTTGCAAATCCAGTACCTGACGCAGTTCCAGCCGTGAGTATGCAGCAGGAAACCAAAACTCAGGCGCGGGAGCTGGGTAAGGGGACTGGCCTGCCTGCCATGGGCCGCTCTGTTCTTCGGCGACTTCAAAGAGGAGGTTGGTGAGGCCGAGCCGGGATATTTTTTCGGTGATCTCTACCAAAAAGATGGCGGAGGAAATGACTTTTTTGCCCGGTTGAAGGGTTTTTGTCACGGCTTGGTAGCTAAGAGAAAGCCTGGCCTCTTTTGGGGAGAACCGGACTTTTTTGGGAAAAAATTTCCAGGAAACCTCGTCGTAGCGAATCACAGCCAGGACCAAGTGGGTCTTAAAGTCCACGGAGTTGATAAAATCTTGTGGGCAAAAAAACATGTCCCTGAGTTGCCCTTCGTTGAGGATTTGCCAGCCAAAGACCTCTTGAGGTAGCCAGGGCTGCCAGGCCTCATTACTGCTGAGTTGGAGGGTATCGGTCTCTGGATTCCACCTGAGTGCATATTCGCAGTCCTGGCACACAGTGGTGTGGAGCGACTGTGTGGCCCAGAGGAGAATCGGAAGCAGGAAGATGGTAATCGATAATATAATTTTCAAGGAATTTACATTTTTCGCAATATGGCAAAATTTGTAAATTGCCAGGCATGTATGTATGAAATGAGGCTAAAGAGAAAAAAAATCTTCCCCAACCCAACCTTTGCCGGGGCGAGCTGCGTGTAGGCGGGAAAGAACCTCATTTTTCATCCACCAGATTATGAAACGACTTTCCAACTGGACACTTCTCCTCGGGCTACTGATGCTGCCCTTGTTGAGTTTTGCCCAATTTTTTCCTGTAACAGGGCAAGTGCTCGATTCGAACGGGCAGCCTATGGCTTCGGTCATGGTGTCTCTGGATTATCCTACTACCTCCGGGGGCTGGGGCTTTGATTCTACCTTTACGGATTTGGCAGGGCAGTTTGCCTTTCCCCCCATGACCTATGGAAGTCAGGGAGTCATGATCATCACAGCAGACTGTGGTGCGACGAGCGCGGTTATGGATACGCTTTTTTACAATCCTGCCACCACTGGTCTCACTACGACGCTCACCTGCGGAGCTACGGGCAACATCTGCGACGCATCTTTTCAGTATTTTCCCATTCAGCAGATAGGGGGGAGTATTGTGGTATTTAGCAGTACAGGAAATTCTCCCAATAACCTCTACTCCTGGAGTTTTGGCAACGGGGCTACTTCTTCTCTCATCAATCCTACCCAGTTTTATTCGCCAGGTACCTACACGGCCTGTCTGACAGTGTATGGAAATAACTGCGTTGATACCGTTTGCCAAACCTTTACGATCACGGGCCCTGCCTGCGTTGCGCAGTGGTATTCTTCGCCTTCTGGAGTTGGGTTGGGCGTTTACTTTAGCGCTGATACCTCTTTGAGCGCTACGGCTACCTACGCGTGGGATTTTGGCGATGGAAGCACGGCCACCGGCCCCTACCAACTACATACCTATGCCGTAGCCGATTCCTATCTGGTTTGTATGGTGATGAGTGACCCATCTATTCCTTGTTCTGATACCCTTTGCCAGTGGGTTGTTGCGACCCCACCTACAGGATGCCAGGCCGATTTTTCAAGCTTTGTTAGCCCAGTTACTCCAGCACAACCTGCGGTTAGCTTCACGCCCATTACTTCGGGCCAGGCAGTGAGCTTCCAGTGGAGCTTTGGAGACGGAACCTCATCTACTCAGGCAACCCCTACCCATGTTTATTCCTCCTCTGGGGTGTACACGGTCTGCCTCACCATCACTTACCAAAATGGATGTGTGGCTACAAACTGCAAACCTGTGGTGGCCTCTGTGTCAAATACGCCGTGTGATGCTACCTTCCAATCGATTATCACGGGTCCGGGCCAGTGGCTATTCCTTGCCAATGATACCTCGCAAGTAAATATCACCAACTATTTCTGGAGCTATGGAGATGGAGGAACAAGCTCCGGTCCCGCCGGGCTACATGCTTATGCCGCCAACGGAAGCTACAACGTGTGTTTGGTTGTGGAAAACATCATCACAGGCTGCGTGGATTCTACCTGCCAGCAAGTCAATGTGACCAATGCTGGTGGCGCAAGCTGTCAGGCTTCGTTCTCCTACCAGACAGGAGCAGGGTTACAGGTTTACTTTGCCAATCAATCTAGCGGTGTGACGCCCAACTCCAGCTTTATCTGGGATCTAGGCG
>JANQTF010000094.1:14539-22587 GCA_030731845.1 Bacteroidia bacterium | reverse complement strand
GTGTATTCGAAGTTGTCGGCGATATAGTCTCCACGGCCAGGCTTGAAGTTGGCGAGGAAACAGCCTTTGGAGTTGCGGAGGTAAGGACCTTCCCATGGATAGAGCTTATGCTCGTAGCCACCACGCGCACCATATTCCCATTCCGCTTCGGTGGGGAGTCGGAAGCGTGGCATAGGAGCCAGTTCTTTTTCCTCGCGGTATTGGTTGAGGTGGGCAGTACGCCACTTACAGAATTCCTGAGCAGCATACCAATTGACTCCCACAACGGGATACATATCAAATGCTGGGTGCCAGAAATAATTTTCCATCAACGGCTCATTGTATGCATACACGAAATCGCGCACCCAAACAGAGGTATCAGGAACAATGATCTCAGCGAGTCTTGGGTCGATGGTATCGAGTGCGCCATTTTCCTGTACTGTGCTTGACTCATTGGCACCTGGGCCATAGACAAACTGACGGTACTGGTTGTTGGTGATCTCGTACTCATCCATAAAGTACGCACTGATGGTGATTTGCCGGTTGTGTGCGATCTGGGAATAAGGAACATCCTGGTCGTTCTGACCCATGTGGAAGCTACCTGGCGGGATATACACCATGCCCATCGGCTGGTATTGATCCCACTCTGGTCGATCCATCACGCCGGTGAGTTCACCGTGATGTCCTGTTCCTTTGCCGCCAAACAACCCGCATCCTGATGCAACAAAAGCCAGGAGAGTAAGGGTGAAGAGTGCCTGTTTCATATCTGCGCTCAATTTCAATAAGTATATACTGGTGCGATGAGGGTGAGAGTAAGAAGTAACGTTGCGTAATAACCAGTGCATTAGTGGACGATATCCGAACTACTCGCTAATTATTACGCTAGTTTAAAGAGAATATTGAATGACACGAAGTTAATTTCGTCGGTTTTTTTACAAGGCCTCAAAGTTTCTTCGTGATTTCGCATCTCTAACGCGTTAATTGTCATCAGGATTGTCCAAGGTATCTTTAATCTTTCCGCCTTGCGAACCTCTTGTTGGGAAGGTGAAAGAGATAATGATTTCGTGAGACGAAATATCTCCGGCAGCATTGAGGGAGTTCAAAGTGTAGTCATATGAATACGCAATGAAGGTTCTGTCTAGTACATTCACTCCAAAAATAGCTGCGAAAGAGTCATTAAAAAATCTGTAGGAGCCACCAAAAACGACTGGCTTATAACGCCAGTATAGCGATAAGTCCACCTGAGGCAACGTTCCATCAGAGCGAACAAATATCTGTGGTTCAAGACTTTGCTGTGCATTTATGCGGTGAACATAGCCCGCATTGAGGTAAAAACTGCGCGGAATTGTCGATTCCTCACCTATCGAGGTGAGCAACAAGGCCTCCAATGAAGGCTCCAAAAGGTCTTGACCAGCTACTCCGACAAAATATTTGCCATCAGCTCCGGTAAAAAAGAGGCCTGCGCCAAGACTTGGGACGATGGTTCCATCTGCATACTGCCCTCTTCCAACTGTTGGATCGTCTTCCCCATAATAAACCCAGTTGGCATTAATGGATTTTTGAAGGAAGCCGCCATTGACCCCAATGCTGAGTTTGTTTCTACCCATTTCCAGGTGGTAGGCATAGGCGAGGTTGAGGCCAGTGGTTGTGAGGGGGCCAATCTGATCAGCGATCAGGTAGGCACCCAAGCCACTGTTGATTCCTTCCATTGGTGTGTGGAAAGCAACGGTGGACAAATTGGGGGCTCCTTCGATGCCTAACCACTGCATTCGGCCTAGGAGGGTGAGATTCATCCCATCCTCCATTCCGAGTTGCCCCAATCCGGCCGCGGCAGGATTGTACACAAAGCGATTGTAATTATACATCGTGTTCTGAACGAACACTTGAGCAACGCTCAAAGAATAAGCCCCTGCAAGTAGCAGGAGGGTCAGTGCAAGGTTTCTCATATCTACCACGTGACGGTGATTTCGGGTCGTCTAAATGTCTGGATATTTTCCATATAAACCAAACAATGTGCTTTTCAGCACGTATGAAGCCCGGCCTCTACATACCATTTTCCCTTAGCTTGTAATCCCCTAATGCGAACCTTAAAAAAGGTTACGAAACCATATCCTGACCTGTGGTCTTAAGATAAGCTTCGATGGCG
This sequence comes from Bacteroidia bacterium, assembly GCA_030731845.1. Classification (GTDB taxonomy): domain Bacteria; phylum Bacteroidota; class Bacteroidia; order J057; family J057; genus JANQTF01. The sequence goes on along the minus strand of JANQTF010000094.1, from coordinate 20,462 downwards.
GAGGTCATAGAGGGTTGATTGGGCTGCGGAGCAACCACATCAAGTCTAAGACCAGCCTTGGATGCCTCATCGGCAGTAGTTTTGCCAAAAACAGCAATTCGGGTATTATTTTGCTTAAAGTCGGGAAAGTTTTTGAAGAGCGACTCAATTCCTGAAGGCGAATAAAAACAAATCATGTCGTAGAAAATATCCTTCAGATCTGACAGGTCTGAGGCTACGGTCCGATACATGACCGATTCTACAACTGAGATATTTGCATTCTCCATTTCCCCAGTGAGTTCGTTTCTGGTCACATCACTACAGGGAAATAGAAATTTTTCTTTTTTATACTTCTGCACCAAAGGCATGAGATCCATAAGGGTTTTTTCCCCGATATGAAGCTTACGCTTCCTGATCACGATGTATTTGTGCAAATATTTGGCTGTGGCCTCCCCCACACAGAAGTAGCGGGTTTCGGGTGGCATTTCTATCCTCATTTCCTCCATCAGACGGAAAAAGTGATCTACGCCAACTTTGCTGGAGAAAATGACCCCTGTAAAATCCAGTGGATTGATCCCTTGCTTGCGAAATTCATTGACAGAGACCCCCTCTACCTGGATGAATTTCCGGAAATCTATTTTCACGCCCCAGCGTTCTGAAATGCGGGAGTAAGGCGAACTGGGATCACTTGGAGCAGGTTGGGAGATAAGAATTGTGTTGACGGGCTTGTTCACGACCTGTTCACTCATACTGGTCAGAATTGTGGATATGCCTGAGGCTGTTGTCTGAGATAGCAAAAACTTAGAAACACGGGTTCCTTACAAAAGAGGAAAAGAGCTCACGATTCCTGAAAATCGTATTGAATCGACTACACCGATAAACTACTGATGCAAGGAACATTTGCCTGATAGTAATGAAATGCTTTCCCATGCATGACTGACGATACAACGCGGTTACGCGTCACTCAGGGGCTTTTTGATGGCATCCATTACCATAAAATAAAATAGGGCAGTGCTTTGAGCGTGCAAATATACAAAAAAATCAACCCACCTGAAAAGGTATAAAATTGTTGTAATCCAGCCGCGGTGGCGAGTGTCAGCCTCAGGACATGAATGGTCAACAAACCACCGCCCAACCATACCCCAATCACTCCATATTCTGGATATAGAATCGCAGCCGCCCAAGGGATTCCCAGCATATATACCATGGGAAAAGTTGCTAACAAGTCCAGTCGCAGCACAGCCCGCCCAAACTTAGGGATTCCAAATGCCAGCGAAGCAGCCCATGCAACGCCATATCTCACAAGATCGAGACCCACAAGCAGCAGAATGCTTCTCCCCAGAAGATTAGGGAGGCTTGCTCCCTGGCTCAAAAAGTGCCAGGCAATTCCAGGAGTCGCCGATGGCCGAAGGGATAGCCAAACTCCCTGATCCTTGAGCATGAGGGTGGCCAAGGTGATCACGGATCCCCAAAGTACCCATCGGGATAGGAGCCACAACCACAGCGGACCCGGCAGGCTTGCTGCCAGATCGCCTACGGCTTCGCCTGTCCACCTTCCCGGCCAAAACCAAAGTACCTGCACAGCAAACATCCCGGGGAAAAATGTTCGCAGAAATAGTAAGTATGCCATGATGCCAAGAACGACAAACACAACACTCTCCCGGCCTTCGGGCTCGCCGGGTATTTGCACAAATCTATCCAATGACAACCACACCCCATAGTTGGGCGTCCGAAGGGCAAGGTCATCCAACCAATATGCCTCTGGCAGGGGAGACATCCCCGCGGCCATAGGATAAGAGGCGGCCCACATCACAGTCCCTTTTTCGGGAAGAGCACTTACCTGCCTTAATCCGTAGAAGTCACAGAGTCTTCTCATCCGCCGATCAGCCGGAAAAGGGAAATAAATATACTTTATGCGCTGATCCAGCACTGGCTGCAGAGTCCGAAGGGCCTCAAGGCCATCAAAGTTCCAGCCATGCCCACGATAGTAAGGTGGCACAATCGCAATGGAATCTACGGCGTAGGCAAAATCAGATCCGTCTTGCTGATAGGCTTTCAGCTGTGGAGCTGTAAGCAAACAGATGGGCTGCTTGATCCATAAACTGGGGGGAGGAGACAATGGATCAGGGGAAGACAACCGAACAGTAATGATGATCTCGACTGGCCCTGCCTGCCAAATGTCCCTGGGAATGCCAACTGCCCAGGAATCTCCCATACATTTTTTTACTGCCCAGTACTGATTATTCAGCACCAGCTCACTTTCCCAGGCGATTCCTTCTACCCATATATATAAGGTATCGCCTTTGAGGGTAGCGAGAAGACTATCTGGGACTCGAAGGGTTTTGTGAAAGGCCTGCTCCTGTAGTGCGTCGGCACGCCAGGGAAAATACACGCGCTTCCCTTGTGGGGTGGCCCATCCCTCCGAAATATCGAGGAAGCAGGAAGGAAACAACTGCTCATCGGTCCACACCTCATCTGAGGATTGGGCCTCTGTTGTGGCCCAACTTAAGCAGAGCAACAAAAGAAATGGTATGTGGAGGTAATGTTTCACAGGCAGATTAGGCGCGAAAATACAGAAAGATTGAGATACTCCCTTGCAGGAGAATGACTGATTTCGCTCTCGCAGGAAATGATGAATATATTTGCCCCAACAATTGATTGATTTTACATGAATATTTTCCTGGCCAAGATCCTTGATCCCTCCCGTGCCCTACTCCATGAAGAGGAAGCCAGACATTGTATAAAGGTACTGAGGCATCAGATTGGGGATACCATCAGGATCATTGATGGGGCGGGAAATGCCTATTCTGCAAGGATCATGCAAGAGAGCAAGCTTGGTGTGGAGCTTCAGATCCTGGAAGCATTTCCCGGATATGGCGAACCCGGTGTTCACATCAGGCTTGTATTTTCGCCCCTTCGCCTCAAGGATCGACTGGAATGGATGATAGAAAAGGGAGTAGAGCTAGGGGTAAGTAGCTTTCAGCCGGTTCATTGTGCCCGAACGGATAAGTATAAATCGACTATCAAGCAGGAGCGATTGGAAACGATCATCTTAGCAGCAACTAAGCAATGCCTGCGATCACGGGTTCCTGTGCTGGAGCCGCAACTGTCCTGGAAGCAATTGTTGGCAGCAAAGATCCCCCAATTGGAGACAGCATTGATCGCGCAGGTGGATGCACCTGCTGGTATCATGGGCTATCAGGCTGAATTGGAATCAGCATCTCAGATAAATCTGGCCATTGGCCCGGAGGGAGATTTCACAGAGGAGGAAATGAGGCAGGCAGTGGCCCAGGGTTGGGTCGAGGTGAACCTTGGCCATCAGCGCCTGCGGTCTGAGACCGCAGGCCTCTACGGATTATCTGTCCTAAAAATGATCAAGGGATTTTAGGGCTTAGTGAAGCTCCTCACAAGGGGAGATCGCACTAGCTCAAAACAACTAAACCAGGGATAAATTGCTTTTATCCTGCTTTTCGATAAATAATATCGGTGATCGCCCGCTGAAAAAACATATCATCGGCTGCGTCCTGAAGGTCTTTGGCGCTGAGGCTCTCAATGTCATCGACAAACTCCTGATGATGTCGCACCCGTTCAAAGGTGAGCATATCACTGGCCATGCCAAGCATTTGATTGAGGAGGTGCTCATTGCCGAGGGTGAGTTGGCCGATGAGTTGCCGCTTCACCTGATTGAGTCGCACAGAACCAAGGGGGTTCTCGCGCAGGTCCTTGAGCTCGCGCATCACAAGCTTTCGGATTCTTTCTACACTGCCATTTTCACAGGCATAATATACCCCCCACATTCCTGTGTCTGAATAAGGTCTGTAAAAGGACTGTATATTGTAGGCAAGGCCATATTTCTCCCGGATATTGAGGGTGAGCCGGGAGTTCATCGCTGGGCCACCGAGGAGGTTATTTAAGACCAGAAATGAAAAATGGCGATCATCGCACACAGAAGATGCTCTGCCACCAAGGAGTACGTGAGCTTGCTCATGATCTCCCTCTACCACCCGCCGATCGAGCTGAGGAAGCAGGGGCTGCTTCCGAATAGCTTTGCCCGTGGTCAACGGCAGATGAGCCAAATACTTGGCTGCGACACGGTCCACTTCTTTTCGGGTGACGTTGCCAATGACCCCAAATACAATGCGATCACTGGTGAAGGAGGACCGAATATGGTCGAGGAGTTGCTGCTGTGTAAATTGTTGAATAGAATCTTTGGTGCCAAGAATAGGATGCCCAAGGCCATGCTCTGGAAACATCATGAGGTCAAAGTCTTCTTCGATGGCCTCATCGGGAATGCCCCGATACATATCTATCTCTTCAAAGATGACCTGTTTCTCCTTCACAATTTCTTTTTCAGGAAATATGGAGTGAAAGGTGATATCAGTGAGAAGCTCCACAGCCCGGTCAAAATATTCGGACACGAGGGAAGCGTGGAGATAAGTTTTCTCTTTGGTGGTATAAGCATCGAGCTCGCCTCCCACTGCCTCAAGGTAGTTGACAATGTGGAAGGTTTTGCGCCGGGCAGTACCTTTGAAGATCATGTGCTCAACAAAATGAGACATTCCCCACTGCTCAGATTTGTCGTCTCTACTGCCAGATTCTATAATAAAACCGCAATGAACAGCCCTGGTGTAGGGCACATGCTGATAAATAATCTGAAGGCCGTTGGGCAGGGTAATGATTTCCGGGAGCATTATGTCTTGTCAAAGTATGGATGCAAGTTGGCAATAAGGACCATAACTTGCATCAGATTTTCCTGATTCACCTCTAAACGAAGAAATTGGCAATGTGTTTTTTCAAATAGGTATCCCGACATCTTGAAATTATTACCTTTGCTTTGTACGGACAGCGATAGATTTTCCGTTAGGTTTTACAAAAACGAATGCGCAGTATGTTTACAACTATGAAGGTCAGATTCGCATCTCTCCTATTGGCAATGATGGTGATCCTCATGCTTCCCTCCTGTTATAACAATTGTGACTCCATCGGAGCAGCTGATGTTGGCGAGGAGTTTTTCACTGTCACATATCTAGATACACTCGGTGTGAACTATCTCACATCAGTGTATGACCCAAGTGGTATTGTGGTGTATTTGGATACCACAGGGGGAGAAGACCCAAGACCCGACTTTGAGTTGATCAATCCCGGATATGCCGATGGCAAGTTTGGGCCTTTCGCTTTCACCGAAAGGTATATCAATCCTGCCAATGATATCTACAACGATATCCTCCTCTTCGGAAAGTCATACTCCTTTGATTACTACATCCGCAAAGACACCTACGGTGTGGACACCTTTACCGTGACATTTTTGCTGGATGTAGATGAGTGTGGCTCTTTCTGGCGCTCGATCCGCTACTTCAAAAACGGCGAGGCTTTGCCAGCCTACAATGATCAGCGAATGGCTGATATTGTGATTATTGAGTAAACAATCGTTGTTTCGACTCGTAGATTCACCTATTGTAGGTATATTATCACATCAATTTCCCAAAACCCCCTGTGGTGCGAGAGCTTCCCATGAGGTTTTTCTATATTACTGGGAAACCATTTGAAGCAACGAATGGTAGATTTTTTATGTGTCTCACCTTAGCTAGAGATCGATGAATAGGTTTAACAAATGGCTGATGCGCGCCGGAATGCTGGCGGCTATTGCCTTGATGACAACACCGCATACATACGGACAAAGCTGCCTTGTATTCGAGCGGGAAATGGAAACATTATTCCTCAACCACCAGGCCAAGACGCCTGTTCCAAGACAGGATCTTGAGCAGATTAGGTCTCGCTGCCCTGAGCCGAGCCGCAAGATGCTGCTGATTTATAACTTTTTCCGAGCAGTAGATGCCTATCAGTCTCCGGACCTCAGCGACCGTGAGTCCTACGACCGGGCAGTGGCCTACTACAACCGGGCAGCAGAGCATTTTATGCTTCTCAGCGATCTGGATTTGAAAGA
>JANQTF010000094.1:11562-14439 GCA_030731845.1 Bacteroidia bacterium | reverse complement strand
AGCAGAGGCAGCTCAGCAGGCCAGCGCACAACTGGCAATGCCCTACCGACCCAATCGGGTCGAAGCATTGAATCCTATGCAGGAGTGACCTATGTCGGCTCTCTTACCGAGGTTGACCCGATGTCTTACCTGAGATTTAGCAGATCCGTTCAAAATCCCCTGAATACATCGACCTCTACGAGCAGCGCTAACCAGAGACAGGGCTCGACAAGGGGGGGAACCACCACCACGCCCAATCCTGATGAGCTCTGGAGATATACCTATACGACTACCGGGTCTGCAAATAGCAACACAGCTATCAATGCCCGCACCACGCAGCAAAGCAGCATCCAGACAGGTACGACATGGAACAACAATGTCACCGTTGATCAGCAGCGGATACTCGTGAATGTTGCCATCGCGCTCCCATTGACCAACCGCCCGGGAAAATCATCTCCCGCCATTGGACAACTCGGATATGGAGAAGCTGCATACCGCGTGGCTGGCGTGGCGCCGTCGATTCAACAGGGCGAGCAATATGTGCAGGTACAAACCATCAATGGGCAGGTAGGTTGGCTTCCAGTGTCAATGCTTGTTGAAGATGGCCGTCTTGGAGTTGTCATTGCAAATGTAGCTGGCGTGGCCAACTCCGGAGCACCTGTGAGCTTTTTTGCGGCAGAGCCCGTAGTGCTCGCTCGTTATGAAAATGGACGAGCGCTGATCGTAGGCAAAGATGGCAAAAAAGCTGGCTGGATCGCCAACTTGAATGCCCTGAGCATTTCAGAGGAAGATCTTCACATTGCTGATATGATTGCAGAAGCCATGAGCCATACCTCTATCTATGCACGTCGTGCAAGGCTTCGCGATATCCAAAACCATCCCACTTACTACGACTCGGCGCTTAAGCCTGTCGTGGATCGACTCGTAGTAGAAGAGGCTCAAAGAAATTAGGCTACAAATATTTGCCAGTCAACATGCGTGCGCCCTGAGAGAGATCCAGGGCGCATTTGCCATAATAGAAAAACGCGGGTATTACGAAGGAATAACCTTGGATTTGGCCGCATTAATTTTTTCGATGTCCTGAGCAAATAAGATGGAGAATGCAATCTGAAGCCTATGGCTTCGGATCCAGGTATCAAACCGGACCACCTCAGGGCTCACGGCACTCCACTCCAATTCCTCCGTGAGGGCTGTTAAGATCTGCTCCATCTCAGGGGTGAAGGCATCAAACCGAAAGGAATTTCGCTCCAGCAGGGTAAGAAAGCGAAACATGGCCTCCTGCCTGGGAGCAGGGTGGTATTTGGCCATGTGTTTTCGGAGGGTTTCGATTTTGGGGGAGCTGAGATCCTGGAGATTGCGATCTATGAGGAGCATGATCTCATAAATTCTGAGGCTGATGTTCCATCCACTTTTATCAGAAAATACCCGCTGTACGTCGCCGATAAGGTCATAGGCCTGTCGATAATTCCCCATCAAATATTCCATGCAAGATTCGAGATAGGTGATCAACTCAAGGCTACCTCCCCCACGCTGTCGCTCTCTAAAAAAATCAAGGCTTTTGAAAACCTGTTTGGCCTCTTCGTATTGATGGCGATACAAGCAGGCAAATACGAGGTAAGTGGAAGCGTTGACGACATTGTTTTTCTTTGGGGGAAAAGTATCTACCGCCAATCTGGCGGAGCGATATCCATCTTCAAACTGATGGGCTTGCAAGTCGAGAGCCGCAAGCCGCAAATAGGAGGAGGCCAATCTGTCTTTGGAGGCAATGCCACGATTACCTTCGAGCAGATCGATCAATTCCTGGAGCGCCTCTCTGGCTTTGTCCACCTCTCGCTTGGCTTGGTGCTTGGATATGAGGAGAATGAGATGATAGTAATGTCCACGTGGAGAGTAGGCGTTGGAGAGTACTTCTTCTACTTTGGAGATATTATTGTCCAGGTATTCCGCCGCAGATTCGTAGGCTCCACCGGCTTCGAGAAGGTATGATTGAAAGGTATCAAATACCTCACTGGCTACCAGATCGGTCTCGAATGCGCGCAGAGACTCCGAAATTTTGAGGCCAAAGGCCTTTACCTCCGTAGGGGAGTGGCTCACCGCTATGTTGCGCAAGCCAACCAATGCCGCGAGCTCATGTTCTGGAAAACCACTGGCCTTGGCCTGTTTGAGACATTTGTGATAAACTTCCTGAGACAGGTCGTTGAGGCCTCTTCTACGTAGCAAGGCTGCGTAGGCGAGTTGTTTCTGAATTTCGATGGCGACGTAGGCTGCATGATCGTCTCTGACCACTGGGTTATTTTCGAGGTTGATACTGAGCGACAGCACTTCCATCATCCGCTCAAACAAACGCCCCTTGAGCATGAGGAAAGCCTTGGACCTTGGGTCACCATATAGCTTTAGGGATAGCTCGTCTTGCCCCAGCTCTGGATGTCGCTCCATGATCGTGAGTAACTTGATGGCGGTATTTTCGCCTTTAACGTGAAAAGCCTCCAGGAAACTGCGCAGATATCGCTTTTCCACTTTGGACATTGACGAATAAATCCTTCTAATTCTTTCCACAATAAAAATAGTTAGCAGAAAAACTCATTCTCCCGTTACCAATATGAGTCCAATTTTAATCAATTCCCAACCTACTTTTGGCGGTTTGCTCAGGCCTCATTTCGAAAAACACGTCAAAAAAGCTATATTTTGACATTTTTACATAAAAACTGCTCAATGAGTAATTGATCAGGTTCTCACAAAACTGAAACAGAAGCAAATCCCCCGTTACCTTTGATCTCTTTTTTCCATACCGAGCTCCCAAGCCAGACCTATACTTGTAATGTGTTAGGGAAAAGCACGATTAGCGTCCGAAACAAGGACAACACCCGAAGAGCTACGCTCTTCGGGTTTTTTTTGTGG
>JANQTF010000094.1:0-11462 GCA_030731845.1 Bacteroidia bacterium | reverse complement strand
GAAGCAGCATGGAGGTATATTCGAATGTCATGCGACAGCCTTGATGAAGAAAAGCAGCAGGCGTTTCAGGATTTTGTCCAGAATTTTTCGCCTCCGCTTTCTGTCTATGAAGATAAATTCAACCATAAGATTTATCAGCACCCCAATTTTGGCGATCTGCCAGCAGAGTACCTGACCTTTGTCCGCAGCGTGAAACAACAATTGGATTTGTTTCGGGAAGAGAGCATCCCTCTCATGACCGCTTCCACAACCCTTGGGCAAAAGTACGCTACCATCAATGCCAGTATCACGATTGAGCATGAGGGAAAAGATCTCACACCTCAGCAAGCTGGCAAATTGCTGGATGCGCAGGACCGGGAGCTCAGGCGCAGGGTGTGGGAGAAGCTCAGCAAGCGGCGCGCGCAGGATCAGGAAGCCATCGAAGATATTTTTGATGAAATGATTCAGCTGCGGCACAAAATTGCCCTTCAGGCTGGATTTGATACCTATACAGATTACCGGTTTGTGGATCGGGGGAGATTTGACTACACCATCAAGGACACCCACGATTTTCATCAAGCGGTGGAGCAAGTGGTGAAGCCTGTCTGCGAATGGTTTCATCAAGAGCGAAAGGCGGCCCTGGGGGTGGAGACCTTGCGACCCTATGATTTGCAGGTGGACATTTTTGGCAGCGAACCGTTGGCGCCTTTCCAAACTGCCCAGGAACTCTTTGAAGGAGCAGAACGCATTCTGACCCGCCTCAAGCCAGAGCTGGGAGAGATGCTCCGCATCATGGATGAGCGCGGATTTATGGATCTGGGGAGCAGAAAAGGCAAAATGCCGGGTGGATATAACTATCCACTCATGGAGACGGGCATTCCGTTTGTGTTTATGAATGCAGCCGGCTCTACCTCGGATGTGATCACCCTGCTCCATGAAAGTGGCCACGCCGTGCATTCTTTCCTGACTCGGGATGTGCCACTGAGCCAAAGAAATCCGCCTTCAGAAGTAGCAGAGCTCGCAGCTATGACCATGGAAATGCTCTGCCTAGACAAATACGACGAGTTTTATCCAGATCCGGCGGATCGGAGCCGGGCACAGAAAAACCAATTATATCGCTGTATTTCAGTGCTGTCCTGGATTGCCGCAGTGGATGCGTTTCAGCAATGGGTGTATGACCATCCGGGGCATAGCCGAGAGGAACGGGCACAAGCCTGGCAAGAGCTTTATGTAAGATTTCATGGCGAAACCGTGGACTGGACTGGCTATGAGCCTTTTCTCCATGGGCAATGGCTCAAGCAATCTCACATTTTTGAGCATCCTTTCTACTATATCGAATATGGCCTTGCCCAACTTGGGGCGCTGGCGATCTGGAAAAACTATCGCACAGATCCTGGCACCTGCCTCCAGAATTATCTTTCTGCCCTTTCGTTGGGATACACCAAGACCATCCCGGAGATTTATGAAGCAGCAGGAATCAAGTTTGATTTTTCGGAGGCATACGTTGCCCAATCCGTGAATGATTGCTTTGAGGCTTATAAAAGCTGGTGATCGAGCTTAGGAAGGTTCAAAAAATGCTCTCAGACCCGGCGTCACCTGCCTGATCTGAGAGCGTTTTGATGAAGGATCCTGCGTGGAGTCCGATCGATTGTGAAAGGACTCTCAGCTACTATCCTTTACTGTTTGTGGAATTTCTGAAAACGTCGCCCATCCGTGGTGCGTATGAGGTAGAGACCTGATGGAAGGGTAGTCACACTCAGTTTGTGGGATGCCTGCGCCTGCACGACTTTCTGACCACTCATGTTAAACACCTCGTAGGTCTCCCCTTCTTCGAGCCCTTTGATGAGCAGGTGAGTCGTGGCAGGATTGGGATACACCCGGAGCTGAGATACCTCGTCATCGGAGGATTCCTCGAAATCGGGATTGGCCAGACGGGGACTACCAGAGTTTTTGGTGAAATTGGGGCTACAGCCCTGCGATCTGACAGTGCAATTGCTGCCTGCATTCTTAAAGAAGACATTGTCCATCTTGGCTTTATTGTTACAGACGTAGGTCCCCTTGAGGTTGAGGATAACATTATTGACCAAGCAACAAGCCCCAATTTGCACTACATTAGAGACATTGGGGATGGTATTGGTCCCTGTGAAGGTGAGGGTACGGGTGCCAGGGGTATTGGCGGGAAAGCTGCCCGAGGCCCATGAAATGATTCCCTGATTATGAGAAGTAGAATTGTTGATTACGGTGAGGCCGGACACTGTCGCGCTTCCGCTTTGATAGAAAGAGCCTCCTCCCCATCCCATTTGCAAGGGAGCGCCGTTTTTGTTCCAAGTGATGGTGACATTGGTGACAGACATGTTGCCCGCATAAATCTTGATGGCATCGTCGAAGGTGTTGATGATACAATCGCTCACGATGCTACCGGTTGATCCGCCAATGCCGTCGGTGGTGTGCCAGTTGGAGGAGGGGTCCGCATTGGTAGAATTCGGGATGGAAATAACATCCAATCGTCTGGCGGTGACTTTTTTGCGACCCAGGATGTGGTATTTGTCAGGATAATTACTGGTGAGATCTTGTACTACAAGCACTCGAAGCTTAGAGAAAATAGCCGTAAAGACTTCCAGATCCTGTGGTCCACGGGAAAAATTGGCATCGTTCCAATGATTGCCCCTGATTTTGGAGGTTTGCCGATTTTTCCCTTTGATGGTCAAGGTTCCTCCTGATGTGGTGGAAATGAAATTTCCAGTCACCGTAACCCCAGCGTTGATGACAATGGTATTGATGCAAGAGGGAACGTAGAAGTGCCCGTCGGTAGCTCCGCCATTGGTCTCGATGTCCGTGTTGCTTTTAAAGGTAATGGTGGAGCAATCCGCCGAGATGTTAATCTTGTTGGCGTTTTTGAGGTTGGTAATCGTGGTAGTAGAACATGGGCAGGCAGCCGACACAGGCTGGGCACCAAGGAGCCCCAGTAGGAGGGCGAGTAGGGTGAAAGTTAGCTTTTGCATAGTCCTGAATTCGATTAAGAATGAAAGTGATAGAAAAATTCATATTCACAACCACAGAAATCTGCCCGATTTCAGGAGGACCATTTGTCCGGTTGAATTGCCTCGAAGTCCCCGGACAGTCGAAAAATAGTCTCTCCCAAACATTTTCATTGTCCAATAATACAGCGACACGAATCGGATCAGGAACTTTTATTTTGCCACAATATCAGCACAAAAATCCCAAGGCATTTGCGACTGAAACATCAACCCCCCAAAACAAAAAATGCCTACCTTGTCACGCTCCTGAAATGAGCGCACAAACGCGATTTCCTTCTCTCCTGATTGCCTGTTATCCCTCAAGCCTTCATGCACATGCCCGGACTCCTCGATACCTTCGATTTTTATAACGATTTCACCCAAAACGCGTATTTCGCCCATATTTTTGAGGTATTACCCTCTTCCCTCAGGCTAAAAACACCCCTCAAGGAAACACGGGAAAACATGGAGGCGGTGATAGAGGCGATTGATCTTGTGAGCCAAAAGCTTGTGCCGGTTTTTAAAAATTGGAAAACGGAAGATGCACGGGATGCCGATCGGGCGAGAGATTTTCCATATCAACAGCTGTATAAAAGCGAAAACCGAAAGCTTATCATCTGGGTGACTCTGGGAGAAGAGGAATTGATGATTGATTTTCTCTATGACCTGGCGGATATGGAGCTGGAGCAATGGATCATCGCTACCAATGACAAGGTCCTGGCTCAATTTGGAGAAACGAAGCGATCTACCTTCAAGGTCTTGTCGCACAATGGTCGCTATTTCTTCACCGAAGATGTGCGGACCACCGAACCCGATGAGCGAGGGCTTTCGGATCTCTACAATGATGATTTTCAGGAAATTGATGACATCATCGTTCAGTCGATCGAGGAAAGCCGGTCGGGCCTGATCCTGTTTCACGGCGAGCCGGGCACAGGCAAGACTTCTTATCTCAAGAGCCTGATCCATCGCTTTCCCGATACCGATTTTATTTTTGTTCAAAACGACTTTGTCAAGGATCTGCTCAAGCCTGAGTTTGTTTCCTTTTTGCTCAAGCGTCGCAACAGCATCCTGATCATTGAAGATGCCGAAAGAGTGGTCACGACGAGAGAAAATACGAGTCAGGACTCGGTGGTATCGACCGTGTTGCAGCTAACTGATGGCTTGTTTAGCGATTATCTGAACATCAAGATCGTTTGCACCTTCAATACGGGGATTGAGAAAGTGGACAAAGCGCTGCTGCGCAAGGGCCGAATGATTGCCAAGTACGAGTTTAAGGCCCTTTCAGCCGATAAAACGGCGGAGCTGACCAAGTCATTGGGCTTTGCGCCTGTGGAGAAGGAAATGAGACTGGCGGATATTTTTAAGCTATCAGAAAAGGATTTCGCGGAGAGTGATCAGCGAAAGAAGATTGGGTTTTGAGGAGAGAAGTGCCGCTCAATACCTCAATATCCTGTGGAGACGTATTGTGCCATTCCCTCCTCCTGATAATTTTTCTTTATTCTCCCCCTACCAGATTAACCTTCATATAAAAGTCATGCGCGATTCTGTTACCATTGTTCCATTAGACCGCTATAATTGGGAGTCGATCCTGAGTCTGAGACCAAAGCCTGAGCAGGAGGCTTTTTTGCCATCAGTGTTGTACTCGCTGGCGCAAGCACGGTTTGAGAATTTGCACCCTTACGGGATCACCTTTCAGGGCGACATGGTGGGCTACCTGATGTATGGCGACTTCAACGGCATTTGCTGGATCAGCCGCATCCTGATCGACAAAGACTACCAAGGAGCCTCTATCGGCAGCCATGCGCTGGGGTTGCTGCTCGATTTTTTGCGCAGCAAGCCTGGCTGTCGCGAGATTCGCACGAGTTTCGACCCTGCCAATGAGGCCGCAAGGCATTTTTTTCTCAATCTGGGCTTCGAGTTGATCACCCCCACGCTCGAATATGAGTGGGTGGCTGTGTGGAAAGGCTAGCCTACCCCACATGCAAAAAGCGAATGAAAAGACCCTATGTCTCTTCATTCGCTTTTTGCGTTAAGGGCCGAGGCATTCTGGACCTCAGTTGGTCACTCCCCTCGCTTAGCTGAGGCGATTGTGCTCATCAGGAAAGACGATGGTCGGCGTAAATGTTTTGGCTTCTTCGGGGGTCATGTGCGCATAGCAAATGAGGATGACCATGTCACCTACCTGCACCTTGCGTGCAGCGGGGCCATTGAGGCAGATGGTGCCACTGCCACGTTTACCACTGATGGTATAGGTTTCAAATCGTTCCCCATTGTTGATGTTCACGATCTGAACTTTTTCTCCTTCGAGAATGTTGGCGGCTTCGAGCAGATCGGCATCCACAGTGATGCTTCCTACATAGTTGAGCTCTGCCTGGGTGACTTTGACCCGATGTATCTTAGACTTAAAAATGGTTAGTAGCATGTCCGATTGCGTTTGGTTCGCTGAGTCGGGTTAAAAACAACTTCGAAGGTACACTCTCCCGGTCGTTCTCCCTACATTTTATACGGAATAATCTTGCGCAGGTCTCAGTCATGATTAGAGATTTGAAAAATATTCCCACACAATTGGCCTCCATTTTTCTAAAATGCAAAAAATAGCTCATCAATATTCACAAGTTACTAACGATCATTCCAAAGCGGAGCATTGTCTATGAGCCGGGTAGTGCCGAGGAATGCGGCTACAAAGATATGAGGATGACTCTCGGGGCTAAGATCATGGAGTGGCTTGAGTGATCTGCCATCGAGCACTTCGAGGTAATCGAGTCGCACAAGGGGATATTGGGAAAGCTCGGCTGCGGCAAATTCCTGAATCTGCGCCAAAGACGTCCACTGCCCGCGTTGCTGCTGAATAGCCTGAATCAATCGCGACAAAAAGAGCGCCTGCTCTCGCTCCTCCCTGCCGAGGTAGCGGTTGCGTGAACTCATGGCCAAGCCATCAGGTTCTCTCACGATGGGGCAAGGAACGACCTGCACGGGCATGTGGAGCTCGGTGGCCATGGTTTTGAGAATGAGAAATTGCTGGTAATCTTTCTGGCCGAAGTAGGCCTTGTCGGGTTGCACGAGATGAAAAAGAATAGAGACCACCTGTACCACGCCATTCATGTGGCCGGGGCGACTAGCGCCACATAGCACCTTGTCGAGATCCCGGATCTGAAAAGAAATCTGGGCTTCGCCTTTGGGGTAGATGTCGGCTACATTAGGGGCAAAGAGGAAATCTACCCCGAGGGATTCGAGCAAGGCCACATCAGCCTCGAAGGTACGCGGATACTTGTCGAGATCCTCGTTGGGTCCAAATTGTGTAGGATTCACAAAAATGCTCACAAAGGTGAGGTCATTTTCGGCAACAGATTGGCGCACGAGGCTGGCGTGCCCCTGATGCAGCGCACCCATGGTTGGCACAAAACCTGCCTTACCGGTCAAGCCACGGCGAGCAGTTCGAAGGTCTTCGACAGTGGAAATAAGCTGCATGAATAGAAGAAAGTGGGGTGAAATGGCATCTGCTGCGGTGAATAGAGGAAGCAGCCCGCTATGGCGAAGTCACATTTCTCATCTTGAATACGTGCCAGAGAGCAGATAAGCCCCCTTCGACAGAAAGCCGGCCAATATAAGGAAAGGAAAATTGTACCTACAAGTTATTTTTCGTATTTTTGCACAAAGTTATTTGCTAGTTCTTCGGTCTGGTTGCCAGACGAACATGAATATTAACAGGTAGAACATGGATAAAAAACAGCGTATTCTTTTTGTGACTTCGGAGATTGATCCATTTCTCAAAATCAGCTCAGCGGCCGATTTGATCCGTCTTCTGCCTCAAAAGCTACAGGAGATTGGATATGAAATCCGGATCTTCATGCCGAAGTTTGGGGTCATTAATGACCGGAGAAATCGCCTTCACGAAGTTGTTCGCCTTTCAGGGATTAATATTCGCGTAGCTGGTGAAGAAAAACCTCTCACCATCAAGGTAGCTTCTATCCCCAATGCCAAGCTGCAAGTCTATTTCCTCGACAACGAGGATTACTTCAAGCGCAAAAGCGTATTGACCGACCCAAGCAGCAAGAAATTCTACGTTGACAACGATGAGCGGGCGATCTTTTTCTGCAAAGGGGTAATCGAAACCGTGAAAAAACTCGGTTGGGCACCCGATATTATCCACTGCCACGACTGGATGACATCCTTTATTCCGCTGTATCTCAACACACAATACAGCAATGATCCGATGTTTAAGAACACTAAGACAGTTTTCACCGTCTATAACAACGGATTCGAAAGCGAGCTCGCCAAAAACTACCTCGACAAAGTGCGCCAAGACGGAATTTCCGACGAGAAGTTGGACAACTACGGCGGCAATGATTACGTTGGTGTGGTCAAAGGTGGAATCGCCCTTTCGGATGTCACGACATTCGGTCACCCCAATATTGATGCAAGCCTGGAGAAATACATTCAAGAAACGCAGCCGAAGAAACTCTACTTCGACTCTGCCGATCAGGACTCCTATGTGGAGCAGTATGCCCAGTTGTACTCTACCATTTCAAATTAACCTAGATTTGATTCTCACAAAAAACATGTGGCTGTCCATCCTCATTGGGGTGGCAGCCACGACTTTTTTGGTGTCTTGCGACACCAGCGCCGGAAGCCTTGGCAGCGATGTTCTCCCCGCCGATGACCTTGTAGGCCTTGCCTACTCCGACACCTTTTCGCTTTCCCTTCAGACGGTGAGGGTTGATAGCATCAATACCTACAATGCCAGCAGGCAACTCTTTGGCAACTACGTGGATCCGCTTTTCGGCACCATTACCGCCAAAACATTCACCCAGGTGTTTCCACGCTCAGGACTTAATTTTGGAAAAGCCAGCGAGCTTATCTTCGACTCTCTCGTGCTCAAGTTGAGAATTGAGAGCGCATACGGTCGGGTGGATCAGCCTCAGACCCTCCGGGTGCACACCATCACCGGCGATTGGCCCGATACCACCATTCTTTATTCTTCTTCTGAACTCGGCTATGATCCCAAGGATCTTGCCAAGGGCAAAGTGCTGGATTTGTCGACCTCCACGGTGAATAGCATCGTTCGCCTACGGCTCGACGACCAACTCGGTAAGGATATTCTCTTTGGCGACTCCGCCACCCTTGCTGATAGAAATCTTTTTATCACACAGGTGCTCAAAGGAATTGTGCTGGAAACTGACCCAGTCCCCTTCTTGAGCAGGGAGCCTGGAGCGATTTTTTCCATGGTCGGAAACCTATCTGACTCCCTCTTGATTCTCTATTATCAAAAATTTGATGCCGCTACCCAGACCTATCTTCGATTTCGGGAGCCATTTCTACTCACAAGCTCTACCCCGCGCTATCACACCCTGAGCCGCAGATCATTTGAAGGCACCCTCATCAATCAGGCGATTTCATCGCCGGATACTTCTACTCAATATGAGTTCATCTCATCTGGTCTTCTGACCAAGACCTGGGTTCAATTCCCTACCCTGAACTTTGATGAACCTACACTTGTTGCCAAAGCTGAGTTGATATTGCCTATAGACCCCTCTACTATGGGGAGCAATGATCGCTACTTCCCCCCATTTGAGATTCTGGCCCTCCGGGCAGATGAAACCGGAACAGAACTCCTCGAAGATGGCTTTGGCCTTAGTGTGTCAAGTAGTTCCACTGCCCTCACCTATGACAGCGATCGCCAAGCCTATGTGATCCCCATCACTGGCTACATGCAGCGCCTTTTTAATGGCAGCATTGTGGGTGATAATGGGTTTCTCGTAGTACCATCTGATGCCCGATCATCGATCAGGAGAGTTGTGCTTTGCGGCACACACCACCCCAATCCAGATTTGAGACCAAGGCTTGAACTCACCACAGGATCAGTACCACGTTAATCGTTTTTTTGTTTGGGCCCTGCTCATATTCGATCAAGCGACTCATTCTTTCAATCTCTCCTTATGATGTAGTGTCAAAGGCGAATTTGATGAGAATTTTTCGATGATAAGTATCAAGTTGGACCACCAACCCAAACTGTAACCTGAATACCATGTGCGGAATCGTAGGCTACATAGGAAGCCAACAAGCCTATCCTATTCTTATCGAAGGCCTCAAGCGTCTCGAATATCGGGGCTATGACTCGGCCGGAGTCGCTCTTCAAAATGGAAAGATCCATGTATATAAAAAGCGTGGAAAAGTTGTTGAATTAGAGAATTTTGTGGGAGATGCTGGGGTCAATGCCACTGTAGGCATGGGCCACACCCGCTGGGCTACCCACGGAGAGCCTTCCGACCTCAACTCCCACCCTCACAGCTCCCGCTCCGGAAAGTTTGCATTGATTCACAACGGAATCATCGAAAACTATGCCGTGCTCAAAGAAAAGCTTTCCCGACACGGATACACCTTTGAATCGGCTACCGACACGGAAGTGCTCGTGCAGTTGATCGATTTTTTCTCCAACGAAGGCGCTCACAACGCCGAGGAAGCTGTGCGTCTTGCCTTGCATGAAGTGGTAGGAGCCTACGGCATCGTGGTGATGGCGAGTGACGAGCCCGATCAACTGATCGTAGCTCGCAAAGGCAGCCCCATTGTCTTGGGAATTGGCGAAGGAGAATATATCGTAGCCTCTGATGCTGCGCCAATCATCGCCTATACCAAAGACGTTATCTACCTCGAAGAGGAAGGAATGGCCATTCTGAGAAAAGATGGCTACGAAATCAAAACCATTGGCAATATTCCCCGCACGCCGCTGCTGGAACGCATAGAAATGGAGCTCGAAACCATCGAAAAAGGTGGCTACGACTACTTCATGCTCAAGGAAATCATGGAGCAGCCGCGCTCCATCGCCGAGTCGATCCGGGGTCGCGTGAACAAAGATAATGGAGTCGTGTGGCTCGGTGGCCTCGTGGATGTGCAGGACCGCCTACGCAATGCCCGCCGGGTGATTTTTGTGGCCTGTGGCACGAGTTGGCATGCCGGGCTCGTGGCTGAGTATCTATTTGAAGATTTTGCCCGCATCCCTGTAGAAGTAGAATACGCCTCGGAGTTTCGCTACCGCAATCCCATTATCTACCCTGATGATGTGGTCATTGCGATCAGCCAATCAGGAGAAACTGCCGATACCCTCGCAGCGATCCAATTGGCCAAAGAAGCCGGAGCCCTTGTGATGGGCGTGGTGAATGTGGTCGGATCGTCCATTGCCAGAGGGACAGAGGCCGGGGTGTATATTCACGCCGGGCCGGAGATTGGGGTGGCTTCTACCAAGGCCTTCACTTCTCAGGTGACTGTGCTCACGCTCATGGCTGTGTACATTGCCCAGCTCCGAGGCACTGCCACGCCGGAGATGCGCAGCGCCATGAAAGAACTCCTCAATGTGCCTGCTCTCGTGGAGAAAATCCTCGAAAGCAATGACTACATCCACAGCATCGCAGAGGAATTTCGTGACGCCACCAACTTCCTCTATCTTGGTCGCGGGCTCAACTTCCCTGTGGCACTCGAAGGCGCCCTCAAACTCAAGGAAATTTCCTACATCCACGCTGAGGGCTACCCCGCCGCCGAGATGAAACACGGCCCCATTGCCCTCATCGACGCCAACATGCCGGTCATGTTTATCGCCACCAAGGACGAATCTTACGACAAGATCGTGAGCAACCTCCAGGAAGTGGTGACCCGTGGCGGGCGTGTCATTGCTGTGGTGAGTGAAGGTGATACCAACATCCGCGATCTCGCCGAGTTCGTGATCGAGGTGCCTCAGACCAACCCCCTGCTCACCCCGCTGCTTACCGTCATTCCGCAACAGCTGCTGTCCTACCACATTGCCATGATGCGCGGATGTGATGTGGATCAGCCACGTAATTTGGCCAAATCGGTGACTGTGGAATAATGTCCCTGGTTTACCACGCACATCAAAAGAGGCCTTCTTCGCAGAAGGCCTCTTTTTTTACCTCCTCTCTCCCTCCCGATGTAAAAAAAGCAGCGTGGCAGACGGAACCTTCCATCGCCACGCTACGGTTACAGGAGCTTATTTGCGCTATTCGATATACTCGACCAGCATCCGAACTTCAGATCTCATAATCGTTCTGGTTGATTCGATCCGCTTGACGATCTCCGCCTCGGTCAGTTTGGGGTGAACGGTTGCCCAGGCAGCTCCTTCGTCGCTGTTCATCTGCTCCCAGGAGTCGTAAAAATCCAGGGTACTTGCCTGATAAGGCAATCCCTGCCCACGAGGCATGACGAGGCTGGTCAGGACCCAGCCTGCTCTACTGCCACTCTCTATGTTCTTTGCGTGGACTGGCTTGGCAAGCTCTGTCTCCATTGCCACCCAGGCATCCCAGCCATTGGCGGGGATTTCCATGAAGTTTTCCACGCGGAAGGTTGGTTGGTGGCTCTCATCAGCTCCGAAGACCATGTCAACTGCGGTCCAGATTTCACGCTTAACGATGTCGCGGAATTCTTCCGCGTCATTTGCAAGCGCCTTCTGCTCAGCACTCA
>JANQTF010000093.1 GCA_030731845.1 Bacteroidia bacterium | reverse complement strand
GGCAGCAGCTCAGTCGAAGAGGGGGCTATGGCCAGCAGGGCCCACAACCAGTCTGGGCAGATTCTGGCCCGTCGGATTGCGCTGAATGCCCTGGCGATTCTGGAGGGAGAAAACGCCAGCGAACAGCCGGTTGCCACCATTGACGCCGGGGATGATTTTGTGATTAACCTCAAAGCCGTGGAACAAAGCGGGGTCTATCCTTCCTGGAAAGCTTTTGGTCAGGCTCGTTTGATCAATATCGCCAAACAGACCACGGGCAATACCGTTTCCCTCCGGTCCGTCATCGCCAAAGCATTAACCCAAAACCTCAGCTACCAGATTGCTAAACTGGAAACCCAGGCAGGCGCTCAGGATGTGAGACTTGCCGTGTCGGACTTACTTCCCAACCTGGAGCTGAGAAGCAACTTCGTGGCCATCGATCAGGCCCGGTCAGAGGCCTCCTTCGGATCTACCCAGCCCTACACCTGGTCCGCTGCTGCTGAGTTGGATCAGGCCATTTTGGTGGAGCCCTTACTGGCCAATCTGAAAATCCAGAAGCTTCTGCAAGCAAGCCGGATCGCCAGTCAGGACCAAACTTCCCTCGATGTGATCCTGGAGGTGACCGAAGCCTACTTCAATATTTTGCTCGCCCGAAATGTAGTCTTGCTACAAAACCAAAACGTGGACAACACGCGCACCAACCTGAATCTGGCCCAAAACAAAGAATCCGTCGGCTATGCAGGCGTTTCGGAAGTCTATCGTTGGGAATCCCAGTTGGCGTTCAATAAAATTGATCTGAACGATGCCCAGGCGACCTACCGCTCTGCTCAGTTTCGGCTGAATCAGCTCCTGAATGAACCTCAGAGCCAGTCTTTTGCATTGGAGGAGACCGAGCTGGGAGAAAGTATGCTGAGTTTGTTGGATGAGAAAGTCTTTTTCTATTTGCAGAATCCAGGACAGTTGGATAAGCTATCAGGTTTTTTGGTAGCCGAAGGAAAGCGAAATCTCCCGGAGCTACGGCAGGTAGGCCTGAGCCTGGAAGCCCAGCAACGCCTGTTGCAATCTCGCAACCGGGCTTTTTATCTGCCAACTCTCGGCCTCAACGCCGCTTCCGGGTATAACATTTACCAAGGGGGCTACGAATCTGGTGACGAAATCCCCCCGCAGTTTGAGGAAATTTTCCCGGAACCGATCACCTCGCCGACCTGGAATGTGGCGATCGGCTTATCCCTGCCTTTGTACCAGGGAGGAAGCCGGGTAGCACTGCAACAACAGACCCAGGTGGATGTGATGCGCATCAGACAACAACAAACTGACCTCGAAAATCAACTGGAGCTCCGCATTCGCAGCACCCTCCAGCAAGCAGGAGCTTCTTATGCAGAAATCGGGCTTGCTCGTCAGGCAGCGGAATCTGCTCAAAAAAACATGGTGATCGCCCAAAATGGTTACCGGGAAGGCGTTGTTCCGGTGGCCCAGTTAATTGACGCCCAGGAAGCCGCTTTACAGGCAGAAATCCTAGCAAGCAATGCGGTTTACTCCTTTCTGCTGGACTTTTTGACTGTGGAGAGAGCCATCGGCTTCTATTACTTTCTGGCAGAACCTGCTAAGCAGGAAGCCTTTCTCGACAGGCTAGCGCTGTATTTCACCCCATAATCCTCCCACTTACGCTTATGAAAACCTGTATGAACTATAGATGGATGATCTGGCTGATACTTTTGAGTGGATGTCAGTCTGAGGTTGTACAACAGGCAGCTCCGGTACGCCCTGTGAAATACCTGACACTCAGTAGTGGCCAGATCAGTGAGACGGCCACCTTCACGGGCATTACCCAGTCAGACCAGGAAGCCACCCTGTCTTTTAAGGTTGGGGGAGTGATCGAAAATGTCGTGGTGAAAGATGGGCAAAGGGTCCTCAAAGGGCAGCTCATTGCCGCCCTGGACGACGAGGATTACAGCCTGCAGGTAGAGCAGGCCAAGGTGCAGGTCAAGCAGGCCGAAACCAGTCTCAACGTGGCGCGCTCCACCTATGCCAGGGTGGAAAGGCTATACGAAAACAATTCTGTCTCGCTCAGTGAATTTGAGCAGGCCAAAGGGAATTTCGAAGCGTCCACTGCCCAGCTGGAAGCCGCGCAAAAGCAGCTGGAAGCAGCCCAGAATCAGGTTCGATATACGCAGCTAAGGGCTCCCTTTACCGGTCTTGTGAGTAGCCTGGGCGTGGAAGCCGGCGAATTGGTGGGGGCAGGGAGTCCTGTAGGAATATTGAGCTCGGAGGGGCAGCCCGAGGTCACTTTTGGGGTGGCCGGAAGCTATGTTGGTCTCATCAAGGCGGGACAAAAAGTAACCATCAGCTTATCCATACTTCCTGATCAGGTATTTGACGGAGAAATCACAGAAGTGGCTTTTTCTCAAGGGAATGCAGCTACCTACCCTGCCCGGGCCAGATTCCTGAAACCCATTGCGGCCATTCGGCCCGGACTCTCGGCGGAGATTCAGTTTCCGCTCACACTTCAGACCGGAAATGCCCAGCCCTTGCTCATCCCCGCCAAGGCTGTACGTGAAAATGCGGAAGGAAAACGCTTTGTCTTTCAACTGAAGGGGACCGGTGACACCCTCACGGTCTCTGAAACGCCAGTTGAGCTGGGTATGCTCAGTGCAGCGGGCTTTGTGTTGAAGTCTGGCCTCGCAGAAGGGGATCGAATTGTAACCGCCGGCCTCAACGCCCTGCTCGACGGGATGTCTGTTACGCTCCTCCCTTAATTCTTTCTGAAAGAATTAGCCATCTGCGATCAATAGGTCCTTTTGAGCTTTCAACCCGGAACTTCTTTTCCATTTTTACTACATCCAGACTGTGAATCTCACTCAAATATCCCTCCAGAATAATCGGGTAATTATTACCCTGCTGGCAGTATTGGTCTTTCTGGGAATTTCTAGCTACAACGGGCTGGAACGAAACGATATGCCTCCCTTTACCGTGCGGGTGGCCCAGATCGTCACCGTTTTTCCCGGAGCAGGGCCTGAGCGGGTGGAGGCCTTGGTGACAAGCCCTATTGAGCAAGTGGTACAGGAAATTCCGGAACTAGACTACCTGACCAGTGAATCCCGCACAGGTGTTTCGATCATTAAAGTTGCGCTCAAGGAGGAAATACAAAAAGAGGAGCTGCAACCCGTGTGGGATCGCCTGCGACGAAAAATGGAGGCTTTGCGCCCGGATCTTCCTGACAACATCATTGATCCAGACGTAAAAGACGATGGGCTAGGGGTGGTGTTTGGGATCATGATTGGCCTGGAAGGAGATGGCTTCGCCTATCCTGAGCTAGAAAAGTACGCTGATATCATCAAAGACAACCTGATCCGGCTGCCCAATGCTTCCCGGGTGAGCATCATGGGCACACAGGAAGCCCAGGTCATGGTGGAATTTGAGCATGCCGTACTCGCCCAGTACGGCCTGACGGCGGGACAGCTCCAGAATATCATTTCCTCCACCAATATCCTCTTCCCCGGTGGGCAGGTCAACCTCGAAGAAGAACGCATCATCCTCGAACCTACCGGTAACTTTGAAACCCTCAAAGACCTGGAAAGCCTGATTATTCCTATCGGTCAGCGTGGTGAAACGGTTTTTTTAGGGGACATTACCCAAATCCGGAAAGGCTATGAAACCCCCACCGAGCGGATCGTGCGGGTAAATGGGCAGCAAGGACTGGCGATTTCGGTGGCCTTGAAAGAGGGTGCCAATATCGTGGAACTAGGGAAAGAGATCGATCATACCCTGGACAGCCTTCAACAAACCTTCCCCATCGGAATAGAAACCTTTCGGGCAGCCTCTCAGGATCTTGTGGTGGAGCAATCCATTCAGAGCTTCGTCGGAAATCTCGGTCAATCGGTCGTGATCGTCTTGCTGACCATGCTGGTGTTTCTCGGGCTGCGCACCGGTATCGTAGTGGCTAGCCTGATTCCTCTGGCCATCATTTGCACCATTTTCCTAATGGGCTTACTGGGAGTGGGACTCAACAAAGTTTCGCTCGCGGCCCTCATCATGGCCCTGGGCATGCTGGTGGACAATGCCATCGTGATCGCCGAGTCTATCATGGTGAAGATGGAAAATGGGCAAAAAGCCAGGGATGCTGCGATTGAATCTACCAGGGAACTGGCCATTCCCCTCCTGATTTCTTCCCTGACTACTTCTGCGGCTTTCCTTTCCTTTTTTCTTGCAGAATCGACCCTGGGAGAAATCGTCGGCCCCTTGTTCGTGGTCATTTCGCTCGCCCTGCTTTCTTCCTGGCTGATGGCCCTGACAGTCGTGACGCTGCTCGCGACTGTGTTCATACGTGTCAAGCAAAAGCCTGAGGGTGAACAGAAGCCCGGACTGTTTGACCGAATCAATGCCTGGTATATCCAAATCCTGATTCCCGTTCTGAAGAGGCCCTGGCTATTTCTTGGTGTGATCTTCCTCGCGTTTGTGCTATCCCTCTTTGGTTTTGGCCAACTTCCCTTCATCTTTTTCCCCGACTCGGAGCGGAACCTGATCACCGTAGATGTCAACCTTCCCGTGGGAACCTCCATCGAACGTAGCGAGGCCATCATTGCCGAACTGGAGGACTTCCTCGCTGCGGAGCTCAAGGTAAATGATTCGCGGGAAACGGGCGTCAAATCCTGGACCTCTTTCGTAGGTGAAGGCCCCATGAGCTATGACCTGGGATACCAGAAGTCTCAACCGCAATCCAACTATGCCCACATCCTTGTCAACACAACTTCGGGCGATGAAAATCAGGCCGTCATCGATGCCGTTAACGAATTTGCCTTCTACCATTTGCCTGATGCCTCTGTCAAGGCCCGGCGACTCAAGCAGGGTGGGGGAACTGGGGTACCTGTTCAGGTCCGGGTGAGCGGTCCTGACCCCAATGTGCTATTTCGCCTCTCGGAAGAAATGCGAAGAAAGCTGGATAGCATCCCTGGAACCCTCAACATCGAAGACGACTGGGGACCCAAGGTAAAAAAACTGGTCGTTCAGATCGATGAGGCCAAGGCCCGCCGGGCCGGCTTGTCCAATCAGGACATCGCGTTGTCTTTGCAGACGGCGCTTGTCGGATTTGAGACAGGTGATTTCCGGGAAGGGGAAGAAAGCATGCCCATCATGCTGCGCAGCCAAAACACCGAGGAGCTCGACGTCAGCCAGCTCAAGACCATCAATATTTTTGCGCAAAGCAGTGGCAAGTCTGTCCCACTGGCCCAGGTCGCCGAATTGGTGCCGAGCTGGCAATTTGCCAAAATCAAACGCCGAAATCTCTATCGCACCATCGTGGTGGACGCCTACCTGCAGGGTGGATTTACCGCCCGGGAGGTTACCAACGAATTTGAACCCTGGCTGGCAGAGGCTTCCAAATCGTGGCCCAAAGGGTATCGCTACGAACTAGGCGGCGAAGCTGAGGACAGCGCTTCGGGCCTTCAAGCGGTGATCGACCAACTTCCCATCTCGGGTTTTCTTATCATCCTGCTGCTGATTCTGCAATTCAATTCCTTCCGCAAAACCACCATCGTCCTGGGAGCGATTCCGCTGGGCGTCATCGGGGTGGTGCTTGGTCTGCTTCTGTTCCGCTCCTATTTCGGATTTTTTGCCTTCCTCGGCATCATTTCTTTGGCGGGGATCATCATCAACAATGCCATTGTGCTCATTGACCGGATAGACATGGAGCAAAACGAATTCGGGCGAAAACCCTGGGAGGCGATTTTGGAAGCCTGCCAGCAACGCCTGCGACCGATTTTGCTGACTACCTTTACCACAGCTTTGGGACTGATCCCATTATACATTGGCGGCGGCTTGATGTGGGAGCCCATGGCGATTGGCATCATCGTCGGCTTGCTGTTTGGGACGATCATAACCCTGCTGTTTGTGCCCGTCTTGTACCTCCTGCTTTATCGCATCAGCCCGGAATAATAAGACAATACGATGGAGTAGTACTTATTCCTGATGCCGCGAGGTGCTCGACTCTTTCACACGACTAAGTGTCACTCAGGATCTCAAATGCCTTGGTAGGCCTGCAATTACTAGTCGTCTGAGAAAAAATGAGGATTTTATCCATGTTTCCAGATTTCAGAACCGTATGCTGGAGAATTTGGTAGAATGTTAAGCACATATTTTTGTGTTCGAAAGCCCTGCATTCCCCCCCCCAAACCACTTGGTTTCTTCTTGCTCAGCATGTATCATGCGGTTTATGGAAGCCGCACACTGCGGCTCAGGAAAATTGTT
>JANQTF010000092.1 GCA_030731845.1 Bacteroidia bacterium | reverse complement strand
TTGAACACAGGCAGGGTTTGGAACCTTGTCAGCGTTGTAAGTCTCGGTCTCTTACTTTACCAGCAGGCAAATATACCGCCACCATGGCGTATGCGCCAAAGAATTTGGCCATGGGCGAAGCAAAGAGCGTGGAGCAGTGGGCCTGAGGCCCTCCCATTTCAACCATCCCGGAGGGGGCGCTTGAGAAAGCTCCCCGGCACAAAGCACAGAGATTTCTTCCTGCTGCCAGCCCAGGACCTCGCGTACCGCTTGCACAAAATAGGGCCTGTCTGCCTCATCGCGGCAGTGGTAGGTGTTGAGCAGGCGTAGCTTATTATGCTCTTTGGCAGCAATAAGCAAGGTTCGCTCTTCGAGTATTTGTACCCAAAACGTTTTCTCCTCTTGGCTCACGATGCTGTTGAGCGACTCCCAGACCAGCCCCGCTGCATGGCGGATCTTGTACTCGGGCCAATATCCATTGAGCGTATCGGTCCAGTTTCTGGTTTGCACCATCAATGCGCCCCAATCAGTATCTTGTTCAGGAAAAAAAATCACATTTCCTGCAGCGGCAAATGGAGAGATGACCAATTGAGCCGCACGCGCAGGCGTGAGGTCATGTACCCATGCTTGTGGCAAGATCGAAATCGGAGTCTCCGTAAGGATCAACTCCCGCTCCAGGGCAGGTTGTTGGCAAGAGGGCTCTGCCTCCAGAACCGATTTCAGAAAATCCCCGGGACTCTGGCCCAATTCATTCCTGAATTCGCTCAGTTGGATCAGTTTTCCGCTCTTCGCCCTTCGCATGAGGTAAATGCGCACGGGGGTGACCCATAGCCGGATGAGTGCCATAGGATCGCGACTGCTGTCTGCCACTTGAAAATGATGACGTTGGCCCAATGCTGCCAGGGGTAATTTGCTCACAAGGCTCAATAATTATACACGCTTGCTCATTTCACAGGGAAGAGAATTCATTCTCTTGAACCCGTATCTATGGAAAATACGTACTTTTAAGCCACGCTGACAACTAATATTTGCTTGATCGGCGATGGATCCACCCTGAATCGTACCAAACGCATGAAAAAGTACCACCTGAAGGCCACTCTTCATTCCTTTTTGCTCGTAGCAGTCCTCACAATCCCAACTATGAGCCGTGCCCAGATTGCCGATCATCTCGTGCCTCACTTTGGGTTTATGTACCAATTCGTCAACCTGGAGGATCCCCGTAGCGCAAGTGGTCAAAATACCACCTTTAGCTACTACACCCTTAGCATTGGTTCCTACTATGAACTTGCTCACAAAAACGATGTAATGAGTGTAGGGGTAGATGCAGGTGTCAATTTTGGGATTAACTTTATCCCTACCCAATTCAGCGGAACTGTTGTTACGGTGATCACACAAGTGCCGATGTTTGCCATGGCCAGAGTGGGTGCGCTTTCCACCAAATACAACCAGCAACCCGTAGGTCTGGGCCTGGGCATTGGGGGAGTTTATACCTATTTCAACGATGTTGTAGATTTTTCTGGCAATAAAGTCAAATCCGACTTTATCGTTCCCGCTGCTGTGGGCGAGGTAACCCTGCGCACCAGAGGCAATACCATCACCGGACGGGTTCATGTGTCTCTCCTGCCTACTAATGCTCTGCTCAAAGGAGACAACCGGCCAGACCTCGATTACAACTTCAGTAACTTCGGTCTCGGACTTATTTACAATCTCTAGTCGAATTTCACGCCCTTTTCACGAAATCCACCTTGGGGTTTCAAGAGGGAATGTTATCTTGCCAGCGAATTTTCACTGAATCCGCTGACTCGAATAAATCCCTCCGCATGAGCATTCTGGTTAATAAGGATACCAAGATCATTGTACAAGGCTTCACAGGCAAAGAAGGCTCTTTCCACGCCTCTCAAATGATCGAATACGGTACCCAAGTTGTCGGTGGGGTCACTCCAAATAAAGGAGGAACCCTTCACCTTGATCGTCCCGTGTTCAATACCGCTTTCGAAGCAGTCAAAGAAACCGGCGCTACCGTTTCTATCATTTTCGTCCCCCCAGCTTTTGCCGCAGATGCCATCATGGAAGCTGCCGACGCAGGGGTAGATCTCATCGTCACCATCACAGAGGGAATCCCTGTGAAAGACATGATCTATGCGAAAAAATACATCGACGACCGGGGTGTGCGCATGATCGGGCCCAACTGTCCTGGCGTCATCACCCCCGGAGAGTGCAAGCTCGGCATCATGCCAGGGTTTATTCACACCCCCGGCACAGTAGGCATCATCAGCCGCTCAGGTACTCTCACCTACGAAGCCGTAGATCAGGTTACCAAGCAAGGCTTTGGGCAATCCACTTGCGTGGGAATCGGTGGAGACCCCATCATTGGCTCTACCCACCTCGACATCATGAAGCTCTTCAATGAAGATCCCGATACAGAAGGCATCATCATGATTGGAGAAATCGGCGGATCAAACGAAGAAATCGCCGCTCAGTGGGTTCGTGACAACGTCACCAAGCCAGTTGTAGGCTTCATCGCCGGACAAACAGCTCCTCCCGGACGCCGCATGGGCCACGCCGGTGCCATCGTTTCCGGAGGTCAGGGCACTGCCCGCGCCAAAATGGATGTCATGGAAGCTTGTGGAATCCACGTCGTGGAGACCCCCGCCGAGATCGGCATCACCATGGCCCGCGCCCTCGCGCAGCTCGCCAAATAAGTTCATTCAATGGGTCCCCCGACCCAGCCACAATACAAAACATGAGTCATTCCGAATCTTTTGGGATGACTCATGTTTGCATTTGGTATCCTCCTCAGCCAATGTTGGCTACAGACAATGGCCGCAGCTCCTCTATCTCTTTTCGTGTGGGCGATCCCCCTCGTCCGCCACGTGGCGGCCTCGGGGTCGGGCTGCTCCGGGCTCCGCTTCGCTTCGGTGCTGCTGCCTGCCACCTCCCTGCGGTCGGCGTCACCCAGCAGCACTTCCCCTACGCATCCCTATCGCCGCCGCAATCCGTCCCGCAGTACTAGCGCTCATTCACCTGAAACCTGATCAGCTCAGAGAGGAGATACATGTCCCGGATTACTTCCCGGTATTCTGGCAGCAGCTCCACCTCCTGAAAAAATGAGCCTCCAGCTATGTAGCGCACCATGATCGGTTTCTGTGGTTCATCCACCAGCTTGGCCATGAGCTGTTTGTCAATATCTCCGGTAAAAGTGATCGTCTCTACCGTCCAGTTGCCGATTTTTTTGCGGCTGCTTCGGTCATCTAGCGTAGGGATCCGGGAGCTTCTTAGCTCCTCCCGTCGATCCACCACTTCGATCTTGGTGTGGTATAGCCCTCGCTCCGAAGCAAAATGAGACTGTAGGAAGCATGCGCCATCTTCACGCAGACAAGCTGTGAGAAAGGTCTGCCGATAAAGATCGTCGCGCATCAGGAGAGCATGCTCATACCACCTGTGATCAGCCAGATCATTTTTTTGCAAACGAAACCGACTTTTGAGGGCATTTACCAAATATTCATCCCGGCTCCAGGTATCTACCGGCACATTGTTCAGCATCAGTTCGCTGAGCTTGCGGTTAGACTCTTCGAGTTGGTCCGGATCAGAGAGCAATGCCCTTCGCACACTCTCCCGGAGGCAGGCCAGATCATAAAAGCGCGCATCGCTGCTCTGGTCCAGCACAAGATATTGGCGAGGCTCGCCAAAGCCAAGAAGCACCTGCTTGTGATCTACCAGGGCTTCTTCTATCTTCAACTCAAGATTTCGCACAGCCGGTGGAAATGCGATTGCTGCCACCCCAAGGGTAGGAAGGTAACGTAAGGTCTGATTCGTTTCAATGAGAAATTCTTGTCCTATCAAGGCATTGGCCATTCGCTGCTTCTCTGCGAGTTTGTTCCGGACTTTTTCCGAGTCAAACACGAAGGAAATATCAGGATAACCAGTAAAAAAGACCCACTCTTCCTCCCCGGCTCGCAAACGCAAAAAAGAGGGTTGAAATTCGAGCACCCTGAGCGGCATTCCATCTGCCTGGCGCACGTCCACAGGAATGACTCCGGCAGGTGCAATCAGGGCTGGATCGCGCCATGTGGGTTCATAATCTCCATGAAATCCTTTTTTTGGTTTGAAAAAGTGCCATCCGGGAGGTGTTTGCACCTCACTGTACACATTTCCATCAGGGCCAAGCACACCATTGGCCGCTGCTTCAGAGGAAAGTCCGTCGCGGATCTCTTCCCGCGTGCCTGGTCTGAGGTAGTCGAAATGTCGCAGGCCAGAGGGCTCACGCAAAAAGACCCCCGATTGAAGGGATTCGAGGTAGCTTCTGGAAAGAAAAACCACTGCACCCGGAGTTAGATCTCCAGGACTCGTGAGGGTGGTTGTCTTTAGCAGGTCGTAGGTTCTGAGACAAGCTTGCTGGTTTTGCCCGAAAATAGTTGGGGTAATAAGACAAAACAGGGCTTGCAGAATAAATTTCCGCATGGCAGTTGGGGTTTGTTTCGAAAACGCAAAGAGAAACTTTTTGATCCTCATTTGGGATAATCGGTCGCTCCTGACCAATAACGCAAATTGCCTGCCAAGGTGACATCATCGTAAGAAGTCATTCAGACAATCGGGTAGCAAGGTTGGGCAACTCATGGCCTTTGCCTCCCATGTTTGCCACCAATACCAGATGGCGACAAAAGATCCGGGGCTCGTGATCACCTGCTCTATGAGCTGCGGCGCTGTGGTCCAGCCTTTCGCGGCGAGTTGCTCTTGGGCTGTCTGTGGCGAGAGTCCCTTGTGGTGAATGCTGATGTCGAGCCAGGCGAGGGTTGTGGCACGAGCGAGCCGATGTTCATAAGCCTGCAAGAGCAGGGAATCTCGCGAAAACCAGAGCAATTTGCTTTGCAGGAGGCCCAGTGCTGTCAGACCCCAGCCTTCTTCCGATGCCGATTGGTCGGCCATCATGAGCCAGGCGGCAGCATTCGATTCTACTTCTAGTTGTTGCAGCCATGCGGCACCCGGCACCCCAAATTGGTAAATATCCAACATGAGCTCCCGCTCATCTGTGGAGTCAGATAGCATCAAGATAGGAAATAATGCCTCATCGCGGGTGGATTTTAGGAGCCTGGGCCGCAGATCTGCATACTCCTGCGGGTAAAACCTGATCCGGGCGTCCTGCTGAGGGTATTGGGGGAGGATCCCCGCTGTGGATCGCGTGATTTCACGCAGCACCTCCTCATGATTGAGCGCGAGAGCTGTATTCGCCAGCGCTTCATTCACGGTTGTCTCCCTAAATCTACTTTCTATTTGTGCGGATACATCGTTCAGGTCCAGCATGGTTCCAGCTCGTACCTGCACCAAGATTTCAAAGATGTTCTCTGGCAAGGATGGTGCCGGAGACAATTTCTCCAGTCGATCGGCCAGGATAGTCAAGGTTGGGAGAATATTCTCCTCCAGCTCGGTGGCCGCTTCGATGAGAAAATCCAGCGATTGATATTCGTTGATCACCGTAGGATCAAGGCGTGTGATTCTCGTACCAAATGACCGGTAGAGCAGTTGCTCCTTGACCGGAGTTGCTGCGATGATGCGAATTTGTTTTACTGTCTCGGCCAGGGAGGTAGAGTCGAGCACCCATCCGTCGGCAGCGGCTTTTTCGGTTTCGAGGAGGGCCTCACTGAGCCTCGCAGGCAGTTCCCTCAGACGATAAATATATCCTTTGCAATCTTCCGGCGAGGAAATGTGATGCCTGTAGGCCAAAAACAATGGCAGTTCCACCTGAATGCCAGTCAGGGGCTGAAATAGATTCATGGCCCACCATTGGCGGGGCAGGTCCAGCCATTCCTTCTCCATGACCGCGAGGCGATCCATATATCGCTGCTGTGTGGAGTCGAGTCTGTTTCGGTCAAATTCGAGTCGTTCTTCCCGCTTTTCTCTCCAGAAGTTCTCTATTCGCTGCCGTTGTGCTTCATCGCGAGGCGCAAGCCGGTAAATAAAACCAGGATACATCTCGATGTTTCCCTCGCGATAGCGGCTCACTGCCTCGGGATCAATCTCCTGATAGTCACTCAATAATTCTCTCTGCCAAGCCCCAAAGTCGCCCGGCCCGATCAACTGGGTCCACAGCAGCCACCCCAGGAAGCCAAGGATTGGAATACCAGCCAGAATGCCAAGACGATTGCTCATAGAAAGGAAAGAATGAAGAGTTCACCACGGAGACACAAAGACCACGAAGAAGCACAGAGGAAGAAATGGGTAAATGGGTGAAGGAAAGAAGAATACTGTCAGCCTTATACCCCTATTCCCCCATACCTTTCTCCCTTCATTCTCCCCCTCACACCTTCAGACCAAAGCGTTGTTCGGCCATCTCCGCCACCTGCTCCCCAATGGCGAGCCCTGCAGTAGCTGCTGGAGAAGGCGCGTTGAGGATGTGAATAGAGTTGCCGGAATACACGATGTTGAAGTCTTCGATCATATTGCCATCTGGACCGAGGGCCATGGCGCGCACGCCTGAGCGTCCGGGCACGATCTCATCCATGGTGAGACTTGGCACGAGGCGCTGAATCTGGGTGAGGAAGCGTCGCTTGGAGAAAGCGCGGCGATATTCGTCGAGGCCAAAGCGCCAGTGCTTGGCAAAGAGGCTCCAGGTACCTTTATAGGTGAGCGCTTCCCAGGAATCGCGCAGATTAAAGTCCGTTTTCCCGTACCCTTCACGTTTGAAGGTGAATACTGCGTTGGGACCGCATTCTACGCCACCTTCTATCATCCGGGTGAAATGCACGCCGAGGAATGGGAAAGCTGGATTAGGCACCGGGTAGATCAGGTTTTTCACCTTGTGCTGGGCATGAGGAGCGAGATCGTAATAGTCGCCTCTGAACCCAACGATTTTGGCCTCAGTGGCAGCGCCATCCATGGTGGCGAGTCGATCAGAGAAGAGTCCGCCGCAAAACACCATCTGCCGGGCACGGAACTTGCCCTTTTGCGTGATGATTTCGGAGTAGTCTTCGCCCTTTACGATGTCGATCACCTGTTGTCCGGTGAGGATTTGGCTGGCCGGATTGATGGCTGGCGTGAGCTCAGCCAGCTTATATACCACACCGGGATAATCGATGATGCCGGTCACCGGCACCCAGATCGCAGCGATGGCACTGGTGCAAAATGGCTCAATGTCGAGCACTTGCTTGGGGGTAATCTTCTCGATTCCCTCTACTTCATTTTCTTGTCCGGTGCGAAATATTTTGTCGAGAAAAGGCAACTCAGACTTGTCGGTAGCGACGACCACCTTTCCGCACACGTCGTGATGCACACCGTATTCTTTGGCAAATGCCACAAGTTCCTTTCGGCCAGTGACACAGGTTATGGCCTTGTAGGAACCCGGCTTGTAGTATAATCCAGAGTGAATCACACCAGAATTGCGACCTGTCTGGTGAGCAGAGAGCTTTTCTTCTTTTTCCAAAACGAGAATCTTCAGATTGGGATTTCTCTTTTGGAGCTTGTATGCCGAGCTGAGGCCCACAATGCCTCCCCCTACAACACAAATATCAAAGATGTCTGAATGCTGAGTCATAAAAATTCATTTTCTGAAGGACAAGCCAATGATGGAGACAAAGGTGGCAATTCCGGTGATGCTTACCAACCACGCAGGTTGAAGAGCTGAGAGAGTGGGTGAAAATGTGACAAAAAGAAAACCATTGAGCTTGAATGACGGTAAGAAAAAGGAACCCTTTCGTTTTTTCATCCAATTAGAATACATGAAATTTATTCAAGAACTAGAGATCCCGGTTGAAAGTTTATGGGCTTTGGCAAGTAGTATAGCCTTTGGGATCGTCACCCTTCTGGTAGGCCTTGCGGTGATCCGCTATTTGGTCAACATGAGCGACCGCATCATGAAACGCCGGGAAGTTGACCCCAGTCTGATCCCATTTTTGCGTTCGCTTCTTTCCATTGCACTCAAGATCGGGCTTGTGCTCACGGTCATGGAGGTGGTAGGGCTTCAAGCCACTTCTTTCATTGCTATTTTGGGTGCAGCCGGTCTCGCTATTGGGATGGCCCTGAGTGGCACCCTGCAAAATTTTGCAGGAGGGGTGATGATTTTGCTCTTCAAGCCATTCAAAGTAGGGGATTACATCTCAGCCCAAGGACAAAGTGGAACCGTAAAAGAGATCCAGATTTTCAACACCATCCTGAAAACCCCGGACAATGTGACCATCATCATTCCCAATGGCGGTTTATCTACCGGCACCATGACCAACTATTCGATGGAGGAAAGGCGGCGGGTCGATTTTACCTTCGGAATAGCGTATGGCGAGGATGTAGATAAGGCCCGAGGCGTGCTGAGGAGCATCATGGATGCAGATGCGCGCGTGTTGCAAGATCCGGAGCCGTTTATCAAAGTAGGAGCTCTGGCCGACTCATCGGTGAATTTCACGGTGAGGATTTGGACCCTTGCGAGCGACTATTGGGCCGTCCATTTCGACATCAATGAGAAGGTGTACAAGGAGTTTCATCTGGCTGGAATCAACATTCCTTTTCCTCAGATGGATGTGCATGTGCACAACGGGTAAGCGGAATGGTGGTGGCTGTCCGTAAATTCCGTTCAATCAAGGAATTCCCTTCACATTTCTCATTGTAAATATGAAGGAAAGGCGTACCTTTGTAGCCCAATTTAATCAGTACTATGGACATTCAACCAAAGAAGTTCAAACAGGAGTACGAAACTACGTTTATCCTCCTCCCCGATCTGCCCGAGGGTGAACATCAACAGGCAGTTGACAAATTTGTCAAAATGATCCAGGAATCGACTGGCACGGTGCACAACATTGAGCACTGGGGCATTCGCAAACTGGCTTATCCGATCCAGCGTAAAACCACTGGATACTACGCCTTTGTTGAGTTTCAGGCAGACCCTGAATTTATCGCGAAGCTTGATCAATCTTACCGTTATGATGATCAAGTGATCCGTTACCTCACGGTGAAACTGGAAAAGCACGCATTCGAGTTTAACAAGAAGCGTCGCGAACTAGGATTCGGTACCCGCAAGGAGGCCCGTGTTCAAAACGTGAAGTAGTGAGAGGAGAGAAACAGGCACTGGTTTGATCGCCGGGCTATAAGTTCTCTTCAGTTCCCATTCTCCAATCAATTAATTGATCAACAAATGGCTAAGTCTCCAGTAATTGGACCTACGGCGGTCAACAGAATCCGCACGCAGCACTCCGATAAGAAGTATTGCCGATTTAAGAAAGCCGGAATCAAGTACATCGACTACAAAGATGCCGACTTCCTTCTCAAATTTGTGAACGAGCAGGGCAGAGTTCTTCCCCGTCGTATCACCGGCACAAGTCTCAAGTTCCAGCGCCGTCTGGCAGTAGCGATCAAGCGTTCACGCCACCTCGCGCTCATGCCATTCGTAACTGATGGTCTGCACTAATCGGGACTGATTTTTTTCCTTTTGCGGCGTCATGCCGCTCCACGTTTCATCTGAGAGAATTATGGAAATCATTCTGAAACAACCAGTTCGCAATCTCGGCGATAAAGACGACGTGGTGAAGGTGAAGCCCGGTTTTGCACGGAACTACCTGATCCCACAAGGGCTGGCTGTGATGGCCACTGCCTCTGCCAAAAAAGCATTGGAAGACACAAAGGCGCAAGCTTCCCACAAAGTAGAATTTGTGAAGCAGCAAGCTGCCGATGAAGCTGCAAAGCTCTCCGCTGCTAAAATCATCATCGAAACCCTCGCTGGTGCCGATGGCAAACTCTTCGGTTCTGTCACTACCCTCATGATTTCAACCAAGTTGAAAGAGCAAGGGTTCGACATCGACCGTAAGTCTATCACCATCGAAGATATCCGCAACACTGGTGAATACACTGCTACCATTCACCTCCACAAAGAAGTGAAAGCAGAAGTGCCTGTGGAAGTTATCGCGAAGGAAGACTGATCCAAGACCTCTGGTCTGTGGTCATCTTGGCCCAAAATATGTAGGAGCTATGGTTCCTCATTCATAAAAAAGGAGTGCAATCGCACTCCTTTTTTATTGCCTCCGAGGCTAGCTGTTATGGGCGAGCTTTTCCTCCTTGGCGGTTTGCGTGCTTACAGCGTAAAGGCAAGTCTGAATGATAGCGAATTGCAGTTCAGGCGCGAGAAGAGTAAAAAAAAAGGAGGCTGCCCCTTGGGACAGCCTCAACAGCCATGAAAACGCCCTAAAACAGAATGGATGCCAGAGATTGAACACCCGTTCAGTTTTTGCTTTTCAATAATACTCAAAAATTGGCTAAGTGCAAGTATTTATTGAAAGGTTCTTCAATCTTTTTAGGTGTTTTTCTTTTTCTCTTGTTCGAATTCACCAGCCTGCTTGCTCCAGTTGTCTCTGCGAATGCGGCCTGGGAAGAATTCGATCACCTCGTTCACTTTATCTTCGTCTTCTTCTGAGAAGGCTGCGATTTGGCGGAAGGTGTAGATCCCGATGCTATTGAGCTTTTTCTCAATAAATGGGCCTATGCCTTTTACGAGTTTGAGGTCATCTTTTTCGTCAGCGGTAGCTACGCCGATTCTGTTAAAGTTGATTTCCTGCGCGCGTTCCTGTATCCTGGCGAGGGTTTCGTCTTCGGTTTCTTTCTTTGGTTTCTCCGTGATGGAGCGGGGAGCTGGAGCAGCAGGGGCTGGAGCTGGTTTTTCTACTACTACTGGCATGGCAGCCACTGGAGCGGCAACTGATCCTCCCGCCTGAAGCGCGTCAAATTTAGCCTTGAGGTCTTCATATTTCTGACGGAAAGGGCGCAGCCCATCTAGTTGTCCCTGGAGACTGAGTCTCACGGCTTTTTCGCGGGCAAGCTCTTCGGCGAGCTTGCTGTCGTCTTGTGGCGCAACGACGGCTGCTACTGGCTTGGCCGCGGGCATATTTGCCCGGAATTCACGCACAGAGTCTTCCATCGCATTGTATCTCGCCTGTAGGTCTTCAAATTCCACCTTGAAGGGGGCGAGCTCTGCGACTTCTTTTTCGAGGGCAGCAACCCTGAGAGAGGCTTGAGCAAGAGATTTTTCCTTGGCGGTGACCGATGCCTTGAGGGGATCGAGTTCGTTGGCACAATTGCGTGCTTTCTGATCGGCAATTTTGTGCTGATCTTCCAAGGCGCCGAAGCGGCGTCTCAACTCAGAAGCCTCACCGGCCAATTGATTGTTTCTCGCCTCGATGCGGGCGTATCGGTTGCGAAACCAGAGGTACACGATGAGTCCGCCGAGGAGTGCTGCGACGATCATCAGGACCAATGCTGGGACAAGATCTTCAAATAAAGGATTCATAACTTCTGAACTATATGGTCAAAGTTGGTTGAAAATAGATGTGGGAAGCGTGAAATTACTCATTCCCGGCAAACAAACGTACTTCTACGCGACGATTAAGGGCTCTTCCTTCCTCGGTTGCGTTGTCAGCGATGGGCCGAGCCATGCCTTCAGAAGATGCTTTGAGTTGTGAGGATGGCACGCCAAAGGAAGCGAGGACGGCAGACACGGTTTCTGCACGGCCCATGCCGATTTCTTTATTTCGGGCTGCATTGCCTTTGTTGTCGGTGTGGCCGGTGACAGTGATGGCAGCTTCCGGATGTGCGCGCAGGTAGCGAATCACCTCGCCGCAGTAAGTGCGGAAGGAGTCTTCGATGGGGAGATCCGTCTTTCCGAAATCGAAGTAAAGATTTCTAGGCTCGAGCAATTCAGCGATGACTTCTGTTGCTTCTTCTCTTGGGGGAAGGATCTTGGCTGAAGCAGCAGGCAAGAGTGAATCTGCCGCAAATGCATAGCCTGATGAAGCATAGCTGTACACGAGTCTGTCGTCAGTGAGGCCTTTGCCGATCATCATCATCCCCAATGCTTTGGCCCGATTGAGGGCTAACTGAGAGCTTTCCCCATCCACGCCATTGAGGTATTTGCCAGTGATTTCGAGGAATGCGCCTTCATGTGAGGTCATGTAAGCACCCAGGGAATCCAGCGCCTCTTGTAAAGAAGGAGTGATCTCAAGATCTGAACTTCCGATTTTGCTGTAGAGGGCATCCATTCTCAGAAATAGTTTCTCCCCTTCTGCTTCTACAAAGAAACCTGGTTCAGTAGAAGGCAAAGAAGTGGGTTCAGGGGTTGGAATAGCGACAGGGCTCGCGCTGATTTCGTCGCAGTGGCCTTTGACCTTGCAAGTCCAATACCAGCTTCCACCACCTATCCAAAGTAGTAGGGCTGCGGCAGCAGCCAAAATATCAAGACGCATGAGATTTTATTGATTGTTGAAGATTCAGTGTAGGGACGTGGCATCAGCTATTGGGTCACGTCATTTTTCCAAAAGTTACAGGATCTAACATATCCTGGCAACCGATGCTTTGGTAATATTCAAAGAAAAATTTGATTTACTCGAAAAATGCCCTCCTCCCTCAAGCTTTTGTATATTTGAAAGATTATCGATTGAGAAAAAAAATGACACAGTACCAACTGTCTTTTGGGAAAGCCACCCAGCAAATTATCGACGTGAGCCTTACATTCGAAGCCTCCTCAGGCCCGGTGGAGCTATGTCTGCCTCATTGGCGGCCTGGCAGATACACAGAACAACCTTTTGCCAAGAATATCGCAGACTTGAGGGTATCGGGAGCAGGGGGAGAGAGTCTTCCCTGGGAAAAA
Organism: Bacteroidia bacterium; assembly: GCA_030731845.1. Lineage (GTDB taxonomy): Bacteria > Bacteroidota > Bacteroidia > J057 > J057 > JANQTF01. The sequence goes on along the minus strand of JANQTF010000092.1, from coordinate 10,312 downwards.
ACAACTTCACACACCTGGCGAATACACAACCATTCCAACCAGACGATCACCGTAAATTATTCCGCTTTTGCCACACAAAAAGATGCGGGTGGTACCTATCTCGATGATTCTCTCATTTATCTGAATGGAATTACTTTTCTCCTCTACCGCAAAGATCGTGTCGAAGATCCCTGCACGTTGAGCCTCGATATTCCCAAAGACTATCTGCTCGGCGGCGGATTGTCTGAAAAAGCAATGCCTTATACATGCGCGAGCTATCATGAGCTTGTGGATACGCCCGTGTTGGCATCGCCTACCCTGGAGCACCACTTAGTGCCATTTGTGGATGTCGATATTCACCTCTGGATTCAGGGCAATCACACCCTCGACATCGACAAGCTGACGCAAGACATTCGGGCATACAGCCAAGCCCAACTCGCCCTCTTTGGAGATTGCCCGGTGAAGGAATACCATTATCTCTATCTATTTTGGCCTCACCCTTACCGCCACGGCGTGGAGCACCACAACAGCACCGTGATCGTGATGGGGCCAGGCCTGAGCATGAACTCTCCCGAAGCCTATAAAAGCCTCCTCGAAATTTCCTCTCACGAGTTTTTTCATACCTGGAATGTGAAGGCCCTCCGGCCCGCTGATATGTATCCCTACGATTATGGGCAGCACAATTACTCCAGGCTTCACTACGTGACCGAGGGGGTCACTACCTATTATGGTGATCTCATGCTGTGGAAATCAGGAGTTTGGGATTGGGACCAATGGGTGTTGAGTATCAACGGCGAGCTCAACCGGCATTTTGGGATGGGCGGCAAAGACCATATCTCGCTGGAGGAAGCAAGCTTTGATAGCTGGGTCAATGGCTACGACACCACGGGTTTTCCTCATCGACGCATTTCCTTTTACACTAAGGGCTATCTTGTGGCGATGATCGCAGATTTTATGGTGAGGAGCAGTGCAGGTGGTGCCCAAAACCTCGACGATGTGATGTATGCAATGTATCAGGAGATTGCGAAAAGCGGCAGGGGCTACACAGCAGTAGATTATCAGACCCAGCTTGAGCGGGCGTCAGGGATCTCAATGGACGATTTTGCCACTGCGTTTTTGGCTGGGGTAGATCCACTTGAGCCTGTCTTGACTCAAATCGCACAGGCAGCTGGCATGAAACTCCTAAGGGTTCCTCCTCAGAATGAGGCCATGGCAAGGCTCGGCCTTGATGTGAGCCCTCTACCCGATGGTACGGTGAAAGTCGTTAGCATTTGGCCAGGGAGCCCACTGGAATCCTTGCCTATATATCCCGGAGACCAGATCCTGTCGATCAATGGCCAAAGCCTAGCGCATGATTTTGAGCATCTGCTGATTTCGGCTGATGCAAGGAAGACCGTGGAGTTGACTACGGTTCATCTGGCAAATATTCGTAGCATATCGGTCATGCCTTCGCAAGAGCCCCTGGCTGCCGTGCCACAGTTCATTTCTCTGATTGATGCCACGCCGGAGCAGCTCTTGTTTCGCCAACAATGGAAAAAGGCGGGCGGTCATGCGAGATTGTTGGCAGATGACATTCCCTCACCCTCCAACTCCTCCCGATGAGCAAAAAATCAGCTAAAGGGAAGGCTAACAAGAAGACCAAAGAGCCAAGCGCTTCCGACACACTGGTCATGGCCACGGTGATTCGCACGGTAGGATCGAGCCACCGGGTGCGCACAGAGGATGGCCGAGTATTTGAGGCCATTGTGAGGGGCAAATTCAGGATTGCCAACCTACAAACCACCAATCCGGTGGCAGTAGGTGACCTCGTGATGACCACCCTCCCCGAGGCAGATGAGCCCGGCATCATCTGGGAGCTGATTCCCCGAAAAAATTATCTGCTGCGAAAAGCCATCGCCCATGCGCGGCGCGTGCACATCCTGGCAGCCAATCTCGATCAGGCGGTCTTGATTTTTACCCTCAAAGAACCACGAACAGCACCGGGATTTGCCGACCGATTTCTCGTGGTTTGTGAAGCCTATGACATTCCCGCCAGTATTTTCATCAACAAAACAGACCTCCTCACCACCCCCGAAGAACTTGCCCTGCTCGAAGCAACCTGCGACAGCTATCGCAAAGCCGGCTATGACGTTTATCCGATTTCGGCATTAAACGAAGAACATCAGCAACAGGTGAAATCTGTGCTTGCCAACAAACTCAGCTTCATCGGAGGCCACTCCGGAGCGGGAAAAACCACCCTCGTGAACCTCATTGATCCAACCCTGGACCTCAAAACCGGCGAAATCTCTGAATACTCAGGCAAAGGTACCCATACCACCACCCATGCCGAAATGCACGACCTCGCCTTTGGCGGTGCCATCATCGACTCGCCCGGGATCAAGGAGTGGGGCCTCGTGGAAATGACGCCCGGCGAGTTGGGGCATTATTTCCCGGAGATTCGATCGCGAATCGGGGAATGCCGCTTTCAGGATTGTTTACACAAGTTTGAACCCGCCTGCGCCATTCGCACTGCCGCCAATGAAGGCGAAATTTCTATCTCCAGATATGAAGGATATTTGAGATTGCTGGAGGAAATCAAGGAGGACAAAGAGTTTTAGCGGTGAGATTTCGGCAGAAAAAGCAGCTTAGTCCTGGCATATCTTCCTCCTCTTCTAAAGCATAGCCCATCCTCATGAGATCCTTAACCCTCCGAAACAGCACCCTCTTATTCTGTTAGCAATACTTTTGCCACCTGATAAGCGCCTGTCTCTGGGAAAAAAAGCCTCAGCAGGTACCAGCCCGGTCGATATGCCCCCAAATCCAGGCGCAGGTCCGGGTTTGATGTCTCGGCCTGAAGGTATAGCCTGCCCCATAAGTCTGTGATGATGATGCGATAGGGCTCGCATTCAATGCCTGCGACCTGGATCCTCAATTCTCCTGAAGTAGGATTAGGACCAAGGGCAAAGCGCATTTCAGGGTTGGCATTCACCGGAACTACCCGATAAACGGTCCCCGAGGGAGGGATGCCTTCTTGAAAATCATGGGCACTGAAGGATACCTGCCCGGCACCTTGCAGCAGGGATGGCTGCTCGTAGCTGCCGATTACAATGGCGTATTGTGCGGTGGGCGCGCCCCTGAGTCTCGGCCCAAGGTAGGAGAAGTTATTGGCCAGGCACCCTTCTGTAGAAGGGACCTGAAGCTGCGGGCCATAACGCAGCTCGATCCGGCTCTCGGACTCATAGAGCCAGAGTTGCACACTCACATCGCCAACCAGGCTGTCTTGGCAGATCAGGCCCATGTGTTTCCATTCCAGCTTGAGGATGCGGTACTGGCAGCCACCTTCCATGGTGACCTGATACCCCACCTGTGATTGCGGAGTCACCACCATCTCTGGCCTGAAAGGTGTCAGGTATTCTTTTTCATTGCCAAAATACACCACGCCATTTCGCAAGACCTCGATGGAATAAAGCGTACTGTCAAAAAATCGAAAGGCAAACCCCAGGTTCACGGTGTAGTGGTCGTGGCCGGGATATTCAATGCCGGGGTTGAGGATAACGGGATCGGGGAGGGGCTGGTAGGCATCCTGAAGGTACTCAAACGTGTACCGGTCGGTTGTGGACTGCGCTACGACTGAAGCCGACGGCAGCCAGATGCAGATCAGGATAAGAAACAGATTATTAGCGAAGCAGCGCATGGCGGGATTTTTGAAAAAGGCCAGTAAGGGTTGCGACATATACCTGATCAGTAAAGCCAGCCACTGCGGTGATCTGGTTGCCACTCAGGCCGTGGTTGCTCAGCGGCTTCAACGCGCCCGAGCGCACATCAACATGGTACAGACTGTCCTTTCGGGCAAACAGGAGGGTGGTATCCACCACAAAATACTCTCCTGCTCCGAGGCGGCCTGCCCCGGGACCTGATATTTGCCAGCTTGCCCCTTTGTCGGTGCTGTGCCGCAGGTCGCCACCGGCTTCGGCATACCAACCATTTTCCAGCACAAAAGCATGTGTGGTGCGGGTATCCCACAGCTTCGCCAGGCTTCCATCTCGTCGGAGCAGAAAGGTTGCCAGTTCTGTGCTGACCAGGAAATCATCGTCAAGGCCTGTTAATCGAACCATTTGGGTACCCGCTTCAGCCGGGAGGGTCACTTCCCATTGCCGGGCGTTAGTAAACCTGCCGTCGTAGGGAAACCATCGGTAGGGGTCCAGCAAGAACAAGGTGACTTGCCCTGGCGTACTTTTTTTGATGGATGCGACCAGAAACTCTCCCCAGGCATTAACTGCCCCCGATTCGGTGCCATTGAGAAAGGCAGCATAGGAAGTGTCATCGGGAGGCGGGTCATTGACAGAATACAGCCTTACCCCTACAGGGCGATTTGAATTGATTTCCATCGTCCAATCTGTCGGTTCCATCAGGAAATAATTGTTGCGCTGGGAGTGCTTGTACAGGAAAAACTGATGGCTGAAAACCGGGCGTGAAAACAGGTCAATATCATGGTAGCTCCGGATGGAGGCTTCGATGGCGTTTTCATGGGCATCGAGTCGTATAAGAGTGTTCCGGCCAAGGACCCTCAACTCATTTTCCCCTACATCCAGTTGAAGAACGGTGGGGTCAGTCCACCCGAGTGAGGACAGGGCCCATGACTCGGAGGAAACCGCCTGCGGAATGGCATCTTTCCAGTCGGGAGACTGGCACCCGAAGCCCATGATCGCGAGCAAAAAGATGGACAGGGAAACTGGTTTCATGGCTCGGGTTTAAAGGTGAAAAAGTCTTCTATGGGCTGGAAATACAATCCCCGGCTGGTGCAGATGTACACCCTTCCCTGAAAAAACTCAATGTCATGGATGGTTGTCTGGTCGAGGCCAAGATTGTTCAACTCGTTGATGGTGAGGTAATTGTAGTTGGCGTTCGGAACAATTTCCCACAACTGACTGCCCCGGTAGATGACAATCCGGTTTTCAACCGATTCATAGCGCATAAACCCATTGTCCAGCTCTCCGAAATAGCGTGTTTGCCATTGCTGCGCTCCCGGCGGCAGAAACCCCAGCCCTAGGGTAAAGTCCTGCTGATAGCCTATCGCGAAAAGGGTGTCATTCTTTTTGAACATGTGCACCAGAGAGAAAGGAAACAGCAGCTGTGGTTCCTGGTCATGCAATAACCGGTAAAACCGGTTCTCGGTATTCGAGAAATAAAAGGTGTCGCCAAAAGCATAGATCCCGTTGAGGTAGTTGTGTCCCGCATAATTGACCAGCCCTTCGTTTACCCGGGTTCTTCTGTCCAGCGAAATCTTGAGGGAGTCGTCCGTTTCGGCCACCTGAAGAACAAACAATGGTATGCCCGTCACCCCGGGCGAGCTGGCTGCATTCACCCATCCTCCCACCAGGATCTGCCCGCGGGAATTGATCGCCATGGGGGGATTGTAATAACTGTTGAGCTGAAAAACCGTGCTGTCCAGCTCCCGCAGATTCACCAACACCTGTTTATCAGGATTGTCGTTTCGGCGAAGGGAGAAAGCATACTGGTCTTCCAGCTCCGTAGCGAAATAATCGTTTGACAAAAATGACCGGTTCCACAACTGATTGCCAAGCGGCGCCACCAGAACATCACTCACCAGCCGGTGCCCGGTATCCAGGCTGAGCAGGTAGTTGTTTCCCATCAGCCACATTCGATCTTTTGTTGCGCGGGCCTGGATCTGCAAACGCCGATCGAGCAAAACCTCCGGATGAAGCTGCCATGCCTTCATTTCTGGTTTGGGAGTAGGAATGACCTCTTGGGATGGCCCGCAGCCCGCCAAGCTGATAAGGAATACCCAAAAAAATCGAAAAATGGTAGGAGTTCTCATGCTGCAAGGATATTGGCTGCTGTCATCTGACACGAACATCGAGATGTCTGACAAATGGAAGATAAGAAAAAACAGGAACCTGTTCAGGGGCAAAATTGTTCCCCTTTCATTTTCATCCTTCGGCTGGTATTTTTGTCGGCCTTTTCCCTTTTATTGGTTGGCTTGGCGGTGCCATCATCGACTCGCCCGGGATCAAGGAGTGGGGCCTCGCGGAAATGACAGAAGGAGAACTGGGCCATTATTTCCCGGAAATAAGAGAACGGATGCACCTATGCCGCTTTCAGGATTGTTTACACAAGTTTGAGCCCGCCTGCGCCATTCGCAAGGCCGCCAATGAAGGCGAAATTTCTATCTCCAGGTATGAAGGATATTTGAGGCTCCTGGAAGAAATCAAGGAGGAAAAAGAGTTTTAGCGGTGAGATTTCGGCAGAAAAAGCAGCTTAGTCCTGGCATATCTTCCTCCGCTTCTAAAGCATAGGTTAGCCTATGCGAGAGGATTGGGTTAAGGGAAATTACATGCTTGCCCAGACATTTTCCCGGGAACCCGGTGCCGCTTCTGATTTGTTCCCCCAACAAATTCCTTCCTTCACCAAACCACACACTCAGCTCCCCGCCGTTTTTCCAGGGAGCATGTCTTCGCGTTCTACGGCATGATCGAGCCATACTACCCAGCCAGCCTGGATCAGCAGCAGCAGCTTCTGCATCAGGGGCAGATATTCCACCATCCAGCGGCCGAAATACATAGCCGTGGCAAGGTAAAACAGCATCAGAAACACGACGGACGCGACCTTGAGCCAAGGCTGACGCGAGGGCATCACCAGCACCATGAGGTAAAAAAACACCAGCAGGGTGCAAATGCCGGAGAGCAGCACCATGATATCGTGCTGAGAGGGAATGATCACGAGCAGGCCAAACAGCGAAGCTGCAATCCCGCTCCAGCGAACGACCCGGGCGGATCCGCCGTAGGGAATGCGTTCAGAGAACCGGTAAAAAAAGCTGGCCAGGGAGAGGGAAATGGCCAGTACACCCGCCACGGCCCAGGGCCGGGCGACATTGGGATCTCCGTTGATGGCCATCGGGTCCAGCAGGTCGCTGAAGAAATTGTGAGCCCAGTAGAACCCCATCGACGAAGGATCGGCATTGTAGCCGCCCGGGTACTGTCGGGCAGAGATGGCAAGCAGCAGCAAGCCAAGAAGCAGCCCGACCGGCAGCAGGCGCTTAAGAAGAGAATGGTTGGTCATGAGAAATGTGGCAAACCCCGCAGCATCACGGGTATAGTAAGGACAAGCGCCCCGGACGAGGGTTGAAGCACGGTTGGGAGAATTGAAGGAAGAATTTGCGAAGGTCCCCGTCTTATATCGTCACACTTGCCCTGCATTCGCCTGAAATATACTTCCCTCCTTTCCTTATATATCGGCTGATGGTGCGGAAAAGACTTTTCGAGAAACGGCAGGTAGGAGCACATCGATCCTGCAAGACAGGCGCTGAGCGGGAGAGCTGACGGTTCGTTCAAATATAAATTTTCGTATTCGTCAGGAGGGTGAAATTGTATTAGTTTCATCAAAAAGTTATCTTCCGGAATCGTATCATAATTCCTTTCCCATGAAAAAAAGCGCTCTGCTTGTCGCTGGGCTGATGTTCGCACACGTTGCCTGGTCACAACAGCACCTGATTGGATTCCGCGCCGGTCCTGCAGGTACGAATGTGGTTTTTGGGATGCAGGGCTCTCAAAATGAGATGAGACTGGCGTTTACTTCCGCCCTCACGTACGACCATCTGATCCGCAGGCATTTCTCCCTTGGCGTTGATCTGATGTACCAGCCTGGAGGGTTTTGGGGAACATTGCCAGATTTAAGCCCGATTTACCCGCCATTGGAAAGTGAGTATATTTTCAGGAACCACATGCAGTACCTGGCCTTGCCTTTGAAAATCGGGGTTCACTCCCGTGGAAATACAAAATTGTTTGGCCAGGCTGCCCTTGTTCCTTCTTTCCTTCTCAGGGCAAACTCCATTGCTCCAAACGGACATGTAATTCTTGGCCAGGTATTCCCCCCCAGCAAAACACCCATAAAGGAATACCTGCACACATTTGACCTCGCTGCAAGGCTGGAGGTGGGCGTCAGTCAGGATGTGGGGAACAGCCGGTGGCAGGCGTTTTTATCCATATCAGCCCAGAGAAGTATGACAAATTATTTTATCCTCTTTGACCCGAATGATGAAACGGCACGACACTACCTGTTTTTTCTCAACCTTGGCATGAAATATCTTCTGGGCAATTAACCCTTCTCAGAAAACCAGGCCTCCCGCCTCAATGACCTTTTAAGCAGTAGTAGGGTTTGCTTTCTTCGGCCCATCCGGTTGTCAGGCTGGCGCAACCTCCCTCCAAACTCCCCCTATCCCAACTCCACGCCCCGCTTCAGCCCGTTGAAGGCCGAATGAGGCAACAGGCCTGCGTGCTGCAACTGGCCCATGATCAGGCCCGGCGGGATCCGCAGCTTTTGGACCAAGCCACGATCTTCTCCTCCGTCAGGGGTCCTTTGGCGGCGTCTTTCTCGCAGCGTTTACCCTGTTTCAGGGAGGTGGTATCGAGGCGAACTGTCCTCAAAACCCTCATCATTCGCTCCTGGAAAACCAACCACTCCACCCGGCATTGTTCATGACAGCGAGAGCCACAGGCTGCTCAGCCAGATCTTTTTTGTATTTGCCAAAAGTGTCCGAAAGGAATTGGGTAACAACCCTGACAAACGCTATCTGCCCTCGCTGCTCATAGCCCAGGTTGCCTCTGTCATCTCAAACTTAATCTCGCCTTTTCCATGTGTCCCGATTTCGGTCCAGCCTGCTTTCCGGTAAAAGCCTTCAGCTCTTGTATTGGGCTCAGTGCCAAGCCACACAGGCTCAGATGTTTGGGCAAAATACCCATCTAGCATGATATCGTGCAGCTGTTTTCCTATGCCTTGTTTGTCGAAATCAGGATGAACAAACAGAGCCCAGATGTTATGTTCCTCAAAATCAACGATTGAAAACCCTAAGATGCGATTGTCAACCTCGCAAACCCAGCCTTTCCCCCGTCTGATAATAAATTCTTCGCAGTCTTTGTCTGTCACAAACCGAGGGTCTGAAAGCCTGTTTTCTTTCACTGCATTCCGGACTACCTGGATTTGCGCAATGTCCTCCATCTGAGCTTCTCTGATTTTCATGCTGGTTCGCTTGAATGTATTTCACTTTCGCTATTGCGCCTTTGTGTTAGCTTGTTCCCCACTCCTAATGATAAGTAACAAGGCAAATTTCTCCCCTGTATCTTAAAGAACATTTGCTGCCGAAAATAAACAAGATCGCATTCCACATATTTTCCGCCCATGGCAACTCAAAGGGCCTCTACAGGGAAATGGAGAGAAAGTAAGATATTTCATTTTGATACGGAAAAACGTACTGTTTGATTTTTCGCATAAGTGATTCTGCGTTTTCAAAGCCCTTGTGCAGCTTTGTCATCACAGAAAACAGCGACTAAGACGATATGATCAAACAATGGACATTGGCTACCCTGGCCCTCCTCTTGTTACAAAGCTGCGCGTGGAATGATGACATTTCCCGCCTCCAGACACCAGAATGGAATGGTGAAATCGCAGCTCCTATTGCCAAAGGCACAATCAGTATTGCTCAGGTCCTCGACCAATTTGGTGACTTCTCTTTTGTGGACGTAGAGCCAGATGGCACCCTTGTAGTTCATGCCGATTTTTCGCTTGGTCAGTGGGCATTGCCCCAGTTCATTCAGCTTCCTGACCTACCGATTCCATTTGTTGAAAACAGCCTCCAAGTGCCTTTTCCGCTGCCCGAAATTGAGCGATTGGAACTGAAGCAAGGCTTCCTCCAATACAGCATTCGACATGGTGGCAATGAGGCTTTGCGCGTGGACTTCAGAATCAGAGAGCTGCTTCATGGCGGAGAAGAAACCCGGTTTTCGGTAGATGTGCCCTCAGCCGGGCTTTTTCAGAATGAGATCGATATTTCCGGATACGCATTTGTGCCCCAGCACGGAAGGTTTTCTCTCTCTTACGATGCTTATTTCGCAGCCAACGGCGACCCTGCTACGGTAGATCAGGTGATGCTTACCTTCCACGATATGCTGCCCTCTTATGCGGAGGGGATTTTGCCAGAATTAGACATGGCCCTAGAAATTGACACACTGGATGTGAAGATTGATTTGGGAATGGATCTGCCAGAATTTACCCTGAATGAACCGCGCATTGAGTTTGTATTTGAATCGCAAGTGGGGGTGCCGGGAATCTTCTCTTTCCCTTCATTTTCTCTCCAAAATGATGCAGGGGAGAACCTTGCTCTGATATATGCACCGTTTCAAGATGGCACCACCCTTCTGAGGCCTGAATCGCCCACGGCCTGGGCAGAGACACGCTTTGCATTAGACAAAACTAACTCCAACCTTGTAGAAATGCTGTCGCAGGGAATCCCGAAGCGTCTGATGTATGAGGCTGCGATCACAGCTTTTCCAGCTGGTAG
>JANQTF010000091.1 GCA_030731845.1 Bacteroidia bacterium | reverse complement strand
ATCCTAAGATTGGCTATATTTTCGGCTACCGTTTCAATCAAAGCGGATTTTTTGTGCCCGGCGTGGAAGCTAAGATCAATCCCATCTACCTGATGTTGCCCTTTGGGGCTTCGTTTAATCTGCCTACGCAGTACGGCTCCGTAGGCGCGGGCGCATACTATAATGTCGGAATTTTCAACGTGCTTCGCAGTCCCGGCGGCAACAGCGGCGCTCTCTACAATGGCGGTCGCCACCGCTACGTCAACTTCGAGATCGTAGTCACCTTTGGCAATCAGATGCCGAGAGAGAAGAAGTCGTAGGCGAGGGGGAATAGGACAGGGCCGTCCGGCTAAGTGAAAAACCACGTAGTAAGGCGTTTTCCAGCCCGGCGGGCTGAACAATGCTAGCCCCGGGTGAAACCCGGGGTAAGGAGTGCCCCCCCATAGCCGTCCGGTTAAGAAATGTGCGAGTCGCTACGCGCCTCGACGAAGAGCTGGGTCGCGCTGTTTCTACCGAGGTGTCAGTCGCTACGCGCCTTGGAGGAATGCAAGGTCCTGCCCTTTTTGCCGAGACATGCCCTTTTTGTTGTAGAGACAAGGCATGCCTTGTCTCTACAACGTGAATGCGCCATTTCCGACCCAAAGTCGAAGCGCATAGCGATTCAAACCTCGGTAAAATCCCGTCTGCCTGTGCAGGCATGCAGGCGCATAGCGACTGCCACCTTTCTCAGGTCCTGCAACTCAACGTTCCTACCCATAACAACGGCATCTTTGAACTTAACCGGACGGCTATGCCACCCCCCGGATTTGCAACCCAAAATGGGGTCACAGCATCCCTCAGAAGTGTCCTCAGGTAATTCCTCCAGAGTTGCCACGCTACATGGCCAACATATCCCCGGGTTTCACCCGGGGCTGCCGTTGTTGTTTCCCTTCGGGAAACCAAAAGAATCGACTCTCCTTAATCGGACGGCTATGGAGGAATAGGACATTGATTGCTGAGGGAAGGGAAAGGAGTTAAAAAGGTCATGGCTTTACTATTTCCATGATTAACCGATATACTCTTGTGGCCAAATAATCCGGCCATCGGCCATTTCCGGGGCCGTCGAGCCATTGGGCACCTTGAATGGCTTGGTCTATTTTTGAGAAGTAAGGGCGGAAATCGGGACGAGATTTTTGGTATTTGCCTGCTTTTTCCAACAGTAATTGATCTAAGAAGGATCGCTTTGACGTGACTTTCTGGTTTATCCAGCAAGAACGAAGTTGTGTGAACGTTTCCTCTGAGGGATCTATCCAATGTAGCAACAGCCATAGTTCAAAACAGGGGTTGCTCAAGGCCATCAAATACCCTTTTTGGTGGCTCTGTTGGGCAACTTCTGCGAGATGCTGATCACTCCATTTATCTTTGTCTATGACCAGCCAAAGCTGATCATTTGCATCAAGGCGAAACGTTTTCTTGAATTGATCTACTCTTCTAAGTCACTGATTTTGGAGAACTATATCCTGCTTTTGTTTCCAGTACTTCGACATGAACTTGGGAATTGGGAAATCCATCAACAGAAACAAGGCTGTCAAAATATATTTTCTCGGTTACAGCGCCTTCCGTTGCCACAATGATCAGCCGTGGATCTCTCTTTCCACTGGTTCTGGTAAATGGTTTTCGTTCCCTCATGTGGTCCTAATCAGCAGTTAATACATCCAACAGACTTTTTTTAGGTCCAAAAACAGGAATTGCCCCATATCGCCCCTGGAGGTATCCTTTTCTTATTTCCTTGTCTTTACGAGGTTTGAATTCCTCCAGAGAAAAAAGAGTGGAAGATCCTTCTTGTGTTTTTTCCACAAACCAAATTTCATCTTTTCTGAGCAATTCAAGATCAAGGAGACCCGACTCATGGGTGGTCACGATCAGTTGACCTTGGGTTGGAGATTCATAGCTATGGAATAATTCCAGCATCCGGTGGGTCAATCCGGGGTGAAGGCTCCTGTCAAGTTCATCAATGACATAGACGGCGGGTTCTTTTTGTAAATCAGCAAGCATGGGGATCAAGTCCATGATTCTTTGTGTGCCATCGGATTCTTCATTCATTTCAAAAAGCTCATCCTCTTCGCGATGGGCCACATGGTGGCGGGTCATGACTTTTACGGCAAAGAGTTTTCCTTCGTCGTCTCGTCTGAGGGTGTATCGGATTCCGTCTAAATCACTGAAAATCACCCGCTCACCGGGCAGCAACCGGTCTTTGATTGCGGCTTTGACTTGCTCCGGAAGGCGCACGCCTGAACTGTCAAAATTGATGGTCTTTGTGGCAATCCCAACAATTCCGGTGTTGAAGTAATGGAGCAAGCGGTTGAATACCTCGAGAAATTCCTGATCACTGGCCAATTCAACCTCTACGCCTTCGAGCCTGGAATCTGGAAAAATGATTTTCAGGCTACTCGTAATCCAGGTGTAGGTACTGACAAGAGACGCAATTCCAGAAATCTCAGAGAGGTTTCTTTTGTTTACGGAAGAGAGAAATAGCTCATTCGGCAGGGTGTCTTCGGCCATAAACTGTAGCCGGGATTTGGTTTCCTTATTGGGAAGCGTTAGTCCGGGCATCTTCACCTCGACAGATCCATCTGCCTTGGTTATGCGCTCAAAGAGCGTTTTCTCCGTCGATTTATGAATTTCACAAAGCCACTCTTCCAGAATGCTCTCCCGATTAAGGAGAAAGCCATAAGCATAGCTTGTCTCATTGGCCTTAAACTCAAATTCAAATCGACTTGGTTTATCCCGGGTTTCGGCATCTAGTCGAAAGGGAGTGACCGGAATCACATGCCCCTTGCGGGCAACTTGCTCTACCATCAGTTGTGCGAAGCGCATGGCCTTCACGAGATTGGACTTTCCTGAAGCATTTGGCCCATAAATAAGGGCAGACTTGAGGCAGGAGAAATCTCCTCGTTTGTTTTCTCTCCTTACGTGATGTGCCAAAGAGCTCCCTTTACCAGGAATCATCGATAGCTGGCTTAATTCCTTAAAAGACAAAAAATTCTCGACTGAGAATCTGATTAGCATAAAAATTCAGTTATTTATTGTCGAATATGCGAAAAAGTCTCGACTTGTGCAATGTTATCAGGCCAAGGGAAATTCTTCATATTCTCCAAGGAAGCTCGATTCCGAACAAGGCATTGGGATCAATTTCACTGAACCCGGCTACTAGCATCGTTGCTATCCACAGCCGCTACCCACCCCCCCAAAAAGGAGCATCCCGAAGGGTGAATTTTTAGGGGGTTTGGGCGTATATTGGTGACTGTCTTGCACGAGCCTCCCCCCTGAGGCCAAAAGGGGCCACCACAGATTTCACAGATTATCACAGAGAAATACGCCAGGGTCGAAGAGATGGCACAAATTAACACGGTCGAATCGTTGAAAATTCGAGTAATCTGTGGTTGGAAGGAAGATCTCCGAATGGATGGTGAGTCGTGACAATTCTCCCTGCTCCCGACCCCTTGATAGATAGCAACTTGAGGAAAAAAATCTACATATTCAGTGGGCTCGGTGCAGATGAAAGTGTCTTTCAGCGACTAGACTTTTCTGGGTTCTCCCCCACGTTTATCAAATGGATTCCGCCTCAAGATCACGAACCCATCGAGCAATATGCTAGCCGTCTGCTTGACCAAATTCCCACTGTAAATCCAACCTTGATTGGACTTTCGTTCGGCGGAATGATGGCTGTGGAGGTGGCCAAACTCATTGATACCGAAAAAGTGGTTCTGCTTGCTTCTGCCAAAACAAAACGCGAAATCCCCCTTTACTATCGGATTGCTGGGCAAATAGGCCTTGATAAACTCTTGCCTGTGAGGCTGTTAAAAAGCTCGGGCTTCCTTACAAATTGGTTTTTTGGAGCCAATCATTCATCTGACAAGCAAATTTTGAAACAAATTTTATTGGATACCGATCCTGTTTTTCTGAAATGGGCGATTCGCAAAATTTTGAGTTGGTCAAACCAAACTCAGATCAAGAATGTAGTTCATATTCATGGGACAAGTGATCGGATTTTGCCAGTAAATTTTGTGACGTGCGATCTTGTCGTCAAGAATGGAGGTCATCTGATGACATGGAATAAAGCCGAGCAGTTGAACGAGATGTTACGGAAACACCTTTAGATTCAGGGCGATTTTTCTTCTCAGAAACATCGCAATCACTTCCTGAAACAATAGAAGATGAGTCATTTTGCGACTTTTCGGCCTGACACGAATCCACCTTCTCCTTCGGGTGTGTGAAGGAAATAAACAGAGATCCACAGCCGCCACCCACCTCCCCAAAAAGGAGCGTCCCGAAGGGTGAATTTTTAGGGGGTTTGGGCGTATATTGGGGCGTAGCTACCTTTTCAGGACCAAGAAAAATCAACCAGTATGTTTGGGATTAAGCACATCAAATTCGACTCGATGACCTATGTTCTTCACTACAAGAACGGGAAAATTCAAAAAGAGGGTCGAGGACTTTCCTTCTTTTACTTTGGCCTCAATAGCTCCATTGTGGCCATTCCGATGGGAAGCAACGACTTGCCGTTTATTTTTAACGAATCCACCAACGATTACCAGACGATCACCATACAAGGGCAGATCAGCTACAAGATCACCAACCCCAAAATACTGGCTGATGTGTTGAACTTCAGCGTGAACGACAGCGGGCAATACAAAAAGAATGATATCGAAAAACTCAATCAGCGGATCATCAACGAAGCGCAGACCGCTACCTCCTCCTTCATTCATGAGATTAAGCTGAAGGATGCCATCCGATCTGCCAAGGCGGCAGAAGAACGGATTTTGGCGGGATTGACCGCCTCTCAGGCCATCGGGATGCTTGGCATTGAAATTCTGGGTGCAAATATTCTCGCCATCCAGGCGACACCAGAAATGACAAGAGCATTGGAAACGGAGACCAGAGAAAAACTACAGCAGGAGGCCGACCATGCCATCTATGAACGCCGGAATTTTGCGGTGGAGCAAGAGCGCAAAATCAAAGAATCGGAGTTGAACACCGAGATCGCGATAGAACAAAAGCAAAAACAGATTGCGGAGAAAAAAATGGAATCCCAGGTGCAACAATCAGACAATGACCGCAAGCTGAGAGAGATGAAGTTGGCAGCTGATATTTCCGTCGAAAACCAACGAAAGCAACTCATCGAGCAGCGCACCGAAAACGACAGAAAAGAAGCCGAAACAAAAGGCTACGTCATCGAAACGACCTTGAAACCCTATAAAGACATCGACTGGAAAACCCTCACAGCGTTGAGCAACAACCCCGATCCGAAATTCAATATTTCTCTCGCTTTCAGAGAACTTGCCCAAAACGCTGATAAAATCGGCAACCTCAATATCAGCCCGGATCTGTTGGATTCAATCCTTAACCGTGATCACAAAAGATGAATGTCGAGTATGCCATCATCGTGAAAAATAAAACAAGGCTGGAATCTTTGATTGAACGCTTCAACACAAAGGCCCAGGCCAAATTTTATATTGAACGCCTCGGAGGTGATTTTGAGGACTATGAAGCCGAGCATGAAGTATTTCACAGTTCCTTAACTTCCCTTCAGACCCAGCTCTCCCGTCATATCAAAAACAAGACGATAGAGCGGGTGTATCTGCCATCTTATTTGTTTTCGGAGAAGAACGTGATTGTCGTATTCGGGCAAGATGGCCTCGTGGCCAACACCGCCAAGTATGCCAATAATTGCCCAATCGTTGCGGTGAATCCCGACAAAGCGCGCTACGATGGCGTTCTGCTGCCCTTTGACACCTCCAACTTTGTGCAGGGAGTGGAGAAGGTCATCTCTGGCCGGTTTAGCTGCAAAACGGCCCGGTTTGCCGAAGCAAAACTGAACGATGGCCAACGACTCCTCGCCTTCAACGACCTCTACATTGGCGCTTCCTCTCATGTTTCGGCACGTTATAAAATCTCATTCAGAAACAAAACCGAAGAGCATTCTTCTAGCGGAATCATCGTCTCTACCCAGGCAGGATCTACCGGATGGATGAGCTCCATTTTCAACATGGCGTATGGCGTGGCGGGTATTTTTGAGAAAAATCTGACCCCCAAAAGGCCCACTCTCAAGGAAGACGAGCTGATTTTTACGGTGAGAGAACCATTTCAAAGCGTGAGAACCCAGATAGGCGTCACAGTCGGGGTCCTCAAAAACAAGCAACAGTTGAAGGTGGAATCCCTGATGCCATCCAGCGGAATCATTTTCAGCGATGGAATTGAAACCGATTTTTTGAATTTTAACAGCGGTGCCATCGTCACCATCGGCATAGCCGCGGAAACCGCGAGCATTGTCAAAAAATGAAAAGCCGCTCTCAACCCTGTCAGCGTTGAATATGCCAAGCCACCTTTCCTCAATCCGCTCCATCTAGCAGCGCCCACTCGATGGCGAGATTGCCGACGGCTCTGCCGCATTTTTTCCCTTCGGTGTTGTCAAATTCATAGTGGATACCAGAAACTACCCGAGACAATCCTGCCTCATCGGCCATAGAGATGATTTCCTGTGAATGATCAGGGAATAAATGGGCAAGAATGGTGGCCGATGCCATCGAGAAAGTGGAGTGGCCGGAGGTATAGGCCGGGAAATTGGGAATGCCCGCCGCAGTTTTGATCGTTGGATCTATCTGAGAAGGCCGCGGCAAGAAATACTTGTATTTCGTGTGCCAGCAGGCAATGCCAGCATCCATGGCAGATCGATTGAGTAGTGCCAGCACACGGGCTGTGCGCAGCTCATTCAACTGCTCCTCGCGGATGTAATCTTCGGCGATAGCGTTCCAATGACCAATGGGCGTGAAAGTCCCAGACCCATCGGCCCAAAAATCGGCCATTCGCCAGTAGTCTCTCACGCCAGATCGCGTGTAGGCCGCCACCTTGTTCAGGTCGGCCTGAAACTCGGCTGAACCGATCAGCGGTGGGGCAGCTGGAATTGTGGCGAATACCGCCGCAGAATCAAACCAGGTTTTTACCTGGCCATAAAGAGGAAGCACTGGCTTGGTAGGCGTGGGTTCCAGGCTTCGCCAAGGCTCGTAGGGAACGGCGATATTGAGCCAGGTATCATCTGGGTCAGAAGCCAAGCTCATCCGATCAGTTTTGGCGCGTGTGAGCACCCGATTGGCCACCCTTGTCCCAACGTTGGCTCCGGCAGTGAGATCACTGCGAAGGTTGGCCCCCGCCACCAACCGCGAAAATTGATGTTGCTGTGCGAGATCCTTCAGGTAGCTTTCTTCCAATGGGAATAGGGCCTTGAGGATCGTAAAGGAGGCCTCCGCGATAGCTGCATCTTCTGAAGGGTAGGAAGGAAGATCGTTTTTGGGCAAAAGAAGCGATAAGGAAGGATTGAACACCGCAGGCGCTGCGCGATTAAAGTGGAATTTGTAGTGCCAGGTCGTCACGAGGGCATCATACTGGGCTACGCTCAGCATGGCATAGGCCCGCGCCGCCCATGGAGGCGATGCTACCGGCTTGGCAGGGTTGGGAATGCTACCCTCTTCCGGTGGGATGTTGTACTTAGCCACGAGTTCTCTGGCGATTTGATTCCAGCGTAGCACCGAGCCAGAGCCCCAGTATTCGGCCTGGGCGATTTGTTCGGGTGTTCTTGCCAGGCTGAGCCTTTCTATTTCCAACATTTCATTTTTGAAAAAATCACTGCTAGAATCTGCTGGAGTAACCACCTCGATGCTCTGAGGAACCACGCCCGTAACGGTTCGCCATTTGCCGCCGTTGGGGTCGAGGGTGGCAGGTTGAGCCAGCTCAGGGCTGAATATGCTGAGCTGTTGTTCCTGGCAGGAAAGCATCATCAGGGGAAGCAGGAAGATCAGAAAATGAATCTTTTTCATTGGTGAGACCTTATCAGATAGAAGGATAGGTAGGCAGATCGATGAGGGTAGAGACGATATGAAGAAGGGAAATATGAGTCAGGATTTGGCAAACAGGCCATTCCAGGGCGAAAACCGATACACGATACCGGCGGAGATTCGGTTTGCATCGCCAATATTTCGGCCATTGAGGGTAAGTCCCGTGCCAAGCACTGCCGAGAAATGCTCAGAGCCTGGAATGGGCACAACTGCATCAATTCCGATTCGGGTAAAGTCTATTTTGTTGGTAGGGAAAGGTACGCCATATCCCAGATCGGTACCGCTGCGGGTATCGCGCTTGTGCAGCCAGGCGCAGAGATATAGGTTGGAGTTGGCGTATCCCAGACGAAAAACGCTTTCGTAGGCATCTGGCACAAACACTTCATAGCCACGGTCCACATAGATATTGGCTCGCCGCAAATATCCACCTTGTGCCATGGCAAATACCCCCGATGGGTGGCGATACTGCAATGCCCCCCTGCTATCGAGCTGCCGTGCCTGATGGCCAATGACCACGGGAGCATCGGCCACATAGTTGGTCATGGGTGCCATGATTCCGCCCGAAAGCAGTAGGTCGAGCCGCCCGGATTTCCCCCAATCCCGACTAAACGCGAGCAGGCGAAAAGCCGCAGAAATATCCTGAAAATCGGACTGCGTAGGCCAATAGCCCTGGGAGGGAGACGTGGTGACAAAGGGAAGATTGACCATCACATCTAGAAATGGCGTGAGGCCAGTAGCAAGAAACAATGAGGTGCTTTGGGTGCGCACCGTGCCCAGCGTGGGCGTTTCCACCGCGATTGGGCCATCATAATATTGGCTGTAGGACTCAAATGAGTAGGATAAGACTGCGTCAACTTGTCCGGATCCCTTCATAAAGCCATCCACCAATCCTTGGGCAGATGCTGAGAAAAAGCATCCAAGGCTGAGGAGGAAAATCGAAAGATATCGCTTCTTCATATCAAGAGAGGTAAAGTAAACTCGGTAGGTATCTGGTTTTGCGAGCGGAAAATTCTCTTTGATATCGATTCAAAAAGCTAGCCAAAATCTCTCTTGAACTCCTCCTCAGGCCTTGACTAAATCTGCATGAATTGAAGAAGGAGCTTACTTTTGGCTGGTTTGCGGAAAGAGCGGGCTTGCGTTTATAGGATGAGAAGCCAGCCGGTAGGTCGCGGTTACATTGATCAGATAATCTGCAAATGCTGCATCTCCATTTCTGAATGATCCTGTCATCTGCTCAATTGCCATATCCGTTACACTTTGGGGGCGATTTCTGCGAATTGCCACCGGAACCAGGAGGTTCAATGTCCATGAGCCTTTGGTGTAATTCAGACTTGGTTCCACTGAGAGCACATTTCCAGGCCGACGAAATCCCTCGCTTCCTCCGATCAGGTCATGTACAGGAACTCCTTCATATCGGGCACCCAGCCCCGCAGAAAGGGAAGGAGCAAGGCTGATGCTCACACCTGCGCGCATCGAAAACTGGTCCGGAACCGACATAATGGCCTCGTTTTCGAGAAGGGGACTCAGGGTTTCCCGAAAAGTCCTCACGCCATTCGTTTCACGGGGATTGGATAAGTAAAATCCGTTTGCGTAGAAGTACATTCCCTTTCGGATTTCCCGAAAAACAGCAAGCTCAACTGTTGCCCCAAAGCCGCCATCGCCAGGCTGTATCGACTGATCGACCGGCCTTGTCTGTGGCCCGCCATCGGGCCCCACGTTATAAAAAATATCAGTGGCCTGCCAGTTGCCAGTCGGGATTTTTACGCCCAGCCCCAGGGATACATTGCCCTTGGGAGAAGATGTTGGGTCGAAAAGCCAGGCCGAGAGCCCGATACGCGAATCTGCCAGCCCCCTGGAATAACTGCTGTGCCGCTCTGTGCGGCCATGTTCGTAGAGCGAGGAGCGGGTATTGATCACATAGGGAAGGGTGAAGTTGGCTGCCAGACGCGAATTAATCCCATAGGAAATGGTCAGGTCTAATGCGCTGGAATGATTGATGACCTCAGAGTTGTTGGCGATGCGATCGGGCTCCTCTTCCAGCCCCCGGAAGTGACGGAATGATTTGAAATATCGAAAATTAGAGGAGACCTGCCATTCCCCCTGCTGCAAGATGCCGGAAGAAGAGATCGCATTTCCAGAGGAAAAATGCCGAATGGCTACGCAGCCCTGGGCAGATAGATGAGAGGTGCTCAAAAGCAGACCGATCAAGGAGAGGAATAGAAATTTATTCATCGCTGTTTGGGTTAATTTGATCAAGTAAAAGTATCGCCTGCCAATGTCCTGATGGGCTAATACAGAGTTATAGATGGTTAATGAATGGTTAAAAATGAGCCATGTGGCTTCTCATGGTGCGAAGGAGCCAACTTGAATGCGTAACTTTTGGCAACTGTTGCTTCTGAGGCTTATCACACATGAATCGAGTCATACCCCTGCTTCTGATCCTTGCGCTCACTGGGTTGATATTCATCCAATATCGCTACCTGATCATTGGACTCAGGCTGGAGAAGGCTACCTTTGACCGGCAGATGGAAGAAGCCCTCAGCCAGATCGAGGATGACCTCGAAGACAATAACCGACTCTCTTACATACTCGCTTCCGTGGTTCGTCCTGAGCTCGATAATTTTAAAGTAGGACAAGACACCTTGCTACAATCAACCACGATTTTTCTCCAGGATTTTCTCGCAGATCGCCTCAACAGGCAAGGAATCGCTGTGCGTTTCTCTTTCTCCTTTCAGGAGCGACAATCTGATAGCACGATTCTTCAAACCTCAGACTTCTCCGATGAAGAGAGCAAAATCGGACTTTACACGATCAGGCCTCAGGGTGCGCTCATGGATTTTTGCGAATGCGTCCCGATCATCCAACTTCGGATTAATAACCTCACCAACTACCTCATCTCCCAGCTCAACGGCATTACGATCCCTTCGGTATTGCTCATCATGGTCATCATCGCCTGTTTTTTTTGGTATGTCCATATCACAAAAAGGCATAAGCAGCTCGATCAGGTAAAAAATGAATTCATCAACAACCTCACCCACGAACTCAAAACGCCGGTATTTTCGATCGGACTTGCCACCAACATGTTGGCCGCTCAGTTGCCTCCTGATAAAAAAAATCTCACAGATCTTATTCTCGCAGAAAATAACCGACTCAAACTTCATATCGAAAGGGTTCTGGACCTCGCTACGCTGGATCATCATCAGTATGTGATGAATTCGGTGCCATGCAAGGTGCATGACTTGCTTTCCAGCATCGCCCACTTGGCCACCCACAGGGCCCAACAATCGGGTGGTACCTTCATGTGTCAGTTCGGCGCTACACAGGACCTTGTGCTCGGCGACCAAGAGCACCTCACCAATGCCATCGACAACCTGCTCGACAATGCCATCAAATACGGCGGCATCCCACCGCAAGTCCTGCTTTCTACCAGCAGTACACCTGGCAGTATCCTCATTTCAGTCGCTGATAATGGTGCTGGAATCCCCACACAGGAGGAAAAAAACATTTTCAAGAAGTTTTACCGAATTCAGCGGGGTGATTTGCATCCCGTTAAGGGATTTGGTCTCGGCTTGAGCTACGTAGCTCGTGTGGCAGCTTTGCACAAAGGGAAAATATCCCTGGTCAACCAACCCGGTCAGGGCTGCACTTTTACCTTGTCGATCCCTCTTATTGCTTCCCAATCATGACGCTTACGCCTGCCCATATTCTCCTCGCCGAAGACGATCCCACATTGGGCTACCTGCTCAGT
This sequence comes from Bacteroidia bacterium, assembly GCA_030731845.1. Classification (GTDB taxonomy): domain Bacteria; phylum Bacteroidota; class Bacteroidia; order J057; family J057; genus JANQTF01. Next base: position 11,364 of record JANQTF010000091.1, on the reverse strand, counting down.
GAGTACCTCAAGCTAAAAGGCTTTGCCGTGACATGGCTGCAAGACGGTTCCAAGGTGCTGGAGCAGGTCGGTTTGCTCCGGCCCGATCTCTGCATTTTGGATGTCATGATGCCCACCATGGACGGGTTTCAGGTTGCGCAGCTACTTGTGGATAACCATCCTCACATCCCATTTATGTTTTTGACGGCCAAATCCATGAAAATTGATGTCCTCAAAGGATTTCAGGTTGGCGCAGTAGATTATGTAAAAAAACCCGTGGACGAGGAAGAGCTACTCGCAAGAATTCACGCGATCCTCCAGCGCAAACTCCCCGCCACGACCCTCATTAATGGCATTCCAATTGGCGAATACCAATTTTTTCCAGCCCGGCAAGAACTGTCGCATCAGGGCGAGATCAAGTCCCTGACCAGAAGAGAGAGCGACCTGCTCAAAATTCTGTGTGAACATCGGGGCGAGCTTGTAGAGAGCAGCGATTTGTTGCTTCAGCTTTGGGGCAAAGATGATTTTTTTGCCAGAAAAAGCATGGACGTCTATTTGCATAAATTGAGAAAGTATCTGGCAAGTGACCCCCGTGTAGAAATTGTGAATGTGCATGGCCGCGGGTTTTTCTTACAGGAAACATGATTTCCGGGATTTTTCGGGCCTGTTGGCGGTTTCTATGCTCAATTGATCCCCTCCCTAAGCCACTTCATCTGAATCATTGGCTTGAGCCTGACAGCTTGCTTTACTTGAGAGAAACATTCAAGCTCATGAAACCTGCTATTTTTCTCGCCATCCTCACCCTGCTTGCTGGCTTCATAGCCAACGCTCAGCCCTACTCCGGTAACAGACATACTCGCCACCGCTTTGCACAGCTCACCCTCGGTGGCGACCTCACCTTGATGCCCGGTATGGGAAATTCTTCCTATCTCAACAGCAGCGGAGCACTCAGCTCTACCAGCATTCCCACCCAGTTAACCCCGCGATTGTGGGTCGGTGGGCTCCACTTCTGGGGCCACGCTGAGTTTGGGGTTCATTTTCCGCTCGGGGGAGTGAAATTTCGGGCAAATGACGCGCTCACCACCACCTACGATCCCGGCGTAGAAACCATTGCCAAATGGTATCCCTGGGCTTTGACAAACACCAAGATCAGGCCCTACCTGGGATTTTCGGCCCAGCCCGTTAGTTTCCGGCAGCAGACTGGCGAATCGATTTCCCTGGTCGGCCCTCAGTCATGGCGAATCGCAACGCCTTTGCTTACCGGCATCACCTTGATGAAAGGCAATAAATTGCTGGAGTTGGGCATCAGTTACAACCTGCTTCAAAGCGAGCTTCGCTACCCTGTTTCTCCAACTACCATAGCCACAACCAAGCTTCCACCATTGGCCATTTCCCTTGGATATAAATTGATGCTTGATACCACCGTCGGTTCGGAAAAAAATTTGCAAAACGGAAAAACGCAGGAAACCATCGACAAACTCGGCAAAAAACTCAACGGATGGTTTCTCGGCATAGGTCCATCTACCGCTTGGCTAGTCGGTCCTTCAGAGGCTGTGGCAGGCTTTCCTTCTCTCAAAACACCCTTGGTGCAAGGCGTGTTCGCAGATGTGGTCGCCGGATATTACTGGCATCGGCCCGACCTGAACCTCAATTTCGCATGGAGAAACATTCGCACCAGCACGGATGCTTATGGGCAGACACTCACGCAAAACCGGCGGTCATTCGCCATCGAATCCACCAAGTATTTCGGCGATTATCACGGCTTTTGCCCCTTTGTGGGCCCAGCGATTAGCTACGAGCGACTCTCCGCAACGCTAGATGGCGAGGCGAACAGTGCCTTTTCGACTTCTTTCAATGGATTTCGCGCAGGTGTCACCGCAGGTTGGGACATTCGTCCAAGCCGCCTCGACTGGTTTTACCTACGCAGCAACTTGCGATACTTCCCTGGACTGGGGCTGGACCTGGATTCCGGGCAGCGACTCGGTTTTCAGCAACTAGAGGTGAATTTCATTCAATTCGTCTGGATGATTGGACGAAGAAGGCTCTGATTTGCCCGAATGATTCCAGTAGGTAACCCAAAAAGCCTCCCTCGGCAAAGCTGCTGAGGGAGGCTTTCTTGATATAATGTGAGATTTGCCAAACAGACTATTCGGTCAAAATCATCCTTCTGCTTTGAACTTCCGCGCCATTGACGGCGAGGGTATAGACATACATTCCCGCAGTGAGCTCACTGGCCTGGATGGTGATTTTTCCGGCGCCAGCTTCTGTGATCGGATAGCTTCGGATCATGCGACCCTGAAGGTCAAACACATAGATGGCCGCATCGCCGGCCCGCTGTGGCAGAAAGTAGCGGATCTCCGTCTCTGTGCGGAATGGATTGGGAGCGTTCTGATCAAGGGTAGCGCCTTCCAGCGAGCCACCAAATTTTCCAGAAGTTCCTGTTCCCTGTCTGATTGGATCAGCCATTCCCTGCATCGCGCCAAGCTGCTCCTGCAATGCTTCGATCTGAGCCTGCTGCTCCTGGATGGCATTCACCAAAACAGGGATCACCGCGTCATAATTCACCGCAAAGAACCCATCTTCATCGGCCATGACAGCCTCAGGCATTACACGCTGTAGCTCCTGCGCAATGAAGCCATAGTGGCGGCCTTCGTTGAAGTTATACACGGGAAACTCCTCGGTGCGGTAGTCGTAGGTCACGCCACGAAGCTGTGACACAAGGTCGAGACCGCTCTCGATGGTCTGAATGTCGCTTTTGAAACGGCTGTCAGAGTTTACCCAGGTTCCACCGCTAGCTAGCGCGCTCCCGTACACAACCATTTTGTAGGTGGCTGCAGCATAAGATAAGCTCATGATCAGGTCGCCGCAACCATTGGGGTCTTGGTCTGCTAAAAACTCCAACCGTGGAAAATCTGGTGGGGGAGGGGTGCCTTGAATAAACTTCCTAACCTGACCACCCTCGTAGGAGATCGTAGGAATTTCCCGGGAAGTAAGGGTCGCGATTTGGCCAGTTACAACTCCTACGGGAATGCTTCTTACTGTAAGATCAATAGATGAACGGCCAAAGAACTGGGTTGGCACCTGTGAGCGAAATCCATAGGCATCGCAAGCACCACCGGACTCGCCCATAGCAGCGAATTTCCCTGCGAAGCTGAACGAGGTAGGGCTTGGAGAAAGGGTAATGTTGCTTCCCCTCACATCAAGCGGAGAAACTGGTACCTGGACACCTGTAAATCCAACTCCGAGTCGTCCTGAAGGCCCAAAGTAGGTCTGGCTTGTTCCATCTGTAGTGAGGGATGTCTGTGCGCTTACCGAGGCTACCGCGAGGCAGCCCATCAGGCAGAATAATAGTTTTTTCATTAGAAGAATAAGGTTAATGTCATACACGGTAATAAACGACTGGCCAGCCATTACGATATATGAATTAGCCGAATGTAAAAACCGTAACCAAACCAAATTTCTTCATATATGAAAAATATATTTCATCATACAATGTTTTAGAAGCGATATTTTTGGAAGTAATACTATCGGGGGCGAGGGAAAAGAACGCCGGATGAGGGGTCAGGAGTCAGAAGCGAGAAGTCAGACAAGCAGGATATTGGGAGGCGAGATGTTGAGAAATGAGACAAAAAAAGAACGCTGAAAGGGTTCCAAACCCTGTCAGCGTTCAACACAAAGAGGCGCAGCCGGGTCAGGAGTCAGAAGCGAGAAGTCAGACAAGCAGGATATTGGGAGGCGAGATGTTGAGAAATGAGACAAAAAAAGAACGCTGAAAGGGTTCCAAACCCTGTCAGCGTTCAACACAAAGAGGCGCAGCCGATCCAGTCTCGCTTCTCGCCTCTCGCAGCGAAGCGGTCTCACACTCTCAAGAAAGCGCTCTCACCTGCGCGTCATACACACGCTTCATGCCTTCGCGAAGCGATACCTTCGGCTTCCAGCCCCACTCCTCAAACACGTAGCTCATGTCTGCATGACGTGCATGCACGCCCACGGGCTTGTCGAGCAGAGGCTTGATGGGTGGCTTGTAGCCAGCAAACTCTGTGAAGAGCTCGATGATCTCCAAAAAGCTCGTGATCTTTCCCGATCCAATATTGACGGCACTGCCGTCTTTGATTTTGTCCATAGCCAGGAGCATCAGCTCCACACAGTCGTCGATGTGGACGAAGTCGCGGCCCTGTTTGCCCGAGCCCCATACTTCAAAGGGAGACTCCTTGCCAGCCGCACGGCGGGCAATGGCCGGAATCGGGTAGGTGAGGTCCTGATCTTCACCGTAGCCCGACATCGGGCGCACGCTTGCCACGTGCAGACCATAGTATTCTGCTGCAATCCGTGCGAGGTATTCGCCAGTGAGCTTTGACCAGCCGTAGGTCATGTCGGGTTGCCCCAGGTTGCCTGTCACAAAGTCGATATCATCCTCTTTGAGCGCGACAAAGTCGCCTTCCTTCTGCAAATTGATCGGGTAGGCGGCACTCGAGCTTGGGTACATCACCCGCGCGGGCTTGTGGCGCACCGCCCAGTAGAAAAACTCTGCATCGATGCTCAGGTCGAGGGCAACCATCATCGGGTCACCGTCGATCTTGGCGCGTCCGCCTACGATGGCAGCAAAGTGAAATACATCGGCGAAGCGGTCGAGGCTGAGGCCGTAGGTCTCATTGAGCCAGGCAGGATTGGCAGAAATATTGCGTAGAAACTCGCGAAAGTCGCCGTTCCAGAAGATCAGCCGCTCATCATCTCCCCAAAATTCTACATTACCCTGCACACGCTTTGGACTGCCACCCAGAAAACGCCCACTTACCACCGGCCACTGTGCCGGAGCCAACCCGACCGACAAATCATCAACAATAATGACGCTGTCGGGCGTCGTTTTGAGCAGGTGTTTGGCCATGTTCCGGCCCACAAATCCACAACCGCCAGAAATGAGATGATACTTCATATATGAGATGTTGAAAAGCGAGAGATAAAAAGCGTGTGCGCGGGGAGCGGGGGTTTCATTCACCCTCAACCGCTATGATCCAAGTCTCTCGCTTACACGATATTGATTTTTATAAGTTGAGTTTCGGCTGATCAATTCTGCCAATAATCCTGTGCTAAACAGCATCAATCCGGCCAGAAAACAAACAGCACCAAAGATCATGGCAGGCATCCGGTCACCAAGGCCTATGCCAAGAACGAGCTTGATAAAGGCAAGGTAGATCAGATCTGCCGCACCTACAAAGGCAAACACCGAGCCCCAAAAGCCAAAAAAGTGCATGGGCCGCTTGAGGTATTTGGTGGTGACGGTGATGGTCACAAGGTCCAGAAAGCCATTGATGAAGCGATTAAGGCCAAATTTGGTCTTGCCATATTGCCTCGCTCTGTGCTCTACCGGCTTCTCTGCAATTTTATGAAACCCTTCCCAGTTTGCAATCACAGGGATGTAGCGGTGCATTTCGCCATACACTTCGATGCTCTTCACCACTTCGCTACGGTAGGCCTTGAGCCCACAATTGAAGTCGTGAAGGTTTTTTACCCCAGACACCCATCGGGTGATCATGTTGAAAAACTTGGAGGGGATGGTTTTGGAAATCGGGTCGTAGCGCTTCTGTTTCCAGCCTGAAACGAGGTCGTAGCCATCGTTTACAATCATGTCATAGAGGGCCGGTATCTCATCTGGCGAATCCTGCATATCAGCATCCATGGTGATGACCACAGCCCCTTTTGTGGCTTCAAAGCCTACATGGAGCGCCGCCGACTTGCCGTAGTTGCGCTGAAAGCGGATGCCCCTGAGATGTGGTAAGCGACTTTGCATGTCTTTGATGACCTCCCAGGAGCGGTCGGTGCTACCATCGTCGATCAGGATAATCTCGTGGGAGTAGCCCTGCACCTTCACCACGCGGTCGATCCACGCTACCAGTTCTGGAAGGGATTCATCTTCATTGAATAAGGGAACGACGATCGATAGATCCATAACAAGGCAAAATTCTGGTTCTGCGGAACAACTGACACCTCCATCTAGCGGAGTCCGGATTTTCCTTGGAACGATAAAAAACGATCACAAAGCTAAGGAATTTGAGGGAGGATTGGGAGTTTCAAATAAGGAATTGGCGGGCAGGTTTTTTTGGCGCTGGGGAATCCTGATTTGTAGGGAAATCGTTTTGTGATATCGTCATCAGCGAACACCTGATCTTTTGAACCACATATCCAGACCTAGAATAAACAGCCAGCAGCAAAAACCAAAGATGGTCAGAAACAAATCCTATGTTTCTGACCATCTCGACGGCATCCGTACCAGGCATTTACGTGGGATACGGCCCTACAATTTCTTTCCTAGCTTCTCCATGAAAGCCAGGAAGGGCTTGGTATTCTGCATGATATAGAAATGTAGATAAGGATAACCTGCATCGAGCAGTTCCATAGATTGGCGGTAGGCCCAGTCGATACCCACTTGAATTTCTTCGGATCTTGTTTTTGCAGCCAACATGCGCTCGGTGAGCTCAGTCGGAATGTCGATGTGAAAGAAGGAAGGCAGCGAGCGCAGGTGGTCCTTGCTCGTCATGATTTTCATGCCGGGGATGATCGGCATCTTGATGCCCATGGCGCGCGCCTTGCTCACAAAATCGAGGAATTTGCTTGTGTCATAAAACATCTGACTCACAGCGTAATGGGCTCCAGCTTCCTCCTTTTGCTTGAGCATCAGGAGGTCAAACTCCAGGTTGGGTGCTTCAAAGTGTTTTTCTGGATAGCAAGACACCCCGATACAGAAGTTGGTTTTATCAGCATCAATCAGGTCGTCGATATAATGCCCTTCATTCATGTTATGGAGCTGCTTCACGAGGTCCACGGCAAAGTGGTTGGTGCTGCGGTCCTGCGGAATAGGGCGGTGGCTCGTCTTGTCGCCTCGGATGGCGAGGATGTTTTCGATGCCCAGATAGTTGAGCTCGATCAACGCATCTTCGGTTTCTTCCCGGGTAAATCCCCCACAAAGCAGGTGTGGAACCGGCTCCAGGTTAAATTTGTACTTGATCGCAGCACAGAGACCAAACGTGCCGGGACTCTTCCGTTTCACCTTCTTCTTGAAGCTGCCATCCTTCATTTCCTCCCACATCACTTCCGCTGCATGACTTGTCACATCAATGAAAGGTGGATGAAAAGGTAGGATAGATTCTATCGCAGAATGCAGCCGCTGCACGCTTCCGCCACGCTTTGGTGGGATGATCTCTACGCTGACAGATGGATTTTTGATGCTCTGAAGATGGTCAATTACTCTCATGAAGGTTGTTTCGGACGAATGACAGGGCGAAAATAGCCAGAAATAATTCTTTCGCCGCAGAGAAGCATGTTGAGAGACAGTTTTTAGCCGGAATTGTTTTAAAAAGATGTCAGACGGTGAGAGATATTGAGAAGCGAGATGTGGAGAAATGAGACAAAAAGAACGCTGACAGGGTTCCAAAACCCTGTCAGCGTTCAACACAAAGAGGCAAAGCTGATCCAGTCTCGCTTCTCGCCTCTCAAAGCGAAGCGGTCTCAACATCTCGCAGCGATGCGGTCTCACCATCTCTCCTCAGAGTGATTTTGTGAGCTTCTTTCTCCAATAGCGGCTTGTTCGGCTGATGATCATCGTGCCGATGAGCGTAGGCGTGAGCCACACGAGCAGGGGAGGCATAAATTGAACATTGGTGACAGCGAAGGCCGTAAACGTAGCGATATAAGCTCCGCCAAATCGGCTCAGATGGAGCAACAGCCAAGGCCGTTCCGGTTGGCCTTCAGGAAGGCGGGTGGCGCGATAATCCTCTACCGCGGCGAGCAAACAAATGCTCCCAAACACAGCCAGCACGATGCCTGTTCCCCACTTTGGGCCGATAGCAAAGTAGATCGCGGTCGCAAGCATCACCACGCTCACCACCATGGTGGTCCACATGATGGCCTTGTCCATGGTAGAGCTTGGCACCACGCTGCGCCGTTTGGCCGTCCGCTGTCCGGTGTAGATCAAGTATCCCACAAATACGCCCAGTGTACCCAGGAATACGCTGTTTCTGATCAGGGCCACTGGCAATGCCGTGAATACGACCCCATACATGGCCCACACATATACCTTGCCTCCAATCACATGAAGGCGACTCCCTTTTTTGGCGAACATCGGAATCAGCCCTGAAAGAAGCGCTGTGCTACCTGCAATCACGTGGAGCAAGAGGAGGATGTTGGTGAGAAGTTCCATATCTGTTGTTTTTGTTTGATGAAGGGAAGTTGGCGTTTTCCCAGTCTCCCCACCTTCTCCACTCGATGAATTGGCCCAGAAAGGGGATGAAACGAGAAGAGGTGTCAGACGGTTAGGTGTCAGAAGTCAGACAAGAAAAAGAGAGGCAAAGCCGATCCAGTCTCGCCTCTCCAGGTCCCGCCTCTCAATGTCTCATTTTCTTCGTAGCTTTTGGTTCTGATTCCACTTTGACCTACTACTATGCTAGATAACAAGATGCGTTCACGGCTGTCCGTGATGATGTTTCTCAACTATTTCACCTGGGGTGCCTGGTACGTGACCATCGGTACCTACATGGGCACTGAATTGGGCTTTACGGGCCTGCAAATCGGCTCTGTATATGCCTCCAATGCGATTGCAGCCATCATTTCGCCCTTTTTTGTGGGCATGATCGCCGACAGATTTTTTCCCTCACAGCGAGTTCTCGCGGTATTACACCTCATCGGCGCTGCCCTGATGCTTGGGGCCACCCAAGTCACCGATTTCGGAACTTTCTACGTGTTGGTACTGCTCTATAATTTAGCGTTTATGCCCACCATTGCCCTCACCAATTCCCTCTCATTCAACCAGATGGAGAATCCCGAAAAGCAATTTCCGGCGGTGCGCCTCTTCGGCACGCTGGGGTGGATTGTAGTAGGCCTTGGCATCATCGGGCCGATGAAATGGGACCCCACGGTGTATCCGCTCATGATTGCTGCAGGAGCCTCCCTGCTCATGGGGCTTTATAGTTTTACCTTGCCACACACTCCACCCAAGGCCAAAGGTGAAGCCATCTCTGTGCGGGCCATCCTGGGCCTTGATGCGCTGGCTCTGATGAAAAAGCCGGCGTTTGCCGTGGTAGTCATTGCCTCTGTCTTGATCTGTATTCCACTAGCCTTTTATTACAGCTTTGCCAATCCTTTTCTCAATGAAGTTGGATTTGAGAATGCTGCTGGTCGCATGACCCTGGGGCAAATGTCAGAAGCCCTATTTTTGCTTGTCATGCCTTTCTTTTTTGCAAGACTGGGCGTGAAATGGATGCTTGCCATCGGCATGGGTGCCTGGGCCCTGCGCTACCTGCTTTTCGCCTACGGCGATATCGGCGGCGCGGAGTGGATGCTCCTTGGTGGGATCATTCTTCATGGCATTTGCTACGATTTCTTCTTCGTTACCGGACAAATATTTGTGGACAAAGAGGCCCCCGAAACCCTCAAAAGCTCAGCGCAGGGCATGATTACCCTGGCCACCTACGGCATTGGAATGTTCATCGGCTCCAATGTTTCGGGGCTCATTGTGGATGCCTACGCCACCGGTGAGAATAGCCACGACTGGACCAGCATTTGGTTGGTGCCAGCGGCTTTTGCAATGGGGGTTTTGCTTCTCTTTTTGGTGACCTTTCGCGAGCGAAAAAAGGCAAAAGCAATCGCTTGATTTCCCTGCGATTTTATTCGTCAAATGATCATCTTTGCAGGCTGGTTTTTCTTGGATACCTCCAGGAAGTCCGGCCTGCAAGGTTTTGATCCACACCTATGGAAGAACTGTTTGAGCTGGCGGTTACGGGCATTCTGGATCGCGGCTATGCCGTGATCGATGGCTTTTTGAATGATGCGGAGGTCCTGACTCTCCGCAAGCGATTTCTCGAAAGACGGGCAAAAGACGCTTTCTCTCCTGCTGCCATCGGGCAGGGAGAGGAGTCGCAGCGTGTTGCCGCCATTCGGGGAGACCTCATTTATTGGCTGGAGAAGGAGGAAGCATTTCCGGCTGAGGTTGCCTTCATCAACAAAATGGAGGATCTCATGGACTACCTCAATCGTACCTGCTATCTTGGGGTGAGGGAATGCGAATTTCATTATGCTGTCTATCCGCCTGGCACTTTTTACAAGCGCCATCTCGATCAGTTTCAGAAAGACGATGCGCGGGTGCTCAGCGTGGTCACCTATCTCAATGAGGAATGGGGAACTGAAGACGGAGGGGAAATTGTGCTTTATCTGCCGAAGGAGGGTGATCAAGGAGAAATTGCGCAGAAAATCCTGCCAATCGGAGGGAGAACCGTGTTGTTTGAAAGCGGGAGACTGGAGCATGAAGTGCTTCCCACGACTCGCGACCGCATGAGCATCACAGGATGGCTACGAAGAGAGAAAATCTTGTGAGATGGGCTACTGCCCGTTTAAGCGCTCCTTAGAGCGAAGAGATGATCACCTTCTTCGTCTGGGTGACGTCGCCGAGCTGAATTTGCAGAATGTAGATCCCTGCACGCAGGCCAGTCAAATCCAGGATCATGGAGTCGCTGACGCCATTTTTGCTGGTCAAAACCGTTTGCCCTAATGAATTCCTCAGCAATACTTCTGTGCCAACAGTGTGTAGAAGGTCACTCCTGATATGCAACAGCGTGCTAGCCGGATTGGGATATACATCGACGGTGGGCAAGACTGGCCGTGGCTGGCAGGAATCAGGCTGGCTGTAAAAAAATTCGGATTGGCCATAGTTGTCCAATGAATTGCGACTAGAGGTGAATTCATCAGTGGACAGGGTAGGAAGACCATCGCAACGCAAGGCCGTGGTGGTTTTCAACAGATCAGTTCGGGCAATCGCACCGGGAGAGCTGAATTCCTGATAGGTTACACTTTCAATCCGGCTCATCGTCGAGGGAGACACATAGGCAGAATCTACCGATTTCACCCTCCAAAAATCATTGTCTTGATCCCAGATGATAAACCGTGTGCGAACATAGGGTTGATTTTGGTCTTCATATTGCCAGAACGTTTCCTGAAAAGGTAGCAGGACTCCCGGAGACAACTGGGTCGTTGATTCAAGTTGATAGACCACTTGGCCATCATCATTAAAAACGGTGGAATCTGCAGACTGATAGCCAGCCAGGCCAAAAGAATAATCAGTCACCTGATAGTTCTCTCCGTATCGAATGTTTGTTTCACGCAGGTTGGTCTCTTCGCCCGTGGCGGGATTTATTTGAAATACGATTTCCCGGGTGTTTCTTTGAAACTGATCCACTTCATATTCATTGCGATACATTCTGGTGAAAAGGGTGCCGGGAGCAGCTGCCGGATCTTGCTCATAAATCGTGGTAAGGAGCGGTAAGCAAGCGTCGGTGCGCTGATAGACCACGCTGTCAAAAAATGAAAAGCGCTGACTTTTCTGGTCCCAAACTTTTGAAG
>JANQTF010000090.1 GCA_030731845.1 Bacteroidia bacterium | reverse complement strand
GAGATCGATCGGAATAGGAAGGTAATCTTTGCTGAAATTGGTCTCAATGGAATCAACCACTTGCAGGGAAGGAAGCTGAGCGTGGCTGGGGTCTGCTTTCAAGAGCGCTACGGCCAAAAACCCTAACAAGAGCCATTGGGAGATGTGATTGGAGGATGACATATTCATGAGCGTTGATTGAAAGGAAGGAGTAGCAGCGATTTTTACGTTCATCGTAGGTCGGGAATGTTTTTACTTGGGTGCCAGGTTGCAAATAGAAATCTCCGATCACCTTACTTATCCACTCCAAGACGCTCCGTCTTGCCCTCCCGCTGTGGTGCTCACGGCTCCTTTTTCACCGCTAAGACGCGAGGGAGGCGCAAAGTCGGCTAAGCTGTTCGGTTTGAGCGCTTTGGCGTGCAAAAAAAGTCACCACAGATGTCACAGATTAACACGGATAAAAACGAGAGGTGAACCAAAAGGTGGCCCACAAAACCACATGGCGAACCTGTAAAAATTCGGGTAAGATGTATATGGACTAATCTACGAAGTAAGCAGCACAAACATCAACTCCGGTTCCAGGTAATTGCAAGGAACTCTCTAAATCCATCGCCTGTTCCCCCATCGCCATGCGGTTACGGCGAATGCAAGTCGATTCTCTCGGTTTCCCTCCGGGCTGGGAACTGCCTTCCTCGCTGATTTTTCGCTTACCTCGACGGCCATATCCCCTCACCCACGATGAAAGTAAAGATGGTTCCCTTGGGAGCACACAGCTAGTGGCGAAGTCAGGCGGGCAGCATTGGGCGTTGGTTGCGAGAGAGGGTTAGCCCAGAATCACCTCTTCCCAATCATCCACGCTCTTTAATTTGCTTGAAAAATTAATTCCCAAAAGATGGATCAATTTCCCTGAGCCTACAAATCGCTCGTAGTATTTCCTTTCCTGGATCTGCCCCAACGCCGCTTGTGCCGATTCATCTAGCTTGAACTCCATCACATACACATCCTTCTCCGTTTGCACCACCGCATCTATCCGGCCCCGATTGGTATGCACTTCAGCGTTGGCATAAATCCCCAAATATTCAAATGTGAGAAACAGCAGGGAATGATAGTATGCTTCCTGGTTTGCGATGAACAAATCATACGGAATCCGAGCAAAAACACCTTTGATATGATCCATCAAGGTCTCGATGTCGTGGTTGGCGAAGGCATCATACATATCGATGATGGGGTTGGTCGCAACTGCCGGATCCTTGTGCATGAGTTGCCCCAGAATGTATTGATACATGGACTCCCTTACCTCTTTATTCGGATAGTCGAGGAGATATCGAATCGCTCCTTTCTCTTTGATGGTGAGATAGCCAGTTTGAAACAAAAGCGGGAGCAGCCTGATGTGATCGATGTCGTATGCGCTAAAGCCGCTAAGATTGGTCTTAATCCGCTCAAAACGGAAGGTATTTTCCTCCTTCATGAGGTCAATCAAGAAGGTCGGCGTGCCGGTTTCAAACCAATAGTTATGAAAATCCCCGGTTTGAAAGAGGGACAAAGTCGAAAAAGGGTTATACACAAAGGTGAGGCCGTCCCAGCTATAGCCATTGTACCAATCTTTCACCTTATCCAGCATATCAGCCTGGCTCAGTCCATTTTTCCTCATCAACTTTTCGAAATAAGGGGCAAAATCCCGCTCCAGTTCCTCCTGCGTGATCCCCAGCAAATCGGAAAAATCGGTATCAAGGCTCAGATCATGAAGGTTATTCAGATCCGAAAAAATAGACACCTTGCTGAATTTTGAAACACCCGTTATCAGTAAAAATCGAAGGTGTGGATCAGCATCTTTGACTACGGAATAAAAACTCTTGAGCACTTGCTGATTGACAAGGGCCTGATCAATGTCTGGACCAAGAAAATCTATCAATGGCTTGTCATACTCGTCAATGAGGAGCACTACCTTCCCGAAGTTGGCGTGGAGTTGTTCCAACAACTCCTCAAACATCAGCTTCACGGTCTTAGACTCCAGCGAAATTTGGAATGACCTGGCCTGCTTTTGCAGTTCCATCATGATCGCAGCCTCAAGGCCTAGCCCCCGATAATCAATGCTGCTAAAGCCGAGGTGAAGTACCGGCAAAGACTGAGACCAATCCCAGTTGTTTTCGATCCAAAGGCCTTCGAACAGTTCTTTGTTTCCCTGAAAAATGTCTTTGATGGTCGATAATAGCAGAGATTTCCCAAACCTTCGCGGGCGTGAAAGAAAAAAATACCCGCCAAGATTCAGCAACCCATGTAGCTTCTGGGTTTTATCGATATAGAGAAACCCCTCTTCACGAATTTTCCTGAATGTCTGAATACCAACGGGTAATGGCTGCATACTGCAAGATACAACAGCGTCTTGAAATTTCTATTTCCTTCACAGCCAGTTTTCGCCCGTTCTCTTGACGTGACTTTCTCCTAAAAAGCCTACTTTGAACTCCGTGTTGTCACGGTGCCACCGCCTTGCGAAAGCGCTCGCTCCAGTAGGGGTCGTTGAGCCGGTCGATGCGCACGCCGCCCGAACTTGTGGCGTGAATGAAGGCGATATCGCCGCCGCTTCCTTCGATGGCGAGGCCCACATGGTTGATCCCGTGGCCATTTTTTGCATCAAAAAACACCAAATGCCCTGGCTCCAACTGCCCTTTGCTCACCGAGCTACCTGCATTGGCCATCGCCTCGCTCGTGCGCGGAAGGCTCTTATTCACCGATTGATAAGACAAACACATCAGGCCCGAACAATCTACCCCTAGGTGGCTCATGCCACCATATCGGTAAGGCGTGCCGAGGTAGGATTTGGCAGTTTCTACCACCCTGCCCACTTCCTGGTTTTCTTGCCGGCGGCGTGACTTGTTCACCGCTCCCATGGTCCCTACTCTCACTGGCGCATCGCCCTCCACCGCTACCTCGCGGCTCTCCACGGCGGGTCGAGAGTGCGGCTTCACGCCCACAGGCCGCGCAGGTTCTGTGATGAGATAGGAATATTTGTTAACTGTGGCTTTGGGCGAGCAAGCGCTCAAAGCCAATATCATTCCAACAAGAATCAACAAGGCAATGTGGGAAACGGATAACTTCTCAACCATACTTTCGAGTGAATTAACTTTTTCGAAAGTATTTCAATTGGATAGTTTATTAAAACGAATAATTAATCCATCCTTACAATTCTATTTCGCTCATCGGGTCCCAAAAATGTTGGTCAAAATGCTGGATTTGGTTGTCGATAACCACGAGGCCTTCGGCTTCGAGACGCTGCTGCATGGAGTTTTCTTCTGGAAAATGATGACGCCCGGTGAGCAGACCTGCGCGGTTTACCACACGATGAGCGGGCACATCCTGCCGATTGAGGCAATGATTCATGGCATAGCCCACCATCCTCGCTGCGCCAGCCGTGCCCAGCACCTTGGCGATGGCGCCGTAGTTTGTCACGCGACCACGTGGGATCAGCCTCACGATCTCATAGACAGATTCGTAGAAATCATTTCGCGACACTTTCTTCGAGTCCGGATTCTTGCTCATGCCATTTTGCCAGTTTATCCATGATCACCCAATTGACCCAAAACATCGCCCCGACTTTGTCCACTTCGATCAACTCGTTCAGCAAGCTGTGAAACAAGATGGTCATTTGGCTGAGCAGCACCATCATGAGCAGAGTTTTGCGTTCGTCAGACAACTCAGGATAGAGCCTCGCTGCCTTCACGATCATAAAGAGGCAAAGAAACAGGAATAGCAAGCCGCCGATAAAGCCCTGTTCAGAAAAGGTGAGGAGAAAATAATTGTGGGTGGTGCTTTGTTCGGGGTTGTCGCTCACGTAGGTGCGAAAGGCATCGTCGGTGTAGCGCTTATACACTTGGTTGAAGGTGCTGGGCCCTGAGCCGGCGAGCGGCATATCGGCGATCATATTTTTGGCTGCCACCCAGCGATAAAATCGCTCCATGCTGGAAATCTCGGTGCCCGAAATCGTAGCTTCCAGGTGACCGCTCAAATCGCCTTCGTGCCAAATCACTTTTTGGTAATTGGGGGCAAATACATAGAAGCGATTGTCATACACGAGCCAGGCAAGGGCAATACTCAGCACGATCACTCCGACATAGACAGCTTTGTCGAAAAACTTGCGCTTGATGGCCTGATCGATGAATGGCAGTAGCAGTAAGGCAAGCCATGCACCGCGCTTGTAGGTAAAAAATGCAGCGAGCAGCAGCAAGCCCATGCCAGCATGAATGAGGTACCACTCCAGGGTCTTGGCACTATACCATTTTCGCGCAAACCATGTCCACGGCAAAAATAGCACAAGCGTGGCAGAATAGATCACCGCATTGATAAACAGCGGAATGGGAACATTATTAGACGCTTCGAAGGAAAATCCAAGCAGCGCGTGGCGCACCGTGACGATGGTAGCAGCAATGACAAGGGGGATGAAGAAGAACCAAAAGATTTTCTTGATGTCTTCCTGACTCAGAATGAGTCTCTGTGCCATCCACACAAAGGCGGCGAGGTACCACAATTTCGCCAGCAAAAACTTCACAGAGCGCAGGGGAAACTCCGAGGTGACAGTGGTAAATGCTGTCCAAAACAGCAGCAGAAAGATGAGCAGGTGAAAAGGCCTGACCTTTTCGCGCTGTTTGAATTGGTTTCCTGCGATCAATTCCACCAGAAAAATCACGAGAAAAAGGATCATGAGCGGCTCAGAAGGCACATCGAGGGCCAATGGCCCGATCTCCAATTGGATGGATATGGGCACCGCTGCGATGAGCAGAAAAAACAGGGGCTTGTAGTCATACAAGACCTGCAAGGCCACCACAGCCGCAATCGGAACTGCATAGAGCGGCCACATCTTCATTTTCAGCGCCATGCCGATTGCCCCCACCACGATCAGGGCAAATGCAGCCATCGCTATCATTCGCCACACTTTGATCGGGATGTTGCTGAGAAATCGGTCCAGCATGTCTGGGAAGCTGTGGATGAAAAGGAGAGGTAAAAAAAGGGGGAATCAGCGCGCTCCGCTACTTTTTCTCGGTGGCTTCTGTATCCACCGCGCCAGTGATCCTGTCGATGAGCACAGCACCAAAGATGGCCACAAGGGCTGAAATCATGAGCGTAGCCAGGAGAATGACCCAGCGAATCGGGCGGGCTTTTCTGTCCGAAGGCAATGCCTCGCCTGAGATGAGCAGGGTGTTGTAGTCGGTGTTGAACATGGCTTCGAGCACCTCGACTTTTTCGCGGGCATCCTTGAGGTCGCGAGAGAGATACTCATTCACCTCTTCAAGTGCGAGCACGAGATCGAGTCCTTCGCGAAATGATTCCAGAGAAATGGAAGAACCAGCAGATTTATTGAGCAGGCGATCGAGTCGCGCCTTGGCTATGGTAGAATTGCCGCGGGCCTGGGCTTCGGCATACGCTGTTTCGGCAAGGAGTACCTGCTCCACGAGTTTTTCGGTCTGGGTTTCTGTGTTGAGCACATTGAGGCGCACCCGCACCCGTCGAAGGCTGTCGGTGTAGAGGGCAAGCTGCTCTTCGAGCTGTTGGTAGCCATCGCGATACATGGCCAGAATGGGCTCTTTGTTTTCATTGAGCATCTGCTTGTATCGCTGATTGGTGATGTATGCCAGCAGGTTCACAATCTGTGCTGCACGATCGGGGTCCACATCGTAGGCTTCGATTTCGAGGCCATTGCCCGCTACGCGGGTCATTTTCACCATGGCATCGTAGGTGCGAAACCCATAATACTTGGGCGATTCGTCGTTTTCTTTGTCCACGCCATACACCTCCCAGAGATTCAGCGAATCCATGACCATGAGTTTTACCTCTTCGTGGGTCGCGATTTGCTCAATTTTTTCTACGTCTTTGGACTCGCCGTAGAGATACAGGATGGGCTCATCGTGAAAGAGATTGATCACATCGTAGCGCTCGGCTGAGGTGGGATACACGATGGTGCTGGACTTGTATTCGGGCTTATAGATGACTGGCAGCGTGAAAATAAATGCCAGGACCAGGCAAGCGCCAACGATTCCTGCGATATACACGAGGTGCTTCCGGATAATCTGGAAGATATAGAGCAGGTTAAACGAAGAGACTTCGGAAGACGGAGAAGAGGCCATAGACAATGTGCTAGGTTCAGATTTGGCGCAAAGATCAGGGAAGAATGTTAAAATAGAAAGCGCCCGCAAGCAAATAGGGAAATAAGTGAGAATGCCTCTCTCGCCTCTCAAAGGACCTGCGGCTACGCCTCTCTCGCTGCGGGCGCAAGACCCGCAGCTACGCTTTGTTTTTTCTTGTCTGACTCCTCGCCTCTCGAAAGACCCGCATCCCATTCATTTTTGGTCGTAAATGCGGGTCTTGCGCCCGCGACGAGGGCTTAGCGATCTCGC
>JANQTF010000089.1 GCA_030731845.1 Bacteroidia bacterium | reverse complement strand
CGAGCATACCTGATTCTACCGAGGTTCGAATCGCTACGCGCTTCGGCTTTTGGTCGGAAATAGCAAATTCAAGCTCTCCATACAGGCGCATAGCGACTGACACCTCGGTAGAAACAGCGCGACCCAGCTCTTCGTCGAGGCGCGTAGCGACTCGCACCTTTCTTAACCGGACGGCTATGGGACAAAGGGGGTGACGCGACAAAAGGCTTCAACGCGCTCCCCAAAAGTCAGCGTTTCCCAACGCGCTCCTCCCAAAAAAGCTCCCACCATTTCTGAGCGCCATCCGTATATTGCAACCATGCTAAAGAGCCTCATGATTCTGCTCGTGCGATTCTACCAATTGGTCATTTCGCCGATTTTCCCATCTGCGTGCCGATACACGCCCACTTGCTCGCAGTATGCGATCGAGGCAATTCGGCTATACGGCCCGATCAAAGGAGGCCGAATGGCCGCCAATCGCATTGGGCGCTGCCACCCAAGAGGCGGCAGTGGCTACGACCCCGTGCCCGGCACCGAGCGCGCCGACCTGATAGAAGAATTCGGCTCTCTGTACCAAAAACCCTCCGGCAACAAGGACGATCTGCCCACATGAATTCGCTACATTCTCTCTGTACATTTCTCAAATCCTGGCTACGAACGATCTCGCAGCCAATCATGTTGGTCTGTTTGCTATGGATCGGGACGGTTTCACTCGCACATGCACAGACAGCAGTTTCCTGGACCATGCTCCAGGCCTGCGAATTGCCGAATGGAAGAATTGATTACACCAGTGAAGTAGAATTGCTTGATCAACAGGAGATTACCATACAGGGTTTCATGATTCCACTCGATGCAACAGGCACCGAATATGCACTCTCAGCTTATCCGATGAACCAGTGCTTTTTTTGCGGAGAAGCCGGCCCAGCCTCCATCATGGAGTTGGAGATGCAAAAACCCAAACGCTACAAGTTGGATGCCTACCGCACCTTTACGGGGCGATTGGTCTTATCCCTTGCCCCGCAGGGCATGGTCTTTAAGCTGGAAGAGGCTGAGGAAAAATAGAAGATCTGAAATTAGCACTCATCCGAGGCGCATACAAATTTGTCATTGTGCTTACCACTGAGAATGGCCTTGATGTTGGAAGCGTGTGCGGAGATGAGGAGCAGGGAAGCGAAGTAAGTCAGATACTGGAAAAGAGGACCCCAGTGCTCCATCAAAATGGCTCCCACCAGAAAGGCGTAGGAAGCCCAAAGGAGGACTTTTTTGGAGGTTGAGGCCGCACGCATGGATGACCAGAGCACGGCTGCAAAACCGATTCCCAAAAACAAAAAATCCCAACCGTGGCTCAGCAGCAGCATCCACCCGTGCTCATGCCCTTCATGCTCATGCACAGCTACACCCATGCTCATGAGGATGGGTGTGGCCAGACAGTGGATCAAACAGATCGTGGCACTGCTGATTCCGAGATAATCGGAAATGGGCCTTGGGTTGGATGAAGTGTGTTTGCTCATGAATGGATGCAAAGGTGTTGCAAATAAATTACTTCTGCAACATTGTTGCAAATATTTACCATGAATGTGGATACGGTCATTTCCTTTCTTAGTTTAGCCGGAGAAAAGAATGTGCTGAAAAAAGACTAGCAATATGCTTCAGACCACTGCGCTGCAATTTTCTTATGCGGGTTCGCGCGCGTTTCATTTCCCGGATATCGCTACCCAAAAGGGATCGCCGCTCTTGGTGCTCGGGGAATCGGGCACGGGAAAAACGACCCTTCTGCACTTGCTTGGCGGTTTGCTACGACCACAGAGTGGCTCTATCCGAATCGGAGATACAGATTTGGCAAAGCTTTCGGGGCGATCGCTCGACCAATTTCGGGGGCAAAATATCGGCATCGTGTTTCAGCAACCGCATTTTGTAGAGGCGCTCAGCGTGAAGGAAAACCTCTTACTCGCCAATTATCTTCCCGGCAAAAAACTGGACCCATCCCGCGCTGAAGACCTGCTGCAAAAGCTCGGTGTGTCCAGTTCTTCGGCCAAATCGACCAACAGGCTCAGCGTGGGGGAGCAGCAGCGTGTAGCCATTGCCAGGGCACTGATGAACAAGCCCCGCATTCTGCTCGCAGATGAGCCCAGCTCCGCCCTGGATGACAAGCATTGTGAGGCCGTCGTTGCGCTTCTACGCGAAGCCGCCGAATTAGCTGGAGCCAGCCTCATCATCGTGACGCACGACAATCGTCTTAAGTCCCAATTCGACCATCAAATCCACCTTACCTGATATGAGCCTTGCACGTCTTTCCTGGAAGAATCTGTGGGCCCGGCCATGGGCTACCATGATCTCGCTCTTGCTGCTGCTCCTGGGTGTAAGCATCATCTCTCTCCTGCTACAACTCAATGAGCAGCTCGACGATCAGTTCAAAAAGAACATTCGCGGCATCGACCTCGTGGTTGGCGCCAAGGGCAGCCCCTTGCAGCTCATTCTCTCTGCGGTCTATCACATCGACAACCCGACAGGAAATATTCCCCTCAAAGAAGCCCGCATTCTCCAAAAAAATCCCCTCGTCGAATCCTGGATCCCGATGGCATACGGGGATAATTACAAAGGCTACCGCATTTTGGGCACCGATTGGAGCTATGTGGAACACTATGAAGGCATGTTGCGAGAAGGAGCAGCCTGGGAAGAACCCTTCGAAACCGTTTTGGGTGCCACCGCCGCCGAGCGATTGGGGCTTGGGGTTGGGGATGAATTTTTTGGCGCTCACGGCAATGTCGCCGAGGGCGAAGTCCACGAGGAACACCCCTACCTCGTCACGGGCATTTTGTCAAAAACCGAGACGGCGCTTGATCAACTCATTCTCACCTCACTCAACAGTGTGTGGGACATCCACGATCACGAAGAGCCCGCCACAGCTGACAGCGCACATGACGATCACGAGCACGATCACGAGCACGAAGAAGGCGACATCCACGACGATGACGAAGACCGCGACATCACCGCTGTTCTCATCAAGTGGAGAAATCCGATGGCGATGATGACCTTGCCGCGCTTCATCAACCAGGAAACGTCCATGCAGGCGGCAGTTACCGCCATCGAAATCAACCGATTGTTTGATCTTTTTGCAGTAGGCATTACCACGCTCCGGGGCATCGCGATGGCGATTGTCTTCATCTCTGCGATCAGCGTTTTCTTTTCGCTGTACAACAGCCTTCGCGGGCGCGCCTATGAGTTAGCGCTCATGCGCACGATGGGCGCAGGTGGCAATACCCTGTTGCTCATGGTCTTGCTCGAAGGCTTTTGGCTGGCTTTGCTGGGCGCATTGGCTGGGCTCGTGCTCTCCCGAGTCGGCATGGCGATTCTGTCTTCTCTGGCTGAAGACGCCTATCGCTACGAATTTGTGTGGTGGAACCTATTGCCTGAGGAAGGCATTCTGTTCATCGGAACGCTCGTCGTGGGGCTCATCGCTGCAGCCATCCCGGCCTGGTCTGCTTATCGTACTGATATCAGTGAAACGCTCCGTGGCGGTGCTTCGTAATCAGCAGGCATGAAACCTCCCTTCCTTCTACTGCTTCTTGTAGCCACGAATTTCCTCTTTGGGCAAGAGCGCATCACCTGGCGTGTTCTGGAAGGAGTTGATGTTCAATACCAGCAAGACATGCTACATAATGTCTGGGCTATGACCCCGAAATTTCAAGAAGAGGTATTGGATCTGGATGGTAGATCGGTGATCATCAAGGGCTACGCGCTACCCACTTCGGTGACGGGTGGAAGCTATATTCTCTCTGCATTTCCCTTTTCTTCTTGCTTCTTTTGTGGAGGGGCAGGGCCCGAATCCGTGATGGAAATTCGATTGGATAAAAAAGATCGGTTTACGACGGATGAATTGGTAGAATTGGAAGGTATTTTGCGCGTGCAACAGCAGCCCGACCAATTACTCTATGTGCTGGACCACGCGGTTCGGGTTCCGTGATTCGTCGTCGAAAAAAGTAAATCTATGCGTTATTGGATACTGGTTTCTCTTCTCTCGCTCATTTCCTGCGCAGATCCTGCGGCGCACAACGGCGCTGTCACAGACACTGATCAGATGATACAATCTGATGATCGGCAGCTTGTGCTTCCGAAACAACAGGAGGATCCACTGCCTCCGGCAGATCAGGTGCTTTCGGGTGCCGTGCCTGTAGGCGCGAGCAGGCTCACCTGGGAGGACCTCAAAGACGTGGTTTTCGAGGAAAAATTCTACGACGAACTAGATCAGCTTCTTCTTTTTCCTGTTTTCGGTGAAAAAATCAAAGCAAGAGCTGGCTCCACTGTGATGATCTCTGGATACGTGATCCCAGTTGATCCGGGTGACGAAAACACGCCGGGGAGGTATGTACTCTCTGCTAATCCCTTTTCTGCCTGCTTCTTCTGCGGCAATGCTGGCCCCGAGTCTGTCGTGGAGCTCGAGCTCGCCGATCCCGATCAGATGTTTGCCAACGACGAATTCCGCAGCTTCACCGGCAAACTTCAACTCAACGATGAAGACGTTGACAAGCTCAACTATTTGCTGGTTGATGCAAGTGTGAGATGAGGGCTGTTTAGTCCTTGATGATGAGTTGATTGTAAATCCCAGATTCGCCAATTACTCTCACCACAAATATTGTGGATGCTTCGCCTTTCAAAGAAACACTGGTCGAGAATGCCCCCCTTGCGTCCTGTCGTGTGACAATTCTGCCATTGATGTCGATGATCACAACCTCTCGAACCAAGCCAGCCTGTTGCCAGCTCACCCGGAGAATATGCGTTTGTGAGTCAAGAACGATTGCGACCTTCTCCTCGATAGCAGACCTGATGGAAGTAGCGGAAACACAGGCATTGGGAAAATCTCCGAGGTTGAGGTAGGTAATCGAGTCGCAAAGGGTAACAAGTTGCCCTAATCCGGGATCCACAACATTGGCTCCCGGTTCAGCATAAATCATGGTCCCTACTGATCCGGTTCCATCAAAAGTGGCGCCCGCCACCACATAGACTTCGTTGCTCGCGCTGAGGCTCCCGATCTTACAATAGCTACCCTCCCCAAGTAAATACACTTTGTTTTGAATACCTGTGATCACGATGCTGTCGCCGGGGCACACGAGATACGCCTTCGCCGAAGCAGAGACTGTGAGGGTGGTATCAAGCACCGACACGGCGGCCGGATCAATGCTGATGTCGCAATTGGGAGGGGTCCATGCATCAAATAAGGCCTGGAGCTCGTCGATAGGCTCCGCTCCTGTGGGCGGATTGGTCACACGCAGGTCGAGGTAATAGACCCCTCCGATGTCGCTGGGCTTGCTCACTCGGAGGAAGGAAGTCAGCGAGGAGGTTCCATTGGGCAGACAGCGGGTATCGGCACCGGGCACATTGGCGCCTTGCATGGCTGCCATGAGCTTATCTGCGAGGCTTCCTTGTGTGTGGAGAAATCCTGCTTCCATGGAATCAAGAATTTCCTGCCCCAACAGAATATTGCCTTGGATGGCATAATTGGGCCCTACGAGGTGGTTTTTGTAGTCAAAACAGTCGATTCCCGTAAAGGCAGCGGCTGTCACTTGTCCATTCGTATCAATTGTGACTGCGCCATATTGGCGGTTGTTGGGGGTATTCTGGGCATCATTGGCCACCACCCAATCAAGCACCTGCTGGGCATTGTCGCCAGCTTCTACCCTGGTTCGGGCATTTGCCTGGTTGCTCGCATTCCAAAAGGATTGCGTATGCACAGCCCCTACGCCTGTAATGATGTCGCTGATGATGAGTGCCCCGCCACCAAAACTACCATTCAAGCAGGTAGCTCCTGCCGAACCGATTTCTCCCGTCACCGTGTCGATCGCCACGATGGAAAATGTGTGTTGTGCCACAGACCACAAGGGCAGCAGGCAAGTCATGGCCAGGATAAGGATTGGTTTCTTCATCGTGTGATTGGATTGAGTAAAACAGGCAAACCCCCTGCTCTTCAGTCTTGTTTAGGCAAATGTTCAGGAAAAGAGAATGTTTTGCTGAATTTAGCCCTTGCGGCAAATCCCCTATTCATATCCCACTTGCTTCCACTCCGCCACCGTCCTCGTCTCCGAGGAAAAGCTGATGCCCAGCGCGGTCACAGGCTTGCCCTGTCCCAGCCACCGCGTGGCGTATTGCTTCTCGCGAATCTGATCAAGCGCCGCCTCGGCGGTGCCGTCGAGTTTGAATTCCATCACGTAGATGCCCGATTTGGCGTGGACTACCGTGTCCACGCGGCCCACGTTGGTGCTCACTTCTGACTCGGTCAGCAGGCCCAGGCCCTGAAAAGTGAGGTGCAGCACGGCATGGAAAAAGCCTTCTCTTCGATTCTCAAAAATCTGGTGCGGAATGGTGGAAAACACCATGTCGATCTGCCGGATGGCCTTGTCGAGGTCGCCCGCGTCGAGGGCGCGCTTGA
>JANQTF010000088.1 GCA_030731845.1 Bacteroidia bacterium | reverse complement strand
CAATGTTGAGCACGGAGTCGTAGCCCACGGTGACATCCCAGCTACGGGTGCGGTTGCCAGTGCAAGCGGAGGTAACGGTGACAGTGTAAGTGGTCGTGGTATCTGGGGAAATAATAGGATTGGCGATGGTGGGGTTGCTCACGCCAGCGGTTGGGGTCCAGGAAAAGGCTGTTCCAGTGCTCGCGCCAGCATTGAGCTGAACGGTAGCGGGGTAGCAAATCTGTTGAGGTGCGTAATTGTTGAAATAGCTGATACAGACCTGATGCAGGTTGGCCGCCGCGCCAGTAGAAGAGACAAATCCCCAATGTACGAGGGGATTACCGCCAAAAATGGTATTGGCAATGTTGCCCGTGTAGGAAAGGCGAAGGGCACAATTCACCCACACCCTGAGCAGATTGGTAGCAGGCTCCCAGGAGATCCGGATGTTGTAGAAACTACAAGTCTCCACGTTGCCGTTGTTGGCGAGGATCCCAACCGGCCCGGCGAGATTGGAGGCCGTGCTGTGGTTGTTAATTCCGTTGGAGACGATGGCGAGGTGATCGTAGGCTGGGTCACCGAGGTTGGTATTTTGCCAGGTATCGAACTCAATCCCGAGAGAAGAGGCGATGGTCTGATATCCCATTCCTCCCCCGCCTACGCCCAGGGCGGTAGCCTGATTGTCGAGCACAAACACAATTCCATCAGCTCCACCATCGGCACAGCCAAAGAAAAAGGTTGCAAACAAGTCAAAAGGCCGCGTGAGATCGATTTGTTGAGTTTGCCAAATGGCCCCAAGTTGGCTGGGCTGATTGGCCGTAAGGCTAAAACAAGTGTTACTGGTTTGGGTGGCGGTGCCTAAGGGTGTAAATTGTGCACGCAACGGGACTAGACTTACAGCCAAGACAAAAAACAGGAAGTAAACTCGCTTCATAAATGGTTCTTCAAAAGGTACAGAAACCTAACGTCAGTATCTCACGGGTAATTTCCTCTCAAATTAACAAATTTTGCAGCCAATGTCCTGATTCCCTTTTTTTCGACGATATTCCGCTTCCATTAACATCAAATCTTACATGAATACCCTCAAGGCTTGTTGTGTTTTCCTGATGATCACAGCCCTCATGGCCAGCTGTTCACAAACACATACTCCTGCCATCCCCTCAGACCCGCACTCCTTTTCTAACCCAGAAGAGGCTTTTGTGGAGCACCTGTCTCTTTCTTTGGTGGTTAACATGGAGGAAAAAATCCTGCAAGGAGAGGCGGTATGGATGATCGGCAAAAACAGAAATGCCAAAGAGCTCATTCTCGACACCAAAGAGCTGGAGATCCTGGAAGTACAAACCTCGAACGACGGACAGACTAAAACCGCAGCTAAGTTCACCTTGGGGCCCAAAGATCCAATTTTGGGGGAGGCACTTCATATCCCCATTACGGCTGGAACCCGCTTTGTCCACATTCGCTACAACACCACACCCGGAGCTGAAGCGCTTCAATTTCTCCCGCCCGCCCAAACTCACACAGGGCGTTCGCCCTTTTTGCTTACCCAGTCTCAGGCCATCAACGCCCGGACCTGGGTGCCTTGTCAAGACAGCCCGGGGCTTAGGTTCACCTACAATGCCACCGTGACGGTGCCCAAAGGCTTGCTCGCACTGATGAGCGCAGAAAACCCGACTCAAGTCTCTCCAGACGGCGTCTATCAATTTCAGATGACACAACCCATTCCTGCATACTTGCTTGCGCTAGCCGTTGGGGAGCTCACATTCCGCAGCCTCGGCCCCAATACTGGCGTGTATGCCGAACCAACTCTGATCGACAAGGCGGCCTACGAATTTGAGGAAGTAAATGACATGATCAGCATTGCCGAGAAGCTCTACGGCCCCTATCAATGGGGGCGCTACGACATCGTGGTACTGCCTCCGAGCTTCCCATTTGGCGGAATGGAGAATCCTCGCCTCACCTTTGCCACGCCTACCATCCTCGCCGGCGATCGCTCCCTCGTGGCACTCGTGGCGCATGAACTGGCCCACTCCTGGTCTGGAAACCTCGTGACCAATGCCACCTGGAACGATTTCTGGCTCAACGAAGGCTTTACCGTCTATTTTGAAAATCGCATCATGGAGGCCCTCAAAGGAGCTGAATATGCCAATATGCTCGCCCAAATCTCCCTCAAAGACCTCAACGATGAGGTCCGCGACATGGGCTCTGATAGCCCAGACACCAAGCTCGCCATCGACCTCGCAGGCACCAATCCCGACGACGGAGTCACCTCCATTGCCTACGACAAAGGGTTCTTTTTCCTCAAAACCATCGAAAAGACCGTAGGCCGCGAAGCTTTTGATGCATTCCTCATTGACTATTTCAACAAGAATGCCTTCAAAACCATGACCACAGATGAGTTTGTAGCCATCCTTCGCGAAGATTTACTGGTGAAATTTCCCGGCTCCGAAGAACAAATCGGTGTGGACAACTGGGTGTATGGCACAGGAATTCCCGACAACCTCCCTATCCCACAGTCGGATAAGTTTACCAATGTAGAAAAAGCCGTGAGCGCATGGATTGCCGGGGTAGATGAAGGAGACCTCGGCTCAGATGAATGGACTTCGCACGAGTGGCTTCACTTCATTCACAGTCTTCCTGACGGCATCGACGCCAAGGAGCTTGGCCGCCTCGACTCTGTGTTTCATCTCACCGCAAGTACCAACAGTGAGGTGCAGGCAGCCTGGTATGAGCGCGCGATTAAGTCCAATTACCTGAAGGCAAAACCAGCCATCCGGAAATTCCTCACCACGGTGGGACGTCGAAAATTCCTCATGCCGCTCTACGGCGCCATGAAAAATACACCCGGCTGGGAGCAAACTGCGCTGGACATTTACCGCGAAGCAAGACCCCGCTACCACCCTATTTCTGTAATCAGTGTAGATCAATTACTCTCATGGCAAGAATAGTTGCAGTCCTGGCTTTGCTGGCAATGGGGATCCCGATGGCTCTGGGCCAGAGCGGGGCTTATCATTCCTCCATCGAAAAGCATCGAAAAAAAGTAGAAAAGGAATTCAGAAATCCTCAAAAATCGGCGCTGAGGGATCAGGCACATACGTTCACGGGCAATAGCTACTATCCCATCGACCCGGCCTACAAAGTGCTGGCTCGCGTGGAGCTTACGCCCGGAGGAGAGGTATTCGAGATTCCGACGAGCAACCCCGAGCGGAACAAAAAATATACCCGCTACGCCATTCTCCACTTCACCTGGGAAGGGCAAGAACATACTCTGGAAGTGTATCGCAGCGTGGTGCTGCAAGGGGTACGCAAATACAAAGACCACCTCTTTCTCCCATTCACCGATCTCACAAGCGGCGAAGACACCTACGGAGGCGGGCGCTACCTCGACCTGGAAGTGCCTGATGGAGAAACGATTGTAATCGACTTCAACCTCGCCTACAACCCTTATTGCGCCTACCGCTCCGATGGCTGGGCCTGCCCGGTTCCTCCTGTGGCCAACCGCCTCAGCATGGCTGTGAAAGCAGGGATGAAGGAGTATCATGGAAAATAACCTGGAGAAAAAGAACGGCACCTGATCCAAAAATCAGAGCAGGAACGAATGAAAAAAAAGAGAAAAGTTGGCTACCTTTCAGCCATCAGCGTAAGACATTGCAGGCCGGCAGCCTTTACTCAATTCGTCAGTGTCTGGATATGACAGAAAAAGAAAACGGGATCTGGTTTTTGGAGGAAGTAAACCTGAAGGAGTACTTCTGTCCCATCAAAGGAGGGCAAGAGCAGTATGATAAGCAGCCCAAACGGTCCTACAAAAAGGGGGAGTTTATCTACTTCAGCAACGACACCGCCGACATGGTGTACTTCATCCATGAAGGGGCTGTCAAAATTGCTGGCTACACCCCTGCTGGCGAGGAGATCATCAAGGCCGTTCTGCATCCTGGTGAAATATTTGGAGAGATGGCCGTGTACGGCGAAGACAAGCGCCTCGATTTTGCCCAGACCGTAGAAAACACGGAGCTGTGCATTCTCCACCGGGATCAGGTTTCTGACTTGATGATGGACTTGAGCAAATTTCGCGAGTTTCTCAACCGCCTGATGGGTCAGCGGGTGATCTATACTCAAAAGCGGTTGGAGTCGCTCTTGTTTAAAGATGCGCGCATGCGCATCGGTGAGTATGTGCTTGAACAAGCCACCAAGCACGGTCGCAAAACCCTCGACGGAGCCTATGTGCTCCGCAATTATCTCACACACCAGGAAATTGCCAGTTTCACCGGCACCTCCCGCCAAACGGTGACCACCGTCCTCAACGAATTCCGCGAAAAAGGCTACCTCGACTTCGACCGCAAACGGATCGTGGTCCGGAAGGCGGAGGAGATGCAGGTGGGGTTGGGGAAACCCTCGTAACCAACCCTCATCAGGGTTTTGAACCCTTATGAGGGGTACTTTCAGCCCTTCGATCCGTTGAGTATAGCAAAGGTTATCACATGCAAAAAAACTACCTATTGAGAGGAGGAAAACTCATCTGTCTGTGTGTCATTGCCCTCATTTCGGATCTGGGATTTCCGCAACTAGCGGCTCAGGATTCCATAGCCCAAAAACCCACGACGGGCCTCATGCGCCTGGCAGAGCAACTCTTTGGAGAAACCGCCGAACCTGGCAAACCCAAGTTTCTGATTTATCCCACGATCGCCTATGCGCCTGAGACCAGCCTGGAGATTGGTTTTTCAGGTTTGTACCTTTTTCATGCGCGAAACAATTACGAGATCAATCGCCTGAGTGAAATCCAGGCGTTTGCTTTTTTCACCCTGCGCCGACAAATGGGCATTTGGCTCGACCACGCCATCTATGGGCACGAGGATGCGTGGATTTCGCTGGGGCGCAACCGCCTGCAACGATTTCCGCTGCTCTACTATGGCATCGGCCCCGAAACCCCGCCGGATGGCCCTGCGGTGGTCAACGCCGATTACCTGCTCATTCGAGAAGACTTGCTGAAACAAATTCTGCCCAACCTCTTTTTAGGCTTCTCGGTAGATTACCAGCGCCTCTTCAACGCGGAGATTGAGCTGGACCCCGACAACCCGCTGCCCCTACCCTTGGGCGCAGGTGGCAATCGCAACCTCGGCCTCGGAGGAAGCCTCGTGTTCGACAGCCGCACCAATGTGCTCAACGAGCGAGACGCGTGGTTCAGCGAATTGTCGCTGCTGAGTTATCAGCCTGCCTGGGGCAGTGACTTTCGCTTGCAGCGGATGGTCGTGGATTCGAGGGTCTATCTGCCCGTTTCGACCAATCGATCCCAGGTGTTGGCTGCGCAAGTGTATGGAAACTTTATTGCAGGCGACAGCATTCCGTTCAACATGCTTGCCCTGCTTGGCAACGAATCCCTGCTGCGAGGCTATTACACGGGCCGTTTCCGCGACCGCAACTACCTCGCCACGCAGGTAGAATACCGCTTTTTGCCCTTTCCCTTCAGCAAGCGACTGGGCGGCGCGGCATTCGTGGGCGTGGGCGCAGTGGCCCCCAGGCTGGCAGACCTGCGCCTCGATCAGCTCAAACCCTCGGGGGGAGTTGGCCTCCGGTTTTTGCTTTTTCCCGAAAAAGATATTTTTGTCCGCTTCGATGTGGCCTTCACTCCCGAAGGCCCGAACTTTTATTTTTATACCGGAGAAGCTTTTTGAGTGGGCAACGCCTTGGGCAACCTTGCTTTTCCAGTGCAATCCCCCTTCATATTCCCTTCAAAACAGCTACCTTCACGCCTTCATATTTGATGTAGTTGACCACGAATGTCCATGGCTCAATCTTTTGACGAATTTCTTGCTGAGGTGAAGGCTGCGTGGAGTGGGGAATTGGCCCGACTCACAGCCCGCTACAATGTCCTTTCCTGGTCGCGTGCTGCTGCCTTTTTGGCTGGTATCGGGCTCACATGGTGGCTGTTTCGCACCATGCCCATTGGGGCTATTTTTGTGGGGGTGATAGCACTGGTTGCATTTTTATTTTTGCTAAAAATGCATGCAGAAGTGGCCAATGCCCGCGATCATCTCCAGCGAAAGCTCGACATCGTGGCAGAAGAAGAGCAGATCCTCTCATGGCAATGGCTTCAGCGTGACGGTGGCGACCACTACACCAACCCCGAACATGAATTCAGCTTTGACCTCGACCTGTTTGGCCGCGGGTCCTTGTTTCAATATCTGCATCGCCACAGCACCAAGATTGGCGGCGATCGCCTCGCCAATTGGCTCATGTATCCCCCCCTCGATCGGGCGGAGATCATCGCCCGGCAAGCGGCCGTGAAAGAACTCGCCGCCATGCCACAATGGCAAATGCAGCTCCAGGCCCATGGCAACAACACCGCCAACCAAACCGAAAGCTCCGATTCGCTTCTCTCCTGGATGAAAGAGCCATTCGAATATCTCGAAAAACCACAGGTGAAGCTCATGCTGC
>JANQTF010000087.1:4708-6421 GCA_030731845.1 Bacteroidia bacterium | reverse complement strand
GACCAATTGGGATTGTGGCTAATGCTACCGTAGAAGCTACCATTGTCCACCACCCGCTTGAGGCCGGCGTAGGTAGTGAGATTTATGCCACCTCCCGGAGCAGAAGCACCGTGGCAGGCGTAGCAATCTCGCTGAAGGATAGGCACGACGGTGCTGGCATAGGCTACGTTGCTCGTGTCGCAGGCGGGCACATCTACCACCGGGTAGAGGTATTCTTCATTGTCGTAGTAGCAACCAGACATAGCGAGGGCCATTCCTCCGAGAACGAGGAGCGTGAAAAGAGACAATTTCATGAGTTTGTTAATTTTGCGGGCTACCAGCGGCAATCCAGATTTTGATTGTTGCGATGCTGCAAGCGTCTAGCTTGTCGCCACCTTGTGGCATGGCTTTGTAGCCAGCATCATGATTGATAGACCCAAACAAGGAGCCATTGTCTGCGATGGCTTTGAGGCCTGCATAATCAGCGAGCTGAATGCCGCCACCAGCACTCGAGCCGCTGTGGCAGCCGGTGCAATAGTTGTCCACAAGTGGACGCACGTCACCAGAGTAGGTCACAGCGGATGTGTCGCAAGCGTCATCGCAGCTGAGGTCTTGTGCACCTTGCTCAATCCAGCGTTTGATGATATCAGACTGATCTTGCGACAGTCTGGCGGCGGGTAATGGAGGCATTCTCTTTTCTCCAGAGGCAAATAAGACCTCATAGATCTCGCTGTTGTTGGGCTTTCCTGGCTCAACATCACCTGTCCTGATGGTGTTTGCATAGGAATCAAGGATCACCCCTTCCCGATGTGAGGCAGTGCTATGGCAGCCCGTCATCGCGCAATTGGAGATGAGGATTGGCAGCACATCTTTGGCAAAATACACAGTGTCGGGATCACAAGGGTGTTCTACACCGCCTCCGCCGCTGCCACTACTTCCGCCGCCGTTGTTTCCGCCGCCGTCACCTGGAATGATCACCACGGGATGGTGCCTGCAACTCATGGTTGTCAGGAGGATCAAAATCAGGGGTACTAGAACCTTGGGGGAGATTGCGATTGCTGATTTGGGCATGGTCTGGAAATAAATTAGAGCAAAAAGGAAAAAGAGCAAAGGCCAGGAAGTGGGTAATTGGCCGGGACTAATTCATCAATACACAGCGTGCGAGATTCACATCCATGGTAAACCCGGTTACTTCACCACGAAGGGTGATGGTCTGCCCTTCTTTTAAGCTGTTGACCTGATCGGCTTCTTCGGCTTCAAATGCGCAGTTGATGCCAAACATTTCACCAGGAACCTCAACCAACACGATGGAGCGATTTTCTTCGACTGTCTGCTTCTCCATAACGACACCAGTCAGTTCTACTACTTTGTTGAGATAGGTCTGATTGGCACTCGCTTCATCTGCGTAGTAGGCCTGAAATAATTCTTCTGCCTTCAGGGTGAAGTCTGCGGGGGAGTCGGTGAGGTCCTTGTGGGGTTTGTTCCACATATAGTACCCTCCACCGCCTGCGAGTAGCAACACTGCCAAAACTGCGGTAAGCCCTATTTTGCTAGACTGATTCATACTGTGAGTAAAGCTGTTGTTTCTTAGTTAACAAACGAAAGGTCTCAACTTTTGACGAGTTGATACGGTTCAAAAATACTGAACAGGGATAGATCATCACTCAAATGGGAGTGCTTACTGCGGAAGGCCTTTAAGCCATTCTTTGAATTCTGCTGCTCGCTCTGCACTCA
>JANQTF010000087.1:0-4608 GCA_030731845.1 Bacteroidia bacterium | reverse complement strand
TACTGCGGAAGGCCTTTAAGCCATTCTTTGAATTCTGCTGCTCGCTCTGCACTCACGACCACTTCTTCGGGAAATGTTGGTTGGAGGATGAGTCTTACCCGCGATTTGCTATGCGCAATCATTTGGGTAATCGCTTTCACATTGACCGTCATTTTCCGATTGATTCTGAAAAATTTTTCAGGGTCAAGGATCATGGAAAGCTCTTCCAGATTTTGATCAACGGGATAATCTTTCCCCTCAAAAGTTTTGAGAATGGTCACTTTGGATTCAATATAGAAAAAGGCTGCGTCGGCTATTTCCAGGGCTTTGATTTGCTGTCCGTAGCGGATTACAAGGCGCTTTTGGTAGCCCGCTACGGAGCTGGAAGGTCCCTGTTTCAGAAGCTGCTGAAAAGCCGGGACTACCGGTTTCTCTTCGGCGATCCATCGCCTGTATTTTTCTGCTGCCTGCTCAAAATCAGATTCTTTGATCGGTTTGAGCAAATAGTCGATTCCATTATGCTTAAAGGCCGAGAGGGCATGTTCATCGAAGGCAGTGGTGAAAATCACAGGGCAAGTGACCGCTATTTCCTTGAAAATCTCAAATGAATGACCATCCGCCAGCTGAATGTCCATATATATTAGGTCGGGCATGTCGTGATTCTCAAGCCAGTCAATGCTATCCTCGATGCTGTCGAGCGGCCCCATGACCTGGGCCTGTGGAAACTCCTGGCTTATCAACTTGAGGAGCTTGCCTGCAGCGGCTGCTTCATCTTCAATTATTAAAATCACCATCGATTGAGCTTACGTTAACAATGGAACGGTTACGGAAAAGGACAGATCGGTCTGTACGGTTTTTACTTCTCTGGAAGTGAGGAGTTGAAATCGTTTTTTGATGTTTTCCAGTCCCAGACCAGTAGAAGGCTGGGGCTGACGCTTGGGCTGATACGGGTTGGAGATGGTGATTTCCGCCTGGCCTAGAGCCACAACGGTAATCTTCAAGGGTTTTGACGTGGAAATGATGTTGTGCTTGATGGCATTCTCCACCAGCATTTGCAAGGTGAGGGGAGGAATGTTTGCGTTTAGCAAGTTGTCATCGATTTGGATATCGACCTGGAGTTTGTCCAGATATCGCTGTTGTTGCAAAAAGACATAATTGTGGAGGAGCATCAGCTCTTCGCGCAGGGTAATCACGGTCTCCTTTCTGTACGCCAACATATTCCGAAACATATCTGAAAGACGCTCCAGGTAGCCAACGGCTGCTTTTCCATCACTTTCTATCAAAGAGGTGAGGGTGTTGAAGCTATTAAATAGGAAATGTGGGTTGACCTGACTCCTTAATAAGTCAAACTGATATTGGATGTTTTCCTTCTCCATTTTGGAGTTTTGAACGAGCCTGTGTTCCCGATACCTGATCGCTGCCGCAGTGATGGCGAAGATGCTGGCCATGCAAAGCAAGGCAAACCACCATGTAGCATAAAAAGGTGGATTAATCGAAAATTGCTTGGAAACTTGAGAGGGAAACTGCGTGCCAAGTCCCGCCGCAATCGAAAATTCAAAATCCCCTCGATTGAGCCTCGGATAGGAAATCCTCCGGTCGCGGGTTGGTACCCAATTCAGGTCATAGCCATTAAGCTTGTGTCGATATCGGACTGCGTCAGCATCTTGATACCACAAAGCGAGATAGTCAAAGGTGAGGTGATTTTCCTCGGCGCTCAGGGCATGATTTGGTAAACTATCTTGTGGAATAAAAAACAAGGAAATCTTATCGAGGACCAACTGAGGAAATCTTCTTGCGTCGGAAGCGAGTGGGCGGTAGCAGATCAACCCCTGCCGGGTTCCAATCCAGATATTCCCTTCCTTATCCCGGCAGACAGCATTAAGATCTGGGCTCGGATCATCCACGCCTACAGACTGACCATAAATAATCAGCAGCCTGGTTTCTGGGTCGAAGCGGTCTATCCCCTCCTCGTGCACAATTAGCAACGCGCCATCGTCGGCACTAATCAGGCCCGAAGCCTGAACCCGATGCTGCCGGAATGCCTCCGGAATTTCCCGCACGTTGTTGCCCTCAACCCGAAACAACCTTCCCTCCTGACTCAATGCCCAGGTATTTCCGTTCCGATCGATCGTAAGAGAATAGATCACGCGGTCTGTGAGCCCCTCCTCTGCTTGATAGTTGGTGAATTGGCCATTTTCCAGGCTCGTGAGGCCCTGCCCGTCGGTAGCAATCCAAAGCTTGCCATCTCCCCCCATTTTCACCTGATAGATATAGTTGTCACCCACACCATCATTGCGGGTAAAATTTTTGATGGCGTAGCCAGAAGTAGTTTGGTGGATGTTGCTGATCCCACCGAGCGTGCCGACCCAGATATCCTCCCCTTGGCCAGTAATGGAGAGAATATTTCCATTAGTGAGCCCATCTCTTTCCGTAATCATGGTCCATGTGCCGAAATCAGGCGCAAGGTGAACCACACCGCTACCAAAGGTGCCGAGCCACATCGTGCCATCCTCTGCAAGGTACATGCTGATCACGGGTGGTAGGCCGTGAGTCGAAGGCACAAATACCTGGTCAGGAGAGGAAGATGACGGATCTGATGAGATTCGATACACAGCCTCTTCAGTGGAATACCAGATTTGGCCCTGCTGATCGAGTGCTACAGCGCGGATTTCAGATTTGTTTCCTTTATGGGATATGGCAATCAAGCGAATGGGCGAAAATCCCCTTCTGAATCCAAGCTTTCGACTGCAAATCCAGAGGTTTTCTTCTTTGTCGAGCAGTAGGGATCTCACGTCTCCAGTGGCAGCCTGCGGCAATGCTTGAAGCTGATTGCTTCTTTCATCCCATTCGTAGAGCCCCTCGTTGTCGGTTCCGATCCAAATCGATCGATTGCTGCCAATCAGATGCGTGACCGCTGGCAGATTTACACTAGCCTCGATCCTGCGAAATTTGTCATCTCCAGGCACAAGCCTGCTAATGCCTCCTTCATATCCTCCAAAAATCATGGTGCCATCTGCTTCGCTGGCAATGGCCTTTATGATATTATCTGGCAGGCCATCATTTTTTGTGAAATGCCTGATTTTCCACTGATTTTTTTTGCCTGTGATGCTATTGGCCCCAGCGTCCGTGCCGACCCAGAGGGTATTGTCTGGACCCAACGCCATATCATAAATAAAAAGATCTGACAGGCCGTTCTGATTGGTAAAATGCTCGATAATGTCTCCATTGGTAGAGAGTTGGAAAAGGCCGTTTCCGTAGGTGGCCACCCACAAGAAACCCGGCGCAAATTGCAGGATGGAGGTGATAGGGGAGCCCGAAATTTGCTTGCTGACTGTGTGCAATTGGCCTTGATGTTCCCGCATGAGCAGACCTTGCTTGGTTCCTATCCACAAGCCGCCATCATGCTTGTTACACAAAGCCGTGATGGGGGAGCTAAGCGAATCTTCCGCAATGGCTTCCTCAAAAGTGTATCCATCAAAGCGGTAAAGTTTTTCCTCATTCCCCAGCCATATAAATCCCTGCTGATCCTCATGAAGGATTTGTGGCAGCAAGGGGCTGCCCTCTTCCCACTCCAATGATTGGAATACTGGTTGCTGGGCCAGGCTACCAATTCCTGTTAGCCAACACAGAAAGAAGATAAATGGCTCCTTTTTCATGGTGCTGTGCTCAACATGGTCGCTTTCACCGAAATTTGTATCTCCTCAGCAATCTTCTGAAATACGATCCGTGGGATGCTGATTTCATGGTCGGCTAGCATCACGCTGAACTCAGCACTAATGCGAAATTCTCCGCCTGCTAGAACCTCAATCACAGCTCGAATGATGCGCTCTTGGGTAACGCCATGAATCATAAGATCCCCTTTTACCCGTACTTCTCTTATGCCGGGCTGATTAAAGTCCACAGGATCCAGAATCTTTCCCGTGAATGTCGCTTTTGAAAAGGACTCTGTTTCCAGATAGTTTTCGTGAAAATGCTCGCGTTGTAGCGGGCTGTTGAATCCGTCAAATGACCGTACAGAAATGTTAAATGCAAAAGTTCGGTCCGACAGCCGAATGATGCCCTGCAGGTTATCGGACTCTGCCTGGATGAGCTCTAGGGGTGCTTCAGAAGTCCACCTGACATAGCCGTCCCGGCAAGCGATCATATCCTGCGAAAACACAGGATTTATAGAGATCAGGCCAATAACCAATGCG
Organism: Bacteroidia bacterium; assembly: GCA_030731845.1. Classification (GTDB taxonomy): domain Bacteria; phylum Bacteroidota; class Bacteroidia; order J057; family J057; genus JANQTF01. The sequence goes on along the minus strand of JANQTF010000087.1, from coordinate 436 downwards.
ATCCATCGAATACCTGGGACTGGAATCCGTTGTTTCTTGAAAAAATGTTGATAGCCGTTCATATCCAAATGAGGTATTACTCTACCATAATACAACGAACGCTGTTGCTTCCCTCGTGCATTCTCAAAATCAGGTAATAGATTCCCGGAATATCGGGAGAACGAAAACTGGATTGCTGCTCCCTGAAAAGGTTCTTTTGTAGAAGAATACGCCCCTGAATATCGGAAATGGCCATTGAACCGGTAACGGGGTAGGAGAAGGTAACGTTTGTTTGTGTGTTGATTGTGAGTGGATTTGGGAGAAGAATTTCAACGGCTTTCGTGCCTGAGCTCGGATTCAGGCTTGTGGTATTCCATTGGTGAAAGGCGAGAAGCACTTGACTATCAGTTCCTTCATTGCTAAAGCCAGCCATCCAAAAGCCAGCTTCCTTAGCTCG
>JANQTF010000086.1 GCA_030731845.1 Bacteroidia bacterium | reverse complement strand
AGCTCCCAGCTCAGGCGCGTAGCGACTGACACCTCGGTAGAAAACCGAAGCTAGCTCCCAGCTCAGGCGCGTAGCGACTGACACCTTCCTTAACCGAGCTTATAGAAAAATTCCTCCACACAACAGCCATGGCTATTGTGTGGAGGAATTTTTTTTCTGCCAAAAAGGGGAAATTATTTGGCACGAGTCACGGAAAATGGCACCGCGAGTTTGTCCCATAAGATCACGACATTATCGCCATCTACCTCAAACTCCATGGTTTCAGAGGCTGTTTCTGTTGCAACAGGGACCACTTTTGTGCGAAGCACATCTTTGGACTCGTCGTACTGATAAGCACCCCACTGATCTGAGACAGAGTTGAAGATGAGGGTCCAATCGTTTTCGCCAGGGATGGTGAAAAGGCCGTATTTTCCGGCACGTAGTTTTTGATCACCAATCATGACATCGTCTGCTACCTCAAATGAGGTGGCTTCATTGGCTCCGGTTCTCCAGATTTCATCGAAGGGAACAAGCTCTCCCCAGACCTGACGGCCCTTCATGGCAGGTGAGCCATAATTAATGGTCAAGACAACATTGTCCATGGTGCCATAGAGTTGCCTTCTGGGGCTGGCAATGCTGTCGATGATCGTGGAGATCACCGCTTTATTGGCAACAGGAGCCATGGCTTCAGCGTTTTCGATCACAGTCTCTGAATTCACAACAGTCGAAGAACCCGATTCTTCGCAGGCTACAAATCCCAATGCCAACATCAGGCATATAGAAAGAAGATACTTATTCATTTTTAGTTGGGTTTAGTGAAGTGTGCGACAAAATTAGCGAAAAAAAATCCATCCTCTGCGTGTTGTCCGGGCTATGTTTATTGAACATGTTTGAAAACAATAACCTAACCAATCATTGAATGTTAACCTTTGGCCATGCCGCTTCATTCTTGTAGGAGGGAATAAAAGTCCTCTTAAAATGACGATGAGCCATTCTGCATCACCAATACTTTTGCTAGCTTCGGGAATTGGGGCCTTCTGCCATCCCGAAGCGGTAATCTATGGGCGAAAACGAGTTTCAAGTACTGATCACACAGTTGAAAAAAGGCAACGAAGCTGGACTGGCTCAGGTCTATCGGGAAACCAGCCAGTATTGCATTCGGACGCTCATCAAAAAAACCAGCATCCCGACCGAGGATGCCGAAGATTTGCTGATGGATGCCATTCTTATTTTCAGGGAAAATGTGCTTTCGGGCAAACTCTCCACGCTTACCAGCCTGAAGTCCTACCTGTTTGGCATCTGCTGGAACTTGTGGCGAGAGAGAAACCGGGCCCAGGAAAAATGGGCAACTGCTCACAGCGAGATCGAACGACAACTATTTTGGATACAAACCATGGAACACTCTACCGTGAAAGAAGAGGCTGAATCAACCCAGGAGGCCCGTGTCAGAATGGTCACAAAAGCCCTGGCTGACATGAGTGAGCGCTGCCGGAAGCTGCTCACCTACGTGTATGTGGAGGGGCGCTCGCAGCAGGAGATTGCCGAACTCATGGAGTTTGCCAGCGCCAACGTGGTCAAGGTGACCCGCCACCGCTGCTACAAGCAGTGGATGTCTAATATTGAACAAACTCAAGCACGCAACGATGGACAATGATTTGTTGCTCATATCCGATTACCTGGCAGGAGATATTTCTCCTGAAGATCAATCGTTGGTAGAACGCCGACTATTAGAAGATCCGGTATTCGAGGACCAGTTTCAACAGCGAAAGGCGGAGATCGAAATCATCCGTGCGGCGGATCGGGCCAGGGTCAAAGAAGGGCTGCGCCAGCAATTGACGCAGGAAAAAACGCCCATCCGCTTTATGAGCTCATGGTGGATTCCAATAGCCATCGCTGCCAGCATAGCCATTTTCCTCCTGATTCTACTCCCCAACTCCTCCCCCGGCCCACAACAATTGGCCATGAGCTACCTCGAACCCATGCCGATTGCCACAAGCCGTGGCGCTGAGGTTGGCTCTGATGAAAGGCTCAAAAGAGCTTTTTCCCTTTATCAACAAGGAAACTATGCTGCGGCCCTGCCTGAATTGGAAGAACTTCTCGCACAAATTCCCGAAAATGAACAAATTGCCTTACTTGTAGCCAACGCTTATTCCCAAACAGGGAGATTTGATAAATCCATTTCCCTGTATCAGCCATGGGACCACAGCAGTCCATATTGGGATGTAGTGGAATGGAACCTCGCTTTGGCACTTGTGCTGGAAGACAGGCTCAAAGAAGCAATTCCCCTGCTGACACAGATCAGCGAGGGGAATCATTTCAAAGCCAAGCAAGCCGCAAAGCTCCTCAGCGAATTGGAATAAGGGCAGCCTAGGTAAAATACCTAAAGTCGTGTCCGTGTGAAATGCGCAGCAAGGATTCGTAGATGAGGCGAATCACCGCCTCCACATCATCCTGATGGGTCATTTCAACAGTGGTGTGCATGTAGCGGAGCGGCAGGGAAATCAGTGCTGAGGGCACGCCCTGATTGCTGTAGGCAAATGCGTCGGTGTCGGTGCCAGTGGAACGGGAAGCCGCTTCGCGCTGAAAGGGAATGTCATTTTCAGCAGCTGCTTGCTGGATCAGTTTCAACAGATTGTTTTGAACAGCCGGGCCCACAGTTAGGGAGGGGCCTTTTCCTGCTTTCACATCGCCATGCTCGATCTTATCGATCATCGGAGTGGAGGTGTCGTGGGTCACATCTGTGATGATGGCCACATCGGGCTGTATGCGCGCAGCCATCATTTCAGCGCCTCGGAGGCCGATTTCTTCCTGAACAGAGTTGACGATGTACAGGCTGAAAGGGAGCTTTTTGCCATTCTCTTTGAGCAGGCGAGCTACTTCTGCGATCATAAAACCACCCACACGGTTGTCGAGCGCACGACCTACGAAAAACTTCTTGTTGAGGATCGTGAATTCATCCTCATAAGTAATCACGTCACCAACTTTTACCCCAAGGGCTTCCACTTCTTTGCGGGAAGAGCAGCCACAATCGAGAAAAATATTCTTGGTAGAAGGGGCTTGCTCCTTGAGGCCTCGATCGCGAGTGTGGATGGCAGGCCATCCAAATACGGCTTTCACGATGCCTTCGGAAGTGTGAATATTCACGCGCTTGGAAGGCGCAATCTGATGATCAGAGCCGCCATTTCTCACGAGGTAGATAAAGCCTTCTTCGGTAATGTAATTCACAAACCAGGAAATCTCATCTGCATGCGCCTCAATCACCACTTTGTAGCCTGTGCCGGGATTGATCACCCCAAAAACGGAGCCATAAGCATCCACTTCATATTCATCAATATATGGCTTGAGGTAATCCAGCCAAAGCTTCTGCCCAGGACTTTCGAATCCTGTTGGGGAGGCATTGTTGATGTATTTGGCAAGAAAGTCCAGAGAGGCGTTGGTAAGGATGGATTGTTGGGCCATAAAGAAGGATTGTTAGCGCTATTTGTAAGTGGCAAAGAAGGTCGTAACGGGGAATTTGTTTCAAAACTAGAAAAAAAGTCTGCACTTTCATGAACTTTGCGAATATTGAAAATCGCAGAGATCAGCCTTCTTCATCGAGGGATGAATTTTTGCTGGGAAAGTGTCAGGCCATTCAGGCATTCCGCTCCATGAAGAAAAGAATCTGGCTTATTGGATCTATTTGCCTCCTGCCACTGACCGCAGTGCTTTGGTATGGGGCTGGCTCCACCACCCTGCCCAACCGAAGACTCGATCGGCTCACGCGGGCACTGCTCTCTGAGCCCGCCGGGGCACAGCCACCACAGATGGCAATACATCAGCAAGCGGCGGTTCTCGATACACGCGAAGCAGTGGAGTATGCGATGAGCCACCTGCCGGGGGCGATCAGGATTGGGTACCAGGAGCCTGAGCTTAGTATCGTAAGCGAATGGCCAAAGGATACCAATATTCTGGTGTATTGCAGCATAGGCTATCGGTCTGAACATATACAAGATTCGCTTCGTAAGAGGGGATTCACCGATGTAAAGAATCTGTTGGGAGGCATTTTTGCCTGGGCTGAAGCGGGACTGCCCTTAGAGAATGCAGCGGGAGCGCCGACCGATAGCATCCACGGATTCTCGGCATTCTGGGCTTGGTGGACCGATTATGACAAAGTGAGATATTGAGTAAAAAAACGTAGTCATTTCACCCGAACATTTTCTCCTTCCCTTTCGACATCTCGCGATCGTAGGCAAAAATGCTTGTAGAATTCCCCGGAAAAGGTAGATTTGCACCGAAGAGCTTACCAGCCTGCCCGAGTGGTGAAACTGGTAGACACGCGGGACTTAAAATCCCGTTCCCAGTAATGGGAGTGCCGGTTCGATTCCGGCCTCGGGTACCACAAAGTATGTAGCTAGCTGTTTTACAGCTAGCTACATTTTTTTAGCGGGGAGGTCAGGAAATAATATCCTCCAATCGCTCAGACCAATAAGACTTTGAGAAACGAAATCTTGATCCCCCTAACTAGCGCAACACCTCCACGATGCCTGGAGCCCATCGGAAAGATGCCCTGCCTACCAGGCCCAAAAAACTACCTCCACCAAGCCCGATTGAACCAAACAGAAAGCCCGGTTCCCTTTTTCTTTCCCTTTTTTAGACTAATTTCCCTTGTCATTCCTTTTTTCACCGTCATACCCCTCTCTATGGCTTCTTCCAACGGTATTACCCTTCGTGATCATGATGATGTGAACGGCAAAGTAAGAGTCGCCACACTCTCTCCCGCTGCGGCTACGCGCTCTGTTCGCGGCATTTCTCCCCTCCTTGATCTTCAGTCAGCTGGTATTTCTCTCCAAACACTTGGGGCTGGCACACGGGCTGTTGAAGGCCCCAATATGCTGGAAATCAACGATCTTAAGGTCAAAAATCCCGAAGGACTCAAAACCAATCCCCTTCAATTTGAATTGGATGCCACTCTCGGAGACGATGAGGTGATGTTTCCCGTGATGTGGGATGGCGAGCATTTTCGCGTGATTGGCGAATCAGTCGTGGAGGCTTCTGGTCAGACCGTGGTCAACGTGCGGGAAATCCCGAAGGAAAAAGGAAGCGATCAGCAAGATCCCTTCGAAACAAATGAAGACCTAACAGAAAAACAAGAAGGCACCCGCAGTCTGACCCGCGCCCTCAAAATGGCCTTCTTCAAGATTGCGCTCAAGCAAAATGACTTAAATAAGCTCCGTTGGGTACAGATTCTGGAAGGTGACGAAGTAGCTCATCATGAAGAAGGTCTCGCTCAAAAAATAGCCGAATCAGACAACATTCTTCTCCTCATCCATGGCATCATTGGCAATACTGCCGATATCGCTACCGGGCTCGCCAAGGCTAAAACACCCGCAGGAGGTGAACTGACGGAGGCCTATGACCTCATTCTCAGCTACGACTACGAAAACCTCAACACGAGCATCGAAGACACCGCCCGGCTCCTCAAAAAGCAGCTCAAAGAGGCAGGATTTGGCGAAGATGACGGAAAGAAACTCACCATTCTGGCGCACTCCATGGGCGGCCTCGTATCTCGTTGGATGATCGAGCAGGAAGACGGTAATCGCTTTGTGGATTCGCTCATCCTCGCCGGAACGCCCAACAACGGCTCCAATTTTGGCAAAATAGAAGGCTTTCGCTCTTTCTCGGTCATCGTGCTCGATACGGCGCTCAACTTCCTGCCCAACCTCATTCCCTTTGCCGCCACGGCACTCAAGGCCCTCAAAGCGCCCACAAAGCTGCTGATCACCCTCGGACAAATGGAGCCTGGCTCAGACTTCATCAAGAAGCTCAATGCCAGCAAAGATCCCAACGTGCCCTATTTCATCGTGGGGGGAGATGCCACCCTATACGAAGCTGGCGGGGAAGGCTTTGGGAGATTGATGGAAAAACTGGAACTCGCCGTAGGCGATCTGGTCAACAAAGGCGAGAAACACGACATTGCCGTGGAGATCAACAGCATTTTCAATGTCGGAAAATGGGGCAGTCGCACACCCCTTCCCAAGATTCTCACGCCCGTATGCCATCACCTCAACTACTTCCACTCTGAAACAGGCATGGCAGCCCTGATCGAAGTTGGCCTCGGCACCAGAGAGCAAGGCGGCATCGCCGTGACATTGTTTGAGGGCACACTCCCGCCTGAAGCGCTCGAAGAAGAAGAGCCCGGCATCAAAGAAGAAGTGATGTCTTGGTGGGACAGGTTTGTCGCCAAGCTACGCGAGTGGATGGGCGTGTGACGAAGCCCTCAAAGATACTTTGGGCGAATAAATTGGCAAGTGGCTCATGATGGCGAATTCCTCAAAAAGAATAACTTGACAAGTTATTTATTGACTATTTGTCCGTCACAGGATTTTAGGAAGGTTCAAAAAACTCAACACTAGTACATGTTTAGCCTTGAGGATTTTCAGCGAATGAACAGCCGGGAAGATCT
>JANQTF010000085.1:56406-57751 GCA_030731845.1 Bacteroidia bacterium | reverse complement strand
CTCAATAGCGGTAATCGCGTTTTTTGAGGGCGAACCCCGTCGGGATACGAAACTGAGCGAGGTCAAACTCGCGCGGGGTGACGTTGGTGAGGGTGGTGACCACAGTTAACTTGGCCTCTTTTCGCACCGTTTTCAGCGGAATCCTCCCATCGAGGCCATCAGCGAGGAAAGAAGCTTTTGCCCGGCAGTTTTCCGGATATTTGCTCACATCCACCCGATAATCATCCGACACATAGTAGTAGAACACCGCATCGGGCTTGCGAAACTTGTAGATCTGGCACATGATGCCATTCACCTCTGCGGTCTCTCCGGTATTCTCGGCCTTGAGGTCCACGTTCTTCTCCAATTGATGCGTTTCTCGGTTCACATCCATGTGAGCAGAATACTTATACACCATTTGGTTGGCAGCATCAATGCTGTATTCGTAGTTGCTATCTGCTACAAAGAGGAAGGTTTTGGGGTATCTGCCACCTTTGAGCAGCACGATATAGTCGCCGTCTTTGATGTGCATGGTCATCTGATCGTGGGGCTCATTTTCGGCCAGCATTTCTGCCATTTCGCCAGAAAGCTCCACCTTGAATGACATGGTCCCTTCAAAAAACGACTGCGCACTGAGTGTCCCGACAAGGAAAAAAGGGAATAGAAAAATGAGGATACGAAACATGATTCCAGTTCTTTATTGATTCAATGGAGTATCTGCTCAAAGTTACGGTAAATGGGGCTTGATTATTTCATTCGCCCTCTTCTTTCACCAGATCACTGTAGGAATTACTCAGCAAATCTTTCCTCTCGACGCCAAACAAGGCCATGTAATGGTCGCACTGTTTTTGCAAAGCTGTCACATCGCCATGGCCCTCCATGTCGATGGCCTCAATCTCCATGAACTCGCCCAGGCCAGCTACCCGATCAAGGTGAAACTTCACATTGCCGATAAAGGCAATCTCGCGCTGTTTGTCCACCACTTTCCACACCCCAAGGGAGACGATGAGGAGCTGCTTCAGCTCCGGTCCCGGCTTCGGGTGATAGAGATGTACCTGCGAAGTTTTGGGTCCAGCCTGATCGGGACGTTGATAAAAAATAAGGCTGTGCTCAATGTTTCCCTCTCGGAGCTTCAGCCGCCCATCTGCCACCCGAAAATAGGTGTCGATCTGATGATCGAGTCCACGGAAGTCGGCACCTTCGCGCCGTAGGATCTCTCTGATCCGGTCATTGTGACCGCTTCGGGCCTTAATTTCTACATTAAGATGCATTCCGCAAAGATACGGGATTTTGCGAACGCAAGACCCGCTTGCGAACGCAAGACCCGCTTGCGGGCGCAAGACCCGCTTGCGGGCGCAAGACCCGC
>JANQTF010000085.1:19733-56306 GCA_030731845.1 Bacteroidia bacterium | reverse complement strand
CGCAAGACCCGCTTGCGGGCGCAAGACCCGCTTGCGGGCGCAAGACCCGCAACTACGCTTATTCTCTCTCCCGTCTGACCCCTGACCCCTAACCGTCTGACTTCTCAAAAAGCTGGTATTCTTCCCAATTCCTCCGAAATTGCTGGCAGAAAACCACTCACATGACACAGGAAGAGATCTATCCGATCATTCTCAAGCTACTCCAAGACCTGATCAAGACCCCTTCCCTCAGCAAAGAGGAGCATGATACAGCCGATCTGATCGCCAGTTGCTTCCAATCTCATGGCATCAGCATTGAGCGACATGGGCACAATATTTTGGCGAGGAATCGGCATTGGAAGACGGGGAAGCCCCTGCTCCTCCTTAATTCTCATCACGATACCGTCAAACCCAATCCGTCCTGGAAGCGGGATCCATTCTCACCTACCCTGGAGGGTGATTCCCTATTTGGGCTGGGCAGCAATGATGCAGGGGGGCCACTTGTCTGCCTCATCGGCACATTCTTATATTTTGAGTCACAGGAGAATCTCCCTTGGAATCTGGTGCTTGCGGCAAGCGCCGAAGAAGAAATTTCGGGAAAAAACGGAATTGCCTCCGTGCTGCCCATGATCGGCCCGATTGACCTTGCGCTGATAGGGGAGCCAACCTCCCTCCAACCTGCCATCGCCGAAAAAGGACTCATGGTGCTCGACGCTGTGGCCAAAGGCGTAGCTGGTCACGCCGCCAGAGAGGAAGGCATCAATGCAATCTACCAAGCCATGCGTGACATAGACTGGCTTCGCAGCTACACCTTCCCCCAGGTATCAGACTTTTTAGGGCCTGTGAAAATGAGTGTCACGCAGATCGAGGCAGGCAGCCAGCACAATGTCGTTCCGGATGAATGCAGGTTTGTGGTGGACATTCGCACCAATGAATTTTACTCAAACGATCAGGCCTTGGAGGTCATCCGGGCACATGTGTTTTCGGAGCTTAGCCCACGATCTACGCGATTGAATAGTTCTCGACTTGATGCCAATCACCCGATCGTGCAACGGGCCATGGCCATGGGCAAAACGCCCTATGGCTCCCCTACCCTGTCGGATCAGGCTTTGATTCCCTTTCCTTCGCTCAAGCTCGGCCCTGGAGATTCTGCCAGATCTCACACCGCAGATGAATATATTTGCCTCAGCGAATTGCATGACGGGCTCGACACCTACATTCGCCTTCTCGACAACCTCTCCCTTACTACATGACACAAGATCAATTGCTGGCTGCATTTGCCGCTGCTGAGCCTCTCGTGGGCAACACACCCCTACATCGGTTTCAAAGCCTTGAAACAAGCAGCGGAGTGGAAATTCACGCCAAGCTGGAATGGCTCCAATGGGGTGGTTCGGTAAAAATGCGACCTGCATTCAGGCTAATGAAGGAGGCGGTGAAGCGTGGCGAGTTGCATCCCGGGCTGCGCCTGCTCGACTCCACAAGCGGAAATACCGGCATTGCCTATGCCGCCATCGCGGCAAAAGTGGGGCTCGCGGTCACGATTGTTATGCCAGAGCATGCCACCGAAGAGCGAAAATTGATGATGCGATCGTTGGGAGCAGAACTCATTCTCACCGATACCAATCTCAGTTCAGACGAAGTATTTGCCTATACACAAGACCTTGCAGCCAGGCATCCACACAAATATTTCTACGCCAACCAGTATGACAATCCCGATAACTGCCGGGCACACAGCGAAACCACCGCACCCGAGATCGTGGATCAAACCAATGAACGGATCACGCACTTCTGCGCTGGGCTGGGCACCTGCGGGAGCTTCACCGGAACTGGCAAGCGCCTCAAAGAGCTCAATTCGGCTATCCAGCTTGTGGGGATGCACGTGGCAGAAAAAGACAATGACATTGAGGGCTGGAAATATCTCGCGGGTTCGCGACACCCAAAAATCTATGATGCCACCATGGCCGACGACAATGTATTTGTCAGCACGCAAGAAGCATTTGACATGGTGAAACACGTGGCTTTACACGAGGGATTGCTGATCAGCCCCTCATCGGGTGCGGCCTTGGCAGGCGCACAACAAGTGGCGAGAAAGCTGGACAAGGGCGTGGTAGTGACCATTTTACCCGACGATGCGAGCAAATATGGAGAGGTGATGAAGAAGATTATGGGAAATTGAAATACCCATCTCTACAACCACTCTTCGAGCTCTTCGCGCAGCTGAGAGTCGTCCTGATAGTGAATGGCGTTGAGTCCAATGCTGCGCGCACCAATAACATTCGCCTCAGAATCATCAATAAACAGGGCGTGGGCTGGATCTACCTGATAGCGATTGCAGAGAAGTTTGAAAATCGCGGGGTCTGGTTTGGCGATTTTTTCCTCACCAGACACAACAATTCCTTCGAACAACTTAAGAAAATCATATCTTTCACAGGCCAAAACCCAGGTTTCTGCCGACCAATTGGTCAGGGCCAGGAGACGCAAATTGCTTTCTGTGGCGAGGATATTGAGCAGGTCGAGGGTGTCTTCATTGACACCGCCCAGCATTTCGCTCCATCGCTCATAAAACATCCTGATCTCAGCCTCATATTCAGGAAAGTGCTCTATACGATCTTCAATCGCGTCTTTCCAAGGCCTGCCGGCATCTTGCAGGTGGTTCCATTCCCCATGGCAGATCTCGGTGAGAAAAAACTCCATGGCGCCAGGGTCCACAAACACTTTTTTATATAAATAGCGAGGATTCCAATCTATCAGAACTCCTCCCAGATCAAAAATAATGGTATCGATTGGTTGGGGGGCAACATCCATATGCATACAGCAAATAACCAAATTTTCTACCAAAAGTACATCAAGAAAAACATTGACAATCGCTCTTGGTTCCCTGATTTCCATCATTCAACTCGAAAAATGAAACGGATCAAATTGCTCTAGATCGTAGCACTCACCATATTCGAAGCCTGCTTTGATCATTCTATTTCACATTCAACCAATGCTATGGTGATTCAATACCCTGAAACACAAGAGGACAGTATCAGCGAAGATTACTTCGGCACACAGGTCGCTGATCCATATCGCTGGTTAGAGGAAGACACCGCGTCGGATGTTGCCGACTGGGTGGTCGCCCAAAACGAAGTGACCTTTGGCTATCTCAAGACCATCCCATTTCGGGATAAGATTCGCAGCAGGCTCGAAGAGACCTACAACTACCCCAAAGCTTCAGCTCCCTTTAAGGTGGGTGAATTTTATTTTATCTACAAAAACGACGGGCTGCAAAATCAAGCTGTCATTTACCGACAGATGGGCATCAACGGGGAAGCCGAAGTATTTCTCGACCCCAACGCAATGTCGGGATCAGGCACGGTAGCCGTTAATCTGCTTGGCGTATCGCGCGACGATCGGTACATCGCCTATTCTACCTCTGCTGCGGGCTCCGATTGGCAAGAAATTCATGTGAAGGAAGTCGCTACCGGAAATGAGTTGGCAGACCTGGTCAAATGGGTGAAGTTTTCGGGTGCAGCCTGGCACGGCGATGGATTTTTCTATACGCGCTTTCCTGCGCCCGAATCTGGTAAAGAGCTCAGTGGTGCGAGCAATCGCAACATGGTGTATTACCACAAGCTGGGAACGAAGCAGGCAGAGGATCAATTGATTTTTGAAGATCCCAATACGGAAAATCAATACTACCGTGTCTCGGTCACAGAAGACGAAGCGTATCTCATTCTCTACAAATCTGAGGGGGCAACGGTTGCCACAGAGGTATTTGTGATGCCGCTTGCCGACAAGTCGCAGGGGTTTCAGCCCATGTTCACAGGTTTTGATGCCGAATACCTGATTCTGGATCATCGCGAGGGGACGTTTTGGGTAAAGACCAACAAAGACGCCCCTACCTACCGCCTCGTGAGCACCACCCTCGCCGATCCGAAAGTCCTCGTTGATATTCTCCCAGCCAGAGAAAATGTCCTCGAAAGTGTTTCCAAAGCTGGCAATCAGCTCTTTGCACAATACATGGTCAACGCCACCAACCGTATTTTCCGATATGACTATGATGGGCAGCAGGAGCAGGAAATATCCCTTCCTGGTCTTGGCAGCTCTGGTGTGGGCGGTGGGAAAAAAGATGCACAGCACATTTTCTATCTCTTCACGGGCTTCACACAGCCCACAACCATTTATCGCTACGACATCGCCACTTCGAACTCCGAGGTGTTTTTTCAGCCGGCCTTGCCATTCGACCCCAATCAATTTGAGACGAGGCAGGAATTTTTTAGCAGCAAGGATGGTACAAGGGTATCCATGTTTCTGGTCCACAAAAAAGGACTGTCTATGGACGGCAAACGCCCCACCTACCTGTATGGCTATGGTGGTTTCAATGTGAATCTCACGCCTTCCTTCAGCAGCTTGCGGTTGCCGTTGCTCGAAAACGACGGCGTGTATGTGATGGTAAACCTGCGAGGTGGTGGCGAATATGGAGAAGAATGGCACGAAGCCGGGATGCTCGCCAACAAGCAGCATGTTTTTGATGATTTTATCGCAGCGGCGGAGCACCTCATTTCATCGGGCGTCACTTCAACAGATTATCTAGCTTGTGCAGGCGGCTCAAATGGGGGGCTGCTCGTAGGTGCAGTCATCAACCAACGTCCGGATCTGTTTCGGGTCGCTTTTCCGGCAGTGGGGGTCATGGACATGCTCCGCTACCACAAATTCACCGTGGGCTGGGGCTGGGTGCCCGAATACGGGCAGGCAGATCGCAGCAAGGAAGAGTTTGAGTTCCTCTATGCCTATTCCCCGATCCACAATATCCGATCTGACGCCAACTACCCCTCGGTGATGGTCACCACTGCCGACCACGACGACAGGGTCGTGCCTGCGCATTCCTTCAAATATGCCGCCACCCTTCAGAAGCTCCATACAGGAACCAACCCGACCCTGATTCGCATCGAGACCGATGCAGGGCACGGCGCGGGTAAACCCACAGGCAAAATCCTCGACGAGTACGCCGACGAGTGGGCTTTCTTTTTCCATGAAATGGGGATCACTAGTGTGAATAACTAAGGCACATCGCATTCCTCCCTTTTCCCGTTACCTTAGCTGCATGAACCTTTCCCTCCATCTTCCCTATTCTGTAATAGCCCGTCACATCAGGGAGCAGATTGGAGACATGTTGTTTTCGGGAGAAGTGAAAGATTGGACGGGAAGCAAGAGCCATGTAGAGGTGCGGCGAGAGGGGGAGCTCCGGCTATCTGCCCACCAAGGCTTGCTTTGCTGCGACATTCCGGTGCATGTGTGGCTCGACATTCGTCGTGATGACCCCGGCTTGATGAACCTACTCAAGGGACTCAGTGGAATCCGACAGATGGAATTCAAGCTACTGGTCAGGATCACGGTTTCCATTGGTTGGGCGAATGGCTGGGCTTTGCAGATTTCGGCCAGCCCTTCTTTTACCTGGCTCACCAAGCCAATCATTGGGTCTCTTTTGAAGATGGAAGTAAGCAGCTGGATTGAACCCATCATGGAGAAAAAGCTACTCGAAGTCGCAAAGGAGGTAGAAGCCACCATTGCCCGTGAAGTAGATTTACCTACGATCGTGAAGCAAGTGTGGCCAGAAATTCAGCGGCCACAGCTTTTCAATAAGGACTGGCCGATGTGGCTTTGCCTCACCTTGCCTGCCGATGTGCTCCATCGTTCAGAGATTGCGTGTGGAAAAGAAGGGATCTCCCTCACCCTTTCAGGCGATGTATCGGCTCATCTCGATCCCGGACCAGAGCCGAAAGCGGGCAGCGCCAGTGTCCCAATTCCCGTGAGCAATCTCGCAATCCCAACCCATCAAGCCATCACGAGCATACACTGGACGGCAGAACTTCCCTTGAGCCTGGTGTCTAGCCACATTAGCTACGCCAATGGATGGGTATCGCTGAAAGAAATTCAGCTCAGCCAGGCAGGAGAGCAGCTCCAGGCAGAAGCAAGGGTAAGACTGGGAAGCAAGTGGCTGGGATTGGGTCGGCAAGTAAATATGACCCTCCGTTTGCTGCCCATGACAGCGCCAGACTACCTGTGTGCAGCAATCACGGAGTTGAGGTTGCCATTCCCTTTTTCCTTACAAAAATCGCATTGGACCAAAAAAATTACCGAAGCTATCAACGATTCGCTGCGGGAAACCGCACAAGGATATCTGCAAGCACTAGCAAGTCAGCTCCATTCCTTGCCACTGGAAGGACAATGGGTGCTGGAGACGACGGAGCTGCGTGCATCAATCCGGGATCTCCAAATGGGGCATTCCAGCCTTTTTGCAGCAGGTGAAGTGTCGGGCAAGGTAGGGTTAAGGCTAGATCATTTGTATATTTAAGGCCTCAACTTGAATAAAAACCAGATCCCCTACAGGTCAACACAAGCTATTTTCCCATGCATCTGACCAGGTTATTTCTCTTTTCCTCGCTTATCCTGCTGATCGCGCCACTCAAGGCACAGCTTCCAGAAGATTTCACCGATCAGCTCGTGGCCGATAACTGGCAGTCGGTGGTGGGAATCACTTTTGACGACAACGGGCGAATGTATAGCTGGTCAAAAAATGGCCTGGTACACATCTCAGACAACGGTGATCGACTCACCGACCCATTGCTCGATATTACCGAAGAATGCGCCGACTGGGGCGACCATGGCCTGTTGGGATTTGCCCTTCACCCCAATTTTCTGAATAATGGCCATTTCTTTGTTCTCTATGTGGTGGACCGCCATCACCTGTTCAATTTCGGTACCCCTGCCTATAATCCTGCGGCCAATATTACCCATCAGGCAAGCATTGGCAGGGTGGTTCGCTACACTGCCGATCCTGCCTCCAATTTTACGACCCTGCTGCCAGACAGCCGCCGTGTACTCATCGGCGATTCTATCCACAATGGTCTGCCAATCCTTCACGGTTCACATGGGGTCGGCACACTGGCTTTTGGCAAAGATGGCACCCTTCTCCTCACCATGGGCGATGGCGGCTCTTATGCAGGCACAGATGTAGGCAATGATGATGCGGGTGCCTATGCCATCCAGGCCCTGGCCGATGGCATCATTGGACCAACCCAAAATGTGGGTGCCTTTCGGGCACAGCAGATCAATTCCCTCAATGGCAAGGTGCTCCGCATTGACCCCGAAACCGGGGCTGGTGTAGCCAGTAATCCTTTTTTTGATCCTGCGAATCCTTTTGCAGCACGGTCCAGGGTATGGACCCTAGGCCTCCGTAATCCATATCGATTCAGCATTCAACCCGGAACAGGAAGCCACAATCCCGCTGATGGCGATCCCGGAGTATTGTGGGTGGGCGATGTGGGCTGGGCATATTGGGAAGAGATCAATCGTGTGGACCAGGGAGGAACAAATCTGGGATGGCCCATCTATGAAGGGCTGCGCACCCGCTGGCAATACCATGGCAGACCTACCCAAAATCCCGATGCCATCAATCCACTCGCGGGAAGAAATGGCTGTATGCCCGATCATTTCTACTTCCAGGATTTGCTCCAGGAATCCCATGTCAATCCACCGACTTTTTTTCCAAATCCTTGTAATCCACTCCTAGAAGTCCCCCAGGACATTCCAACATTCGTCCACCAAAGGCCTGTGATTGCGTGGAGCAATGTGGAGTGGAACAGCGAAGAGCAAGACACCCACGTACCGGGCTATGATGCCGATGGCAATGCTATCATTCACAGCCTCAATGACCCCGACTGCCCGGTAGAGGGCACAATGTTTAATGGAAAATGTTCCTCAGGCGGTGTTTGGCTGGACGAGAGTAACAGCAATTGGCCGGAGGCCTATCGGAATCAATTTTATGGTGCAGATTACACCGGGTGGTTCAAGGGACTTCGTCTCGACGAAAATCAGCAGCTGAGCTCCGTGAGCGAATTCTTTGCAGATGGAGAAAATATTGTGTGCATGGCTGCCAATCCCTTGGATGGCTGTCTCTATTATGTAGAGTACGCTTTCTTATCCACGGTGAGGAAAATCTGCTTTGGCGGAAACCCTCCCCCCACGGCGGTGATTGAGGCCGACAAATATTACGGCGCTGCGCCTTTGGGCATCCAATTTTCAGGCATGGCTTCTACAGATCCTCAAAACGAGCCGCTCACCTATCGCTGGAATTTTGGCGATGGAACCATTTCTGAAGAAGCAGAGCCTACGCATACATTTGCCAGTGTGGGCGGCAAGCCAACACCTTACCTTGTTTCACTCACAGTGACTGACAGCG
Source organism: Bacteroidia bacterium (assembly GCA_030731845.1). Classification (GTDB taxonomy): domain Bacteria; phylum Bacteroidota; class Bacteroidia; order J057; family J057; genus JANQTF01. The sequence continues at coordinate 48,103 of JANQTF010000085.1, read as the reverse complement.
CAGGCGGTAGCCATGCTGAGTATGTAACCATTTCGGTGGACAATACCCCGCCGGCTGTGCAGATCATCAGCTTCGAAGACGGAGCAACCTACCCCATGACAGGTGTCACAGAATTACCACTCAAGGCCGCTGCCAGTGATGCAGAGGAAGAGGCACAAGCCCTCTCCTATTCCTGGCAGGTATTTCTCCATCATAATACCCACAACCACCCCGAAGCGCTGGATTTTGCCCAAGAAACTGTGACCTACCTGTTTCCTGAGGGATGTGGAGAAGAAGATTTTTGGTATCGGATACGAGTTACGGTGAGAGACGCAGGTGGCCTTGAGGCCTATGATGAGCGGGAGCTTTTTCCCCGCTGTAGCGATCCGCTCACCATCTTTGATCAGATAGAGGCCGACGCCGATGAGCAGAGGGTGCAGGTAAGAACCAATACCCTGCGGGAAGTAGCCGGATCGCAAATGGTGGTAGAGCGATCAGCAGACAAAATTCGATTTTCAGAAATTGGCAGCTTGTCTGCCAAAGGACCCGGAAGCACCTATGCTTTCCTCGACATCGATCCGCTCTTTGGGATAGGCCACTATCGCGTGAAGGTATTGGCACCCGACGGCAGCGTTGAGTTTTCGCCTGTGGTGGAGGCAAAGTTTCCTGGGATTTCGGGCGTGAGGTTGCAGCCTATGCCATTCGAATCACTGCTTGAAATCGTGTACGAAGAAGTCGTAGGCAAAGCCACTTTTACCATCATGACCCTCACCGGGCAAGTAGTAACCAGCATTTCCTGGGAAGAAAATGGGGTGGAGCGAAAGCACGCCCTCCTGCTTTCTGAGCTTCCGGCTGGAATATATCTCTATGAAGCGACCGATGGCCGTGGTCGATATGTGGGGAAGCTGATCAGTCAGTAATAAGGAAACTCATAGGCCATGGGTTTCCTTAATGGCATCAAAGAAAACCTTTGTGCAGCGATTGAGCATGTGATACACTTGCTCAAATCCATGTTTGCCACCAAAATAAGGGTCCGGCACGTCATCAGCCTTTTCTTCCTGATCATAGCTACGCATCAATTGGACCCAGGCATGCGGCGTGGTACCTGTGGGGACCAAAGCCAAAATATCTCGCTCATTTTGCCGGTCCATGGCTATGATATAATCAAAGGTGGACAGATCCTCGGCCCGAAACTCCCGGGCCCTTGTGTCAAGTATTACCCCATGACGCAGGGCTGCCTCACGCATCCGGGGGTCGGGCAGGTCTCCGACATGCCATCCACTTGTTCCGGCGGATTCTACCAGGATTTTTCCTGATAGCCCCGCTTCATCGATATGTTTCCGCATCAACCCTTCCGCAGCGGGAGACCGACAAATATTCCCTAGACAAACAAACAATACCTTGATCATGGCTTCCTTTTGGATTTCTGCGGTCAGAATATCGAGCATGTGTAAATCTAATGAGCCATCACTTCATTTCTGATTGGACTTCATTCATGGTTACAATATAGCAAAATTGTAAGACGATGATTTCCTCCTGTGAATGAATGGCAATAGATTCATCTCATTTCTATCTATTTTTAAGCTGCACCGTATTTAGTAGTTCGTTTATCATTACATCAAGGAAAAAGAAAAGATTCATGAAAAACGTTTGGCAAACTATTTTCCTTTCGGGCCTTATGAGTAGCCTCATGCTGGCCGGTTATCATTTTTCAGGTCTGGGAATCCGATATGCCGACTATCAAGCGCATATTCCAGCTGATAGCAGCTCTTTTGCGGTACAGGTATCGGACAATTTTTCATCCATGGAGAGGGCCTACCTGGGGCCGGTAGATTTTCAAGGGGCCGCCGCCACAGCCATGCCGGCTGTGGTTCACATCAAGTCTATCCGCACGGTGAATCAGGTAATATATGACCCCTTTTATGAGCTTTTTGGCAGAGCCCCAAGGCAATACAACAACAATCGGGAGCAGGTATCGAGCGGTTCGGGCGTGATCATTGGGACCGATGGCTACATCGTGACCAACAATCACGTCATCAAAGATGCAGATCAGCTCACCGTGACACTCTATGACAACCGCACCTTCGTAGCCAAAGTCATCGGCACGGATCCGTCAACTGACCTCGGGCTTCTCAAAATCGAGGCACGGGATCTCCCTACCCTGTTACTCGCCAATTCAGATGAGGTTGTAGTAGGAGAATGGGTGTTGGCGGTTGGCAACCCCTTTAGCCTGTCCTCTACGGCAACTGCGGGCATCATCAGTGCCATTGGCCGTGATCTCGAGATCATCAAGGATCAGATGGCCATCGAGTCATTTATCCAGACGGATGCGGCGGTGAATCCGGGCAATTCTGGCGGAGCCCTCGTCGATCTACAGGGAAATCTGATCGGGGTGAATACGGCTATCGCCTCTCCAACCGGAGCCTATGCCGGCTATGCCTTTGCTGTGCCAGCCAACATTGTTAAAAAAGTAGTGAGCGACCTCAAGACTTATGGCATCGTGCAGCGGGCATTCCTCGGAGTTGTGACAGGCGTGAATCTAAACGGTGACAAGGCCAAAGAATTGGACGTAGAGGTAACCGAAGGGGTATATATCCAAGGGTTGTCAGAAATCGGAGGTGCGTATCAGGCTGGGCTCCGTGAGAAAGATGTCATTGTAGAAATTCAGGGGTTTCCGATAAAAAATGACGCCAGACTCCTCGAGATTGTGAGCAGAAGCAGCCCCGGCGATGTGATCCAGGTAAAGGTTATCCGCGATGGAAAAGCTAAGTCATTTCCTGTTACCCTGACCAATCAGGCAGGCAACACAGACCTGATCATTTCCAACCGAAATGAACTCCTCACCACCCTGGGCATCGACCTGAGAGACCTCACCGAAGATGAATTGCGCAGATTACCCATTGACCACGGCGTCCTGGTAAACAAGCTCTATGCAGGCAAAGTGAGACAGACCACCGATATGCCCGAAAACTTTGTGATTCTGAGTATTAATGGCAAAGACGTGAGTCAGGCCAAAGAGCTCATTCAGCTACTCGAAGGTGCCAAGGGGGAGGTCGCATTAAAAGGATATTACCCTAGATATAATCGCCTCTATGAGTACAAACTCAGGATAGATGAATGACAAAGCGTGAGGTCGGAAGTGAACAGGCAAATACGCCAAGCCCAACAGACATAGCCGACAAAAAGAAGAAGAGCCATCCCGGAATATCCGGGATGGCTCTTCTATATTTGATCTGTGCTACTTCACCACTACTGGCGAACAACACGCTGGGCAGCAGAGCCTTTGGAGGTCTGAAGGAACAAGGTGTAAACCCCTGCAGGCAGGTCAGAAAGATTCAGGTCGTTCTGGTACTTTAGGGAATTCACTGTTTCAGTATAGATCTCACGACCATTTACGTCATAGAGACGCACGGAGAGATCGTCCATCTGAGCCAAGGTCACTTTCAGGCGAAGGATTCCTTCGGTAGGGTTAGGGAAAGCTTCGAGAAGCTCAATTCCTGCGCCAGCGAGTTGGTCTTCGATTCCTACGTTAGAGTCCACAGTAACGGTTTTCGTACCAGCGGCACAGCCGTAGTAGTCAGTCACGGTAACGGTGTAAGTACCAGCTGCCAGCCCTGTGATTTCTTCTCCCATCATGCCATTGTCCCATGTGAAGGTATATGGATGGGTACCACCTGAGGCTGAAGCAGTGGCAGTACCATTGGAGCTACCATTGTCTGGGGTGCTGGAAACTGTTCCTGTACTGGCCACGGTTGCCGACTTCACGCTCACGCCTACATTGGGTGTGATACATCCGTTGGCGTCCGTGACGGTGAGGGAGTAGTTGCCAGGTGCAAGAGTATTGATATTTTGCGTTGTGGCTCCATTGCTCCAATTGAAGGTATAGGGCGCGGTTCCACCATTGAGGTAGAGATCTACTTTTCCATCGGCAGCGCCGGGGCAAGTTTCCTGACGAGCAGTAAGTTTCACTTTGGCAGGAGCAGCTTGTGATACAGAAGTATAAAACTTCATGTTACAGTTGGCACCATCGCTCACAGTCACAGTGTAGTTACCAGGACCTACATTATTGAGGGTAGGCGTAGTAGCGCCATTGCTCCAAGAGTAGGTATAGTTGCCGCTTCCACCTGTAGGGAATACGCTCAAGCTTCCATCATTGCCAAGGCAAGAGGCGTCTGTTGCGTTGATAGATCCAGACATAAACCCTGAACCAGCACACAAGTAAATACCTGTTGACTTATCAGTCATATATACTTCGCGGGTATCCACATCCATGACCCAAGCCACTACGCGAATGATACTTTCTCTGAAGGCAGGATCAATAGGATAGGTAAAGTTTACCGTCTCAGTAGCACCCGCTTGGGTAGCCAGGATCGTACCGTTGGGGCTAGGCACCATGTAGCGCATGATATCGAAAAACTCTTTTTCACCATTTGTTCCGGTGGCGGTAGCAAAAAACTTTTCATCTTGCACGATGGCGATCCGAAGCATGAGGTTTTTGCCTTCCATGTCGATCAGGTTCTCAACATCTACGGAGATATCGATATCAGAGCCATTGACCGCCTCTGTGAAGTCCATAGCAAAAACACCTGACTTCCCTTTGCGCTGATCAATGGTTCCCTGGTTGATAGAACCTGGGTTAGCTTCGAGGAAAGCGCCATCTACAAACCCTGTAGGCACACCAGACACACCCCAATAGGTGACCATAGCGCTGTGATGTGGCTCGTTGAACTTGCGACGCCAGTCGTTGTTGGCACCTGGCCAATGTGAAGCATACTTCACAGGGGCTACGTCAGCAAAGTTGGCTTGTAGCATGGCATCAAAAGCTGGGTTTACAGCCGCACAAGGGCCACAGTTGTGTTGGGTAGCTTCTTCCACCAGCACTTTTCTGATTGGAAGCTCCTCCAAAACTGTTACGAGCTTGGTCAGTGTGTCATTAGAGGGGCGCTGATCGGCCTTGCCATTGGGGAGTCCCAACCACATTTTGATGAGGTAGTTTCCTTCTGCTGTGGGTATCCAGGGAATTCCGTGCTCAAGAGACTGAAGATTTACTGGTCCACTGTAGTGGGTGGACTGCACTGCCCCACCGTTGATTTGGTAGTTGAAATCAAAAGACTTGAGGGCCTCCGTACCGTAAGTGGCAAATGTCCCTTTCATAGGAACAGGCGCATCCTTGAGTTGCACCAAATCAGCTACCTCGATGGTGATGGTCTCAATGTCACGGCGTGGCTGCTCACCAGGAATGAACTGGTAGAAGCTGTTGTCGGTTGGAGTAGGATCATCGCCTGCTTTGCTGGCAATGTTAGGTGATCCCGGAACTTCGACGAAGGTGTTTTGATTGATCAAGAGTCCAACGGACAATTTAGGAATACACACAAAAGATTTGCGCTGATCCACAACATAAATGTTGTTGGTTCCTTCTTCCAGCACGATAGACCAATACATTTTACAGATGGCATTTCCACCATTGTAATTGTAGGCATTGAAAGAAATCCAGAGCTGACGACTTCCGGCAGTTCCGAATACTTTGGTCATGATGCGGTTTTCTGCATAATTTCCTTTCATCCCCCATACAAAGACTGATTTGTCGGGAATTTCTAGGGAAGGCATGGCCTTGTTGCTATAAGAAGGAACGGCAGTTGCAGCGGTGGAGAAGGTTAGTACTCCAGAGGTAGATACCTTGTACTGAAAAACAGCCTCTCCATTGAAATAGAATACGAATGGAATGTTTTGGATCGGGCTCCAGGCAGAAAACTGAGCTGCGCCCAGGTGAATGGCAGCCCAATCTGCAGGAAGTCCTCCACCAAATGGTTCTTCCTGATTGGTATTCAGGCTCCCGGGATTCACCCCGGCATTGGCGTTTTCGATCAGATAGTAACCAGCGGGTGATTGAGCTTGGCTCAAGGTCACTGCGCCGATCAGGCATAAAGCAAGTAGAACACGTTTCATCATGTTGAGAAAGGTTAAGTCGTGGTCAAATGAGGTAATGCGTTAAGAACGGCAAATATGATAGCGATCCTGTTTCGTCTAGCATCAAATATAATCATTAGTTAATTCAAAGTCAGACATTCTACATCTTCCAAATCAAATTAACTCACAGGCTACTTTCACCATAAATGTTGCAACAACAATTACAACATTTCAGTCATAAAATTCCCTACCACTGAGCCGAGATGATTTTCATCATCCAGCTTTTTTCGGAATCCAGAAGCAGTTCTCGCTTCCTGAATGACCTGACCGAGGCTCAGGTTACGGAAATCAGCAACCGCCACCCTGTTGTGGGCGGCAAGCTCCCTGGCCAGATACTCCTGCTCTGGCTGTCCTGGGGTAGGAACCAAAACCAGATTTCGCAATCCCAGGCATGCAAAATCCATCAGGCTGCTATAGCCCGATCTTGCCAAAACAACCCCAGCCCTTGGCAACCAATAGGAAAGTGCCTGCGCATCCAGGTAAGGAATGATCAGTCCTCCTTTCACCTGCCGTGGCAGTCTGGCCTCTCCTGGAAGTCCTTGAACCAGCCAGGTCGTGGCGGCAAGTCCAGGCATTTGCTTCAAAACCTGATCTTGCAGGAGGCTTCGCTGTGGCTCAGGCCCAGACAAAAGGACCAGCAGATCTGGTGCTGCTAAATGATCTGGCAAATAGGAAGGGGCAGCGGGTATCATCCCACGGAGTCGAGATAAATATCCAATCCATTTATATCGAGGAGAGAGATTTGGGGGAATCATCTCTCTGGCGAGAGAAGCAGCGCCGGGGAGATCCGGAATCCAGACCTGATCAAAGCGCTCCAGGAAGCGCCGATGTGCGCCCCACAACCAGGCGCTCATACCCGCACCAGCCCGCCACACAGGCGGAACCAATTGATGGGAAATGATCACGGAGGGAATATCCGGGTGCCAAAGCCCATAGCGATTGTCTGAAATAATGGCATCAAGCCTGAGCGCCGAGGCATGATGCATAATCCATTGATGCTCTTGCTTAATTACCCGAAGCAAACGAGGAACCTGACGCAAGACATGCCAGCTTGCCGGCAGGCGCCTGCCATAGGTCACTTCATAGCCGGAAAGGAGCACCTTCTCGGCCAATGGAAAGGCCTCGCCCATCACCTTCAGTTGAGCGGCTGTGCCTGCAAGAATCAGGGTAGCATTTCTCAGAGCCAGCGCTCTGCCCACAGCGATGATGCGGGTAGTATGCCCCAGGCCCCAGTCCATGGGAGCTAGCAGAATGCGTGGATTCGAATTCACAGGGCTAATATACAAAGAAGAGGCTGTCTGGGAAGACAGCCTCTAGTTCAGGAGTGAGTAGTAGTAGAGTCGCGCAGCGCCAAAGAAGAGAGAATTGGGCTTATTCACAAGACGCTGCCGAACTCGAGGGCATTCTTTGCAAGGTTCCTTTATCGGTCCACCGATAGCGATCTTTGCATTTCGCTGTATCGAATATGAGAAAGATTTTACAATATTCCTAACACATTCTTCACATTACTTGTTCAGCCGAAAGCACCTTGGCTAACAATCCCTGTAAGACAATTCATGTTTTATTGCGAAAACACTAACCCGAAAACGATTTCAAGACAATTTATCAAAAAAGCAGGTTTGCTTTTGCCAAAATTGCGAACAGCACAAATTTGAAAAAAAACTGAGAATCACAGATTATCATATTGAAAATCTTCTTTCATGTCGGTTTTCTTTCTTGAAAAGTTCTCCACTACAACCTTGCCAGTAGTTCCTTCTTTTTTGCATCAAACTCTTCCTGTGTCAGGATTCCGGCACTTTTGAGTTCGCCCAGATCTTTTAAGAGTTTCATAATGTCTTCTTTGCTTTGGGCCACGGCTCCGGCTCCAGCACCCGCAGATTCTGGTTTCATTGCATCTGCCATCATCTTTCCCATGGCCAAACCCGCACCCATATCTATACCTACATTTCCTCCACCAGGGTTTTCTGCCGATTTTTCAAGGGCATTGCCAGCCTGAAACTTCATAAATCGATCTAAATCACCCACCATATTCATCTGGGTATTTTTTCGCAAATATTCCTGGAGCTCCGGTGGCAGGGTAATGCTCTGGATGGAGAAGTCGGTAATCGCCAATCCAAACTCAGCAAAGTAATCACTGATGCGGGGCATGAGGGCCGCTACAAACTCTGTTTTCTGTGCCTGCATCTGCACAAAGGAGAGGTCTGTTTCTGCCATTTCAGCCACAATTTCGGTGAAACGGTCCATGAGCTTTCCTTTGATCATGCCCTCAATCTCATCGAGGGTAATGACTGGATCTGTTCCGGCAAATTCTTTAAAGAAAAGCTCGAAATCCTGAATCCGGAAATTATAAGCACCGAAGGCACGAAATTCTATCTGACCAAACTTACTATCGGCAATCGTAACCGGGCTGGGAGTGCCCCACTTGTTATCGGTAAACTGCCTCGTATTGAAAAAATACACATCTGCCTTGAATGGCGACTCAAATCCATATTTCCAGGAGTTGATGGTCGTCATGATCGGCATGTTGCGGGTAGTGAGCTCATAGCGCCCCGGCTCAAAGATGTCTGCCATCTTGCCTTCATTGAGCAGCACCGCTGCCTGCGAGTCACGCACCGTGAGCTGTGCTCCCATTTTTATTTCCTTGTCTTGATCAGGAAATTTCCACATCAGCACATCCCGGGAGAAATCTACCCATTCGATGATGTCGATGAACTGTCCTTTGAGAAAATCGAATAGACCCATGACCAATATTGTTGATGGTTTAGTTACCCGGAAGATAGGAAAAGATTAGATTGTTCGGGAAGACGATACAAAAAGCCCCTTGGTCACTCCTCCGGCGCCACAGGCGTGGGCATGGGGATCGGCTTCACCGGATCGAGGCTGTAGAGACCCAACTCCTCGTTTTTGCCACGAAGGCGAATGTTGGTGATATATTCAGATGTGTATTCCTTTCCCAGCTCCAAACGATTGAGCAATGTATCGGAGAGCAGCAGGCGTCTGTTCCAGACATTGCACTCCATTTGGATGCGAGAGGCCGTGTTGACCGTATCGCCGTGAAAAACGATGTCACGGGTATAATCTCCGATTTCGCCTACGATCACCTTCCCTACGTGGTAGCCGGCCTTGAATACAGGCTCATAGCCATATTTTTTGAGGTAGTATTCTCTTCGCTGATACATTTTGTGCCAGATCCAGAAAAAGCAGTGAATGCAATTCAGGTTCTTTGCGCCTACTTTTGCAGGCCACGAAATCACCACCTCATCTCCTACATACTGATACACTTCACCCTTGGCACGACGAATGGGGCGGCCTATGTCAAAGAAAAAGTCATTGAGAAACTGATGCCATTTCAAATGCCCCAACCGCTCTGCAATGGTGGTGGATGCTCGCAGATCCATAAACATGAAAATCCGGTCTTCTTCTTGTGGGGTGTGGTAGCGCCCTACCAGGTAATTGATCAGCATCTTGGGCCCCAGCAGGCGCGACACCAGCGTGATAAATTGCAGCAGGACCAATACCACAAGTGCATAAAACACCACGTAAACAAAATTCCCATCTCTCACCCAGCCGATGAGTTGCATGCGAATGGTGGTCAAATCGATATTGCCCGAGATCATGCGGTAGGCACCCAGCACGAGCAAAATGGATAGCACAATCACGGCCAGGTTGGCCAGAGAGCGAACAAATAGCACCACGAGAAACTGCTGCCTGCGCAGCCGCGTCATGTGAAGCCCGCGCTCCAGCAGCCCCGTAAAAAACCCGATAGAAAAGCCAATGGTCATACAGATCAGGAAGAGCTCTATGCCTCCCTTCAGGTTGATCCAGGCATAGACCACCCCCACGACTACCCCATAGAAGCCTCTTTCTAAAAACGTACTAAGGGTATCGCGATTCATTTATTGGGGCTAGCGTTTTGAAAATTTACACAAAAGTACTGTAGATTAACCGGAGTTGTTGGGAAGCCATGAAGATTGTCGGTTTTCTTTGACAAACCAAGAATCCGCAACTGCCCTTTTTTTTTGTTGCATCAGGAGCTCAGAGCCTATTCTCCGAATCGCGCAGCCACAACCTCCATCAGGTCATCAATGCCCTCATAATTCAGCAAGCCAAATTCTTCTTCGGCTTCCTGCCCCAGAAAAAAGCCCGTCGGCATCCAGGTAGAGGAAGTGAGAAAATCCTTCAGGAATGCTAAAGAGGAAAAATGCAAGAAAATATGTTCTGCTACGTCGTGAAGTTGCTCGCCCACATTATCACCGGGAAGCAATACCCTGACTATCCTACCCCGGTCCTGTTCCAAATCGATCAGATTTCTGAGATCCTGCACCGAAATTGTTTTCTCACTTCGTAGCCAGATCTCTGGCGCAGAAAATTCAAGCGTTTCTTCACCACGCCCCCAGGCAGAGCTACTCCAGTCCTCCAGCGGAAAGGACAATGCGTGAACGCTTATCGTTTCTCCAAGGGTAGCCAATTCATCCAGTGAGAAAGTATTCAACTCAATCACAATGCGAGGCCCGGAGAGCCAGGTAGCAATGCCCCAGATCAGGTTGCCAGCCAGCATGCGGTGGCTGCCGCGCTCCAGACTGAAGCTAACAAAGTCAAATCCTACTGCTGCGCTTGAGCGAGCATCCTGCAGGTTGGTAAGCGGCCCAATGGCCAGGGAGGAGCGCATGGTTTGATTCATTTCACTCCAAAAGTATCAAGAAAGAGAATGAGGGAAAAATGCGGGGAGGAATTCTATAGAATGTTCTCTTCTCGCAGCGACCTCACATAAGAATTGATCCGGGCAAGGCATTATGTCATGAACCACCCTCCCAGAAGTTTTTTCCACAGGGGAAGCTTCCCCTGCCGCACACTGATACTGGCAAATCTAGACTCTTTCTGCGAGGCCCAATCGGCTTGGTGAGCAGTCGCCAGCACAGTGATGCCCCGATCGCTGACTTCCCCGACTATCCCTTCGAGCAACAACTCCTTTCCCTCATCTTCCCGGAGCCTGAGAGTTATCTCATGCGCCACATATTGAGCCATCCCATCCTGACGATCCACTAGCAGCTCAAAAGCACCATTTCCCCGATCTATGATCCTTACATAGCCATCCCAATTCGATTCGATGGGAAAAGAAATGGTCATCCCCAATACCACAACTGATGCCAGTACCAAGGCAAAGCAGAGCAGCGCAGAGCGAAAAAGGTGGGGAGGAATCCCTTTAAGAAGTGCCTCAGCCTCTGGGCTTTTGCGATACAAATCCGTCATGTCTGTAGGATGTTAGTGAATCAGAAATAGATGGCCTTGCGATCAGGAACCCAATTCCAGCTGATTTTTCACAAGATGAAAATACTCCCCACGCTTGTGGGTGAGGTCAAGATGAGAGCCGGTTTCTACAATTTTGCCATTGTCGAGCACAATAATCTGGTCAGCAGACTTGACGGTACTGAGTCTGTGAGCAATCACAATCACCGTTTTGTCAGCAAAAAACTCCTGGAGCCGCTCCACGATGATGCGTTCGTTTTTGGCATCGAGGGCACTGGTAGCCTCATCAAATAGCAGAAAAGACGGGTTTTTGTACACCGCTCTGGCGATGAGGAGGCGCTGCCGCTGCCCCCCACTCAAGCCGAGTCCGTTGGCACCAAGCTTGGTCAGGAGCCCAAGCGGAAGACTGTCCACATATCCTTGCAGGTTAGAGACATAAAGCGCCCTGCCGAGCTGTGCCTGGTCCACATCTCCTGTGTCGCAGAGGGTGATGTTGTTAAGAATTGTATCTGAAAATAGATAGCCGTCCTGCATCACGACCCCACAACCTGATCGCCAATGGCGAGCAGAAAACTCATGAATCAGCTGTTCGCCTACCTGTATTTCCCCAGTGGTAGGCTCATAAAACCGCAGCAATAGCTTCATGAGGGTTGTTTTTCCGCTGCCACTAGCCCCAACCAACGCAGTTATCTTGCCGGCAGGTATGATCAGATTGACGTCTTCGAGCACAAAGGGTGAGCTTGGGCCTTCATACTGGAAGCTCAAATCGTTAATCTCAATGTCTTGTGTCAGATAAAAGGACTCCGGGAGAAGAGTTACTTCTCCCTCTTCGGCCTCCAAGCGGTCTTCGTCTTCCTTATGATGAATTTCCTGGAGGCGATCGATGCTGATACGGGCATCCTGAGCAGCCCGAAAGAAGCTGACTAGCTGCTCAAGCGGGCCATTGGTCTGGCCAATGATGTAGCTGATCCCCAGTAACATTCCGAGGGTCATATTACCTTGCAGCGTCTCATAAGCTGCAATGAAGGCGAGAATAATGTTTTTGAGATTGGCAAAAAACAAGTAGCCGGTCTGCTGATATTGCTCCAAAAGAAGAGACTTGAGATTGATCTGAAACAGACTCACCTGCACTCGCTCCCATTCCCATCGCTTCTTGTTCTCAGCTTGGTTGAGCTTAATTTCCTGCATCCCCGAGATCAGTTCGAAGATATTTTGCTGGTTTTGCTGAAAATTCTGAAACCGTTTGTAGTCCAGAACTCGCCGATGTTTCATAAAGAGGAATACCCACGCAATAGAAACGGCACTAAGAACCAGAAATACCGCAAAAATTTTCCAGTTATAGAACAACAGGATCGCAGAAAACATCACCACATTCACCATCGAAAAGACGACCGAAAGGAGCTGTCCCGTGAGAAAAGACTCAATCCTGCCGTGGTCTTCGATTCGCTGGGTGATGTCTCCTACTGATTTGATGTCAAAAAATCTGATTGGCAATCGGATCAGCTTGGCCAGGAATTCTGAAATAATGGAAATGCTCACCCGGGAGTTCATGTGAAGCATGATCCACGACCGAAACACACTGATGGAAGATTCACCGAGAAACAAGAAAAATTGCGCCACCAGAATGAGCCAGACGATGTGAACATTTTTCTCTCCAATCCCCACATCCACCATGAATTGGGTCAAAAAAGGAAACACCAACGTGATGAGCGTGGTGATGATCATTCCGCCAAGCACCAGTCTGATGGCGTTGGTATATGGCTTGAGGTAGCGATAGAGAAAGCCCAGCCCATCTGAGGGAGTGTTTTCCGTGGAAGCAAGGTAAAAGTCTTCGGTGGGTTCGAGTAGAAGTACTACTCCTTTAGCAGAGGTAGCATCTGCCCAACTATTGAGAAAGGTCTCCTTGTCCACCTTATGGATGCCGTTGGCGGGATCTGCCACTTTGATCCAGGTACGCCCACGCCGTGTGATGATCTCTGTCACCAAAATAAAATGATTCTGATTCCAATAAACCACACAGGGCATCGGACACTGGCTTTCCAGTGTCTCGAAATTCACCTTGAGCATGAGCGTCTCAAACCCGATTGCCTTGGCTGCCTCTGAAAGGTTGTGCAGGCTTACCCCATCCCGGCTGAGAAAGGAAAGTTCTCGGAGGTGATCCAGCGAATAATATTTACCATAAGACGCCGCTGCCATTCTCAGACAGGCAGGACCGCAGTCCATTTCGTCCATAGACGCATAAAAAGGGATCTTGGCTTTCATCATCAATGGCATTCCACGTAAACAAACTATGATGAGACTGGTCTAAAAAAAAATCACCTCGCAGAAGCAATCCCCGATGCTTGTAGTATCGCCTGCCCCCGATCAAAAGACCTGGCATCGTACCTGCCAATGCCTGAGACATTGATCAGTCCAGAATCGGTCTTTCCAGAAAGGCTAAGGTTGGCCACACCCGATATGCGTGCCTGAATCTTATTCACCTCCAAGTGGATATCAGCCTGTGCTACCCCATCGATGGTGAGCGTGAGGGTGGAGAGGAGCAGCCCCTCTGCCAACTGAAGCTGCGCAAGTCCATTTGCACTCAGCTCCTTGATGCCTGAACAATAAATCAGCACCTGCGGGGTACTACGAGAGGGAACAGATGAACCATCATTGTCAACCTCTTCCTCCCACAACTTGATGCTACTCCCGTCCCGCTGCTCATGAATGCGGGCAAGATCTTCCTCCGTGCCGGTAATCACCATGCGGGGTGTGCCCGGCATGATCACCACTTCAGCCCATCCAGATAGGTGAAAGCTATTGATATTAGCGATATCGATGTCACGGGAAACGAGAACTGGATCTGTCGTTTGTGCCATAAGCGTGAAGGGTTGAACAACCAGAAGGAGAACTGTAGCAATGAATAGGCGTTTCATCGTCTGATAATTAGAAAGTAAAAAATATTGAACAGGGTCAGGCCGAAGCCTCCGGCACCTCTTCTTCATCGAGAGCCACATCCGAGACTTGCTCTTTGCAGAGATAGTAGGTAAGGGCAAGTCTGTCTTCCATGTTGAACTTCATCACCGGGCAGGGAGGAATACCATCGTCCCAGTTTTTGGGGCAGCGTCCACCGCATACCGGAAAAATTTTACATCCAGAGCACCAATAACGGTCATCTTTGGCCAGAATGCGGTCGTTCCAATCGTTCCATGGTTTGTCTTCAGGTTTGATGAGGTTGTCAAATTCGTTGATGTGCCCAGTGGTATAGCGCCCCTCATAGGTTGGCACAAGGGGGACCTCGGTGCAGTTATACAGGTTGCCGTAGGGATCTACTACTTCGTCGTTGGGCATCACGGCTGTGCACACAGAGTACACCCGCTCAGGAATAGGGTACACACCCAGTTTATTTTCTTTCATGGCCAGGAACCAATCAATTTCCCAGACCGCAAACTCTTCAATGGGCGTACGCAGGTGGGCATCGTTGCCCCATGAATACACCGCAGCGATGTAGAAATTAACTTTGTCTTGCAGATTGTGCTCCCCAAGCAACTCAATGAGTGGGATCACCCCGGCTGCATTCTGCTCATCGGCATTGCAGCGGATCGCAATCCGCGCCTCGTCATGATAGTTGGGGCGGCTGGTAATTTTGAGAATGTTTGAGAAAATGATATCAAAACTTTTACCGCGGCCTTTTTTGGTGAATCGGCGCTCATCATGAAACTCATCAGTGCCATCGAGGGTGATTTCGAAATAAGAAATCTTAAGATCATGAACGAGCTCTTCGTAGATTTTTTCTTTAAGCGAAAGCCCGTTGGTGACCATTCTGGCATCATACTGCAGGTTATACTTCTCTGCCAGCGCCTGAATAGCTTTGGACATGATGCGAATCTGCTTGAGACCTACCAAAGGCTCTGCACCAAACCAGGCAATATCGAGCACCTCGGGTTTGCGATCCTGGATCAGCAGCTCAATTCGAGAGAGCGTTTTTTCCATCAGATCTTCGGGAATATAGTCCTTGGCATGCTCTTGCCCGCAATATTCACAACCGAGCTGGCAGTAAGCAGTGGGTTGAATCACATAGTGCAACACCTTGCTGCTGCCGATGGCTGCCTTGTTTTCGCCTACGACTTCAGCGAGTTCGTCTGCATCTTCTTCTACAACAGCTTTAGCCCGGAGTAGCTCTTCGAGCAAGGGCTGAGGCAAGTCCCAGAAGTGGCCGCTCATGAGCATTTGATAATGCTTTTCACGGATCACGATGACGCTCGATGTGCGGGAGGCAAACATCACGCGCTTGGAGTCACCAAAGGAGGAAGGAGATTCTTCCAAAATTTCGGTGAAAATAGTGTAGAAGGAAACTTTGTAATTCATGATGAGATGAATATCTTCTCGGTTGGATATTAGAAAGCAGGAAGGAGGAACTGCCCGGTGGGCGGGCAGTCCTCCTGATTGCTGCTACTTAGAATGAGTAGCAAGTACCATTGCTGCAGCTGCCATTGCTGGAGCAGCCTCCGCTGTTGCCGCGGCCACAGCTTCCATTGCTACAAGATCCGTTGTTGGAACCCAGTCCACCACGGATTTTTTCGGCGTGCTCAGCTGTCAGGTTTTCGAATTCTGAAGCAGAAGGAGTGCTTTCGAGAGCACTCAGCAGGGCTTTGAGATTTTTGTTTTTCATTACAAAAAAGCTTGAGGTAAAAAAGAAAGAAAAAGATGTGTCTGATGACACCGTAATCCAGAGTTGACGACAGAGAGCCGAGCTCCCAGCTCACAAGGGAATGTTAGTAGAAAGATTTCCCGTTGTTACAGCTACCATTGCTGGAACCGCCGCAAGTACCATTGCTACAAGTACCATTGGACCCGCCGCAGGTGCCATTGCTACAGGTGCCATTGCTGGAACTAAGGCCTCCACGGATTTTGTCTGCATGATCTGCTGTGAGATTTTCAAATTCTCCTGTACTTGCGTCGCTCTGCATCGCACTGAGCAAGGCTTTGAGGTTTTTGTTTTTCATTGAATGAGAATATTAGAAGTAAAAATTGAGTGAACATATTCATGCAGATTGGGTCCTGTGCGATGCGTGGGCTAAGCACATAGCTTCTCCTGAGTCATTCACATGGCTCCTTCAGATCTCGCATCCGCAAAGGCAAATGCCAGAAGATCAACTGATTGTTTTCAGGGTACTCTTAGTCCTGTTGTCACGCTATCTAATCCCGGATCTGCTTCGCTCTTGTTGGTTGCCTTTTTCCCGATACTGTTGCCCCCTTACCTGATCCTGTCCAAACCTGTATGAAAAAGTCACCTGGAGATAGCGGGTCTCCGGACTGTTTTTGAAGCTCATTTGCTGATCTAAAAAATCCACATTTACCCGATAAGGAAAGGTATAGAAGACATCATACAAGGCCACATTCAGGCTTCCCTTTCCCTTGAAAAGATCTTTTCTCAGACTCACATTGGTCAAAAAAATTCCTTCCTGCTGATATAAAAAGCTTTGGTTTCGGGTGCTATATGAGCTATTGATTTGCACAGAAAGCCCTGCCTTTTCACTAAAAATGAAGCGTTGGTTCAAGCCTGTCCACAGATAGGGCTGCACATAGGCCACTTCGCCTTCGAGATAGGGAGTGCGCTGAGCATTGAGCGCCGCCCAGGCCGAAAGGTCGATCTTCCACCAATCGCTGAGGCTGAAGGGCGCAAAAATGGAAATACCCAAAGATTGCTGGGTGCCGACATTGTCCCGGGTGTAATAGAAAAAATTATCGCCACTGGCCACTACCGGCACCTGCTGAAAGTGATTTTCGGTAACAGAACCTGCAATCGTGAGGCTATAAGTGTCCTTGAAGCTGTAGGTGAGCTCAAGATTGTGGGTAAATGAGGGCCGAAGAGCCGGATTTCCTTCAGAATAGGTATAGGGATTGAGATAATATTTGAAAGGGTTGAGCTCCCAAAACTCTGGCCGCGAGAGGCGAATGCCATAATAAAGGTTGGCTTTGTGATTGTCACCAAGATCCCTTTGAACAAAGATGCTCGGAAACACGCGAAAATACTGCTGTGTGTTCACGGTATCGAGGGTGAGGGACTCCCCACGAACCAATGTATTTTCGCCCCGCAGACCGAGTTCGAGTTGTGTGTGATCCCAGCTCCGATCATAGGAGACGTAGGCAGCCTGGATGTCTTCGGTATAGCGAAACTCATTGCTACGCAGGGGATCCCTTCCAAATGCTTGGCCATCCCATACCCTGAATTCAAAATCATTGGTGGTAATGGTTCTGGTGACTTTGGCGCCCCACTCTATTTGCTGCTGTTGAGGCAATACATGAGAGAAATCAAACTTTGCACTGTAATTGGTGATCTCCTGAGGTGCATCGCTTTGAGAAAGATCAAGCCTCGATTCCTTACCAGGCGCGCTCGTGAGACTACCCAGATCCTGACGTTGGGTATTGACGAAATGAAAGAAATCCAGATCTGCGGAAAATGTGCTGCCTATGGTGTCGAGTTGGTGCCGAATGTTTGCATTCACGGCCTGATAGGCTACTTTTCGTCGAATGGTATTCGTCACTTCAAACACAGAGTCGATCGCGTTTTCTGAAGAAAATACGTTGGTAGTTGCCGTGGCATCCTCGCTACTCCTGCCAGTGAGCACCCCTTCGCTTACAAGCCCAAGCACCGTGCGATCGCCTAGCTGCATATCGGCACCAAGTTGATAACTATGGCTTTGAAGCCCTTCTCTGCGTAGATTATTGGTGAGCCAATAACTATCTGCATAGTTGACCTCCGTCTCTTCTATGGTCCGGGCTTGTCGCATACGGGGATTATAGAACCCGTATAGATTCAGCGCTTTTTTCCTGAGGTTGAAGCTGAGATTTTCTGAAAATGAAGGCTTGCTTCGCTGTTCCCATGTGCTGGAAGAACGAATTTCCCAGCCTTCCCCCATAGGCTTTTTCATTACGATATTGATAATCCCCGAACTCCCTTCGGCTTCGTAACGGGCATCGGGGTTTGCAATCACCTCGATTTTTTTGATGTTGGCAGCGGGCAGTGCCCGCAGATAGGCAATGAGATCGGTGCCAGAGAGCGCAATTGTCCGATTGTTCACGGTGATGATCACCCCACCCCTTCCCGCAAGATTGATGGCCTCCTGGGTCACAAGCAGTCCAGGGGTTAAGGATAAGGCATCCAACCCATCGCCTCCGCTGGCGAGGGGGCTATTTTCAACAAAAAACACGAAGCGATCAGCCCTCCGTTCATATAAAGTAGCAGCAGCAGTGATCGAAACTGTCTCGATGCTGCGGGATGTATCTGCTTCGAGGACAAGCGTACCAAGAGATTGTGATCCTGATGCCAGCGATTGCTGGTAGGTAAGCGTGGACAAATGTCGAATCCGGAGTAAATAGCCAGTCGTGTCTGGACAGATACATGAAAGTTCAAATGTTCCATCCTCTCTTGAGAGGGCCCCTGCCAAGAGGGTAGAATCCATCAGCAACTGCACAGAAGCAAACCCTACTGGCTCATGATCCCGTGTGGCCAATTGGCCAGTTACCCTGACCTGCGCCCACCCACTCATTACCCAACATACCAACGCAATACAGAGCAGGGATTTTTTCATCTTCGGGCAAATTTTCTAGCGGGTGATACACAACCATAATTTGCGCCCCAATCGGGATTTGTTCAATCCACTCTTTCGATTCTTGTTCAAGATTAGGAAATCAGGAGGAGGCTAAAAATGGCCCATAAGCGACCAATAAGTTTTTTTTCTTATCTTATGAATCCAGAATTGTTCATTTTTTCTTCACACCTATGCAAGCCAGGAAAGTTGTTACTTTATATGAGTCACTGACCAACAAGGAGCGGAACCATTTTGAACGCTGGTTGACGAGTGAGCTTACAGCGTCCATGCAATCCGTTGGGATCTTGTATCGCCACATTGTTGCAGAAAGCAACCCTGAAGACACATGGTCGGCTTTGTTTCCTGATGCTCCAATCCCAGAAAAACCCTTGTCCCATGCCTCATTTCGGCGGCTGGAGAATCATCTCACCCATTATTTTGAAGAATTTATTTCCATTCAGGCCTTTCGCAAAGACCAGACAAGCCGCGACTTGTATCTGATTCGGGGTCTCAACGACCGAAAATCTCCTGAGCTATTTCATGCAGAGCTCAACAAGGTGCATCGACGTATCGAGAGTCAGCCTGTGCGCGACGCCTTTTACCACCGGGTAAAATTTGAGCTATTGAATGAAGAGAAGGCGCATGCAATCCGGCATCAGCGAAGTTCTCGCCTGATCGAGACCTATCACGATCAGTTTGATCTTTTTTGGCTGCACGAGAAATTGCGGATGCTGCTGGTAGCATGGGGGGAGTCTGGATTCCACGCCTACACCTTGCCTTCCTATGAGTTAAAGGATTTGCTGGCGCAGGTAGAATCCCGGCTCGAGAAAGAGGACAGTCCTTTGCTGGACATATATGCCCACATGATCCGCCTGTATCAGGGCATCGAAGACATCCCTGGTCTCCTCAAGCTGTTTAAAGACAACAGTCATTTAGCCGGACTTGAAGAACGGAAGAATATGTTCATCTACTTATCAAACCATCTCATCAAGGCACATAATCAGGCTGAGAGCGGTTCTGCCAGTAGTCTGCTTTTTGAAGTTTATATATGGGGAATCCAGCAGAAGCTTGTCTTCTTTGGCGGCTATATTCCTTCCAAAATGTTCAGCAATATCGTGGCCACAGGGCTTCACACGGAAGCATTTGAGGAAGTACTGGCCTTGATCCACGACTATATCGCATTTGTCCCCCCACAAGAACGAGAGGAAACACTGCGGTATAATCTGGGCAACTATGCTTTTGCGATCAGGGCCATCCCGGAGGCCTTTCATTATTTTAAGGAAAAATTTGGGCATATCTCTTATGAGGTAACCGCCCGCACCAAGGTGATCTGCCTCCGGTATGAACAAGGCGAGCGCACCGAACTCGAAAGTCCTTTGCGCTCGCTCAAATTCTTTATCATGCGTCACGACGAACTCTCCACCAGCTTTCAGCAGTCCAGCGTCTTGAAGATTCGCCTGATGGAAAAACTGGTGAGATCTACTTCCAGCGAAGATCTCCAGGATCTATGGGCTGCCCTTCAGGAGATTCCAAATTCTTTTTTTCAAAAGTGGCTCCGGCTGAAAGTCCTGGAAATCAATCCTTGCCTCAGTGCCAATGAGCCCACCAAGCAAGATGTAGCCTAGCGCTAAAGTACGAAAAGTCGCTTTTGCATCACCCCAACGGAGGTTGTCATGATCAAAATGACTTGCCCTCCGGGATGCTGCCTTAGGTCGAAGGCGACTTTCTCACACCCTTCGCCCAGGGTCTGCCGGGCTATCAAGCGCCCATCCAGAGAATAGAGCGCATATTCGAACAGATAAACGCCAGCATCTGCTGTTACCATAAATTGTCCCGGGCTGGGGTTAGGATAAACAGCAATATCCACGAGCTGATCATCAAACATGGTACTGGTTTCCAGGTCGCCTGGGTCTTGGGTGAGACTTTCTATTTCCTCAATGTATATGACCTGAGCTGAGAGGAAGGGGGCAAAAAAAAGCAATCCGCAAAAAACAGTAACAGAGAGGAGGTAACTTGATCGGTTGGAGTTCATAATAGAATGAGGTTAGGTAATCCGAAGAATGGCGAGTCCGGTAGGGGTCTGGAGAGATCGCTACACTCATAAAGGGTAATGAGCTGGACATTTCGAAAGCAAAACCTACGCGAACGTTTTTCGCGATTCAATCATGAATTCTGTACTTTGTTCGGGTTCTTCATTTGAGAAAAACCAGGATTTAATTAGTTCTAAATGAGGATTTCCAAACCACGATCCCCCTCGAAAGACGAATTGTTCATATTTATTTTTTATCAAAAAAAATTATATTTCCGATTACAAAACTATGCGATGAGGCTATGTGGTTAACACAGGCCCTCCTTCTTCTACCACCTTATCTTTTCTCCGCCACATTTCCAGCCTTTTCAGGTAGCCAAATCCACTCCTTTTATGTCTGAATCCACCTTCGTCCCTTACCAGCGAGAAACCTATTCCGGCGATGAGATCCTGCAACGTAGCAAGCGCTATTTTGAGTGGCTAGACACGCGGCGCAGCCTGCGCATGTTTAGCGACAGACCCGTGCCGCGCGTTGTGATCGAAAACATTCTCAAAGCGGCCTCTACTGCCCCCTCCGGTGCTCACAAGCAACCATGGAC
This sequence comes from Bacteroidia bacterium, assembly GCA_030731845.1. Classification (GTDB taxonomy): domain Bacteria; phylum Bacteroidota; class Bacteroidia; order J057; family J057; genus JANQTF01. The sequence continues at coordinate 26,708 of JANQTF010000085.1, read as the reverse complement.
TTTTTGCGTGATCGGAGATCCTGCATTGAAAGCAAAAATCCGGGAGGCCGCCGAAGAAGAAGAATACAAAAGCTACAACGGACGGATGTCCGAAGAATGGCTCAAGGACCTTGAGCCCTTTGAAACCAATTGGCAGAAGCCATTTCTCGAAGTAGCTCCTTGGCTCATCATCGTTTTCAAAAAAATATATGACCTCGAGGAAGGACAAAAACAGACCAACTACTACGTGTCCGAATCAGTGGGCATTGCCACAGGATTTTTACTCACCGCCATTCATCATGCAGGCCTTGTGGCCCTGACCCACACGCCCAGCCCGATGAATTTTCTGAGCAAGCTGCTACAAAGGCCTGAAAATGAACGCCCTTTTCTCCTTATTCCCGTTGGGTATCCACCCGAGGATGCAGCTGTGCCTCCGCTCAACAGGAAGACCTTGGAGGAGATTTCCGTTTTCTTTGAATAAATAGTCAAGCCAAATTTTATTCGTTTGACTAAAACATTTCGACCAAAAAAGCAGGCAAAGATACCAATGGTGAAAAAACCATGTTGAATTGGGGTGATTTTTGCTCTGTAAATAGCCAGAATCAATGGTAGTTTCGCGAATTGCGATCCTTATATTCAGAAAAGAGAAATTCGACTTGCTTCGGCATCGGGCAAAAACCCCCAAAGCAACCATGAAGCAGCGGTCGATACCTTCTCCTTTTTAAAAGCCCCAGAGAACCTATGCGAAAACATAATGGAATGCGGCCGCAGGATGTGGTTATCCTACTTTGGATGTCTAAACAAGGCAACCAACCTTGGAAGTATGCCGACGCAGCAGGCATGCTAAAAATCAGCCAATCAGAAGTAGCAGAGGCCCTTCATCGTAATCTACAGGCAAAACTCGTGGACCCGACCAAAAAAAAGGTCCACAAGGCAGCACTCATGGAGTTTCTCGTGCATGGGCTGAAATATGTATTTCCAGCTCAGCCCGGAGCCTTGGTAAGGGGCATCCCCACGGCTCATGCCGCCAGGCCATTGGTGGATCATATCGTGGCCGAGCATGATATATTCGTTTGGCCCAGCCCAATCGGAAATATGCGCGGGCAGGCAGTGACTCCACTGTATGATTCCGTCTTAAAAGCAATCAGAACTGACCCCGAATTGTATGAACTTTTGGCCTTGGCTGATGCTATGCGGGTCGGTCGGGTACATGAACAAAAAATAGCGGAAGAATTACTTCGCGAGCGAGTTTATAAGCATGAATTTTCACAAAGCACCAACCCTTGAGCGTCTTTCTCCCCTGCTAAACGGCTTGGGGCCATTCCAGCGATATGCGATTTGGGTTGGCAATGGGATTCTCGATGTATATCTCACTGACCAGGCCGCCTGCGGGTGGCGCGTTCCTCGCGAAGCAGCTTTTCTCCTTCAGCTCCCCTCCCTTATGGAAAGATACAGGTGGGAAGAAATCCTCAAAGAGCTAGGCTGGCAACGGCTGGGGATGACTGAAACCGGATTTACCCGCTATTCCTTTAAAGCGCATACGGCACTCATCTCCACATGGCCCGGCGAAGCGCTCAATGGCAGAGACCGGTGGTATGAAGATGCCTGCTTCCATTGCGAGAGGATTCTGGGCAATAATGGCTCAGAATTATCCGTGTTCTCCCCCCTCTACCTGCTCGCTACTACCCTTGACTCCCTTCCGCCTCGCGAAGCTGACCTGCGATATTCTGAGAGTTTTGCCAGAATTGCCTATCTCTTTGCCGGACGACCAGAGCTCGTGGAGGAAATCAAAAAAGGGTTCTATGAGGTGAGGCAGCACATACAGCGGGAGCTCGGGCTCCTTCTTTCGCACCCAGACCTCGAAGAGGCCCTGATCCACGTTCTTCCGCAAGAAGAATGGTATCTTTCAGAAGTGGTAATTGCCCGGATGAAGGAAGTGTCAACCAGCATGGTCTTTTCCTAAAGCGCAAGGAAGGCACAAGTTTTGCACGTCTTTAGTCAAAGGCAAGGAAGATACCAACACTGGTATTTCCCATGTTATAGGGTACGTCATTTGCCATTGTTTTTCCCCTTGGGCAAGCCGAAATTGCTGAGCATTCTGGATGTTTTCCCTCGTGGAATATAAAGACCCATATTAGCAACATCCATGACTCACCCCCATGCTTCCTTTGGTTGCTGGCAAACATGGCGCACACTTCGCAATCTTTTCTTCAGACAGACCATCACGTTGAATACTTCCAGCACTTATGACCAGATATTTTCCAATAGGAATTCTTTGCTTTCTTTTTGGTTCTTTCTCCCTGGTTTCTGCCCAGACTGGCGAGACTGGTTCCACGACCAATACCCCAAAATACAGCAATGAATTTTTGCGAATTGGCGTTGGCGCAAGGGCTTTTGGAATGGGAAATGCACAGGTGGCTGCCGCCAATGACGTGACGGCTGGATATTGGAACCCCGCAGGCCTAGCCTCTCCTGGCACGGTGCCATATCCTGAGGTCTCGCTCATGCATGCATCCTATTTTGCTGGCATTGCCGATTACAGCTACATCGGCTTCACCATGCCTGTGGATTCTGCCTCCGACAAGTATTTTGGTGTGTCAGTAATCCGCATGGGCATCGACGACATTCCCAACACCCTTCAACTCATCGACCCAGACGGCAGCTTCAATTACAGTCGGGTGACGAGTTTTTCAGAAACGCAACTCGCAGCTCTGGTTTCTTATGCCTGGCAACCCGTCTTGATCGAAGGGCTCAACCTGGGTTTCAACGTCAAAATTATCTACCGTGGTGTGGGCCGCTTTGCCAATGCATGGGGGTTTGGGGTGGACCTGGGCGCCCGCTATCAGCGCGGGCCACTCTCCCTTGCCGCTGTTCTCACAGATGCTACCCACACCTACAACGCCTGGACCTTCAACACCGAAACCTTCGCAGAGGAATTTGCGGCCACAGGCAACATCGTTCCGACCAGTAGTGTGGAGCTCACTCGTCCTGCCCTTCGAGTAGGCCTGGCCTACGATATCTCCCTCGCCAGAAAGGCCAAGCTCCTCCTCGCCCTCGATAGCGATGTGTATTTTGATGGGCGCCGCCCCGGTTCTGTTGCCTTCATTGGCAATGCTAGTGTGGACCCACGACTTGGTGCAGAATTTGCCCTGCTTAATCAGCAATATCGCAAGGTTGCTTTCCTCCGTGGTGGGGTCTATAATATTCAGAATATCCTCGACTCGGAAGGGAATCCTGTGACTGGGTTGTTTCCAACAATTGGAGTGGGAGTCGTGTTAAGGAATTTCACCCTCGACTATGCCCTGGCCAACATCGGCAACCTGTCTGAAAACCTGCATACGCACATCGTCTCCTTGAAATTTCACATACAGTAAACCCAGCGACATTCTAATCGCTTCGTTTATGAGAATTTGCACAACAGCACTTCACATATTTAGAAATTAAGGTCATGAAAAGGTTCTTCCTCATATTATGTTTCAGTGTGCTTGTGACTCCCTGGCTGAGCGCACAATCCTTTGACTATGGCAATGCCTGGTACAAGACACAGGCCAATCAGCCCTGGGTGAAGATCATCGTGGATCAGGACGGGATTTACCGGGTCACAAAGGCAGACTTGCTGCTCTCTGGATATGACCTGAGCAGCGTGCAAGGCAACAGACTGCACCTTTACTATCGGGGCAAAGAGGTGCCGCTTTTCGTAGGAAGCACCGCAGGTACCTGGCAATACTTCGATTTTTACGGCCAAAGGAATGATGGCCGGATAGATTCTATCATGTATCGCAACCCCGTGGATGCCCGGCACAGACATAGCCCAGATGAGCAACCCAATAAGGCACTGAGCATTTTCACAGACGAATCGGCCTATTTCCTCACCTGGAATAACAGCCCTTCTGGCTTCCGGTTTTTCAATGAATATGACCCAACCTACAACCTCTACACGCCACAGGCATCTTTCCGCTTTCGATCATATAGAGAATATCCAGTCGGCGACCCGTCCACGCGCTATGTGCAGGGAGGCAGTGATGCTACCAGCTCTTTTTACACCCTCAATAGCGATTATGTGACAGGAGAAGGGTATCAGGGACCAGGGTTTGGCGTTGGCTCGCCCACCACGGTAGCCATGGCAACCCCGTATGTATTCAACGATGGCCTCCCGCTCGAAGTTGAAATGCGGGTATTTGGCCGCTCTCTCACTGAGCATATTCTCCGGGTGGATCTCAATGGAAACTCCTCCAATCCTGTGCTCGATACTTCGATCACAAATGCTACGGTATATCAAAAAACCTATACGCGAGAATTTTATCCAAGTAGTGCACTCACCGATGAGACCGACCTCACATTTCATGCACTCAAACAACTCACAGACAATAACCATGTGAGCTATGCCGCTATCACCTACTCTCGTCAGCCCAAGGTAGATGGCGACTCCTTGATTTGGGTAAGCAACTGGGACAAGGCAAGTAAATCATATCTTCGGATCGATGGCATGGGTGGCACTGATTCGGTGTATGTCTATGACCTCAAAAACAGGTTTAGGAGCACCGGGGTCATGTTCAACGGCACGCAGGGCCGGGTGATCATCCAGGGATTTCCCAATACCCGCGACCTGCTCGTAGTCACAGAAAAAGCCATCCAAACACCCCGAATCGAAAGCCCTGCACTCAACAAGCTATTTGACCCTACCCAGGGAGCGACGTATGTGATCATCACTGACAGAAAGCTGAGCGCTTCTGCACAAGCTTACGCTCAATATCGGGACACTGCGACCACGACCCCGATCAACTCGGTCAAAATCGTCTATACGGACGAGATTTATGACGAATTTGGCTATGGCTCTATCACGCCCTGGGCCATTAAGCGATTCTGCAAATATGCGCTCGACTCATGGAATGTGAAGCCAGAGTATTTCCTGATGTGGGGAAAGGGGAGATACAGAACCAGAGAGGCCAATCCACAATATCCGTTGGTTCCAACCTTTGGCTACCCCTCTACCGACTATGAATTTGTCTGTAACTGGAGGCAAGATACCATCGACATCAATCCCGAGGCCGCCATTGGCAGGTTGAATATCTACTCAGATGCTGAGGGCCTGGATTATTTGCAGAAGGTGAATGAGTATGAACATACAACATGGTCTCCATGGATGAAAAAAGGGGTATTTCTTGGCGGTGGCGGCAATGAAGCAGAGCAATCCGATATCGGGGGTGCATTCCAGTACATGACAACCCGCTTCAAAGGGATTCCTTTTGGTGGTGAAGTCATCTATTATCAAAAGACAAACAGCAGCATCGTCATAGACCCCAATGAGGCAACCTACCACGACGAAATCAGCGATGGTTCTGAGATCATCCACTTCTTTGGACACTCCACCAGTAATATTCAAGATGTTTCCATTCGGGAACCATTCGAGTACAACAACTTTGGCAAGTACCCACTTATGATTGCCATGGGTTGCTATGGAGGCGACTTCACGGTAGGGAGTGAGCCAGCAGGGGCAAGTTTCGGAGAGAGATGGGTCAGAGAAAAAGGCCGGGGCTCTATCGGCTACATCGGAAACTCCTCAGCCGGATATCTCGATCCGCTTCGGAAATACGGCCGCATATTCTACGACTATGCCTACGGCTCTATGAGCGGAGAACCCATCGGAAATATCATGAAAGAGGTTCTCACGATCTATACTGATTCTCTGCGGGGAATTTTCTTCACCAACCACGGTCGACAACTCAACCTGCAAGGAGACCCTGCTGTGAAGCTCTATGTATCCCCGGCTCCCGACCTTCAGGTCACCAATTCCAGCGTCTTTTTCACACCAGATAATTTCTCCGCCCAAGACGATTCTTTCCGGATTTCCATCATTGTAGAAAATCTCGGGCGCGTGAGTGCAGACTCCTTCAGCACTACGATCCGCCATCGCCTGCCAGATGGTTCCATTTTTGAGCATCCCACGATCCGTAGGCCGATGGTCCCCTATCGGGATACCCTTTCGATTAGCCTGATCAATCCCGTAGGTGATGCCCTCACAGGTCAGAATTTCTTCGAAATATTTGTAGATGCCGAAGAGGAAATTGCAGAATACAACGAGCTGAACAACTTCATCTCTATCGGCAAGATTGTCCCAGGAAATATTCCGGCCATCCTTAGTCCACGAGAGTATGCCATCGTACCCGACAACAAAGTGGTGCTGCAAGCCTCAACCGTGTTCATGACCACTGACCCAGAGATTGGATATGTGTTTGAAATCGATACCGTCGAAACATTCGACTCACCAGCCAAAGTCAATTCAGGAACAGTGATCGGCAATTCCTACTTCTCAGCATGGGAGGTTCCCTTCGCACTGGCAGACTCGGGCGTATATTACTGGCGGGTGCGCCTGGCAGACATAACCCCAAGGGTATGGAGTAGCGCCTCCTTCAAATACATCCCAACCCGCACAGGGTGGGCCCAGAGTCAGCTGCCGCAGTTTCAGAAGAACACCTACAACAACATGAATCTCAATACCCTGGGACAACGTTGGGAATTTGCCAAATTTGCCTCAGAATATGAGTTCACCACTCGGGAAGGCTCCAACACTAGCTTCAATTTCTCTATTAATGGAGGCTTGATCGCAGACTTATCCTTATCGGGGGTTTATTCAGATCAGGTAGCCTACGTGATCCTTGACCAGTACACCCTGAAGCCCAAGCTCTCTGCACCCATCTCAGGTGTGATTGGTGCCGGTGCTGTGCCAGGGCAGCTGTATAAGGTTCGTGATGCCATCCTAGCTGCCGACAACGGCGACTATGTAATCGTCGGAAGCCAGGGCAATCCAAAAGTACCTCTCTGGCCCGAAGACCTCTTCGCAGCCATGAAGTTGATCGGTGTGTCAGACAATATCCGACAGGTAAAAGATGGTAAGGCCTTCATTGTCATGGGACGAAAAGGCTATACTTCTGGTGCCACGGAGGTATATACCCCTACCGCCGAAAGCAAATACTCCCTGAGCACCGTGCTCTTTGC